>CAZYXT010000043.1:0-19069 GCA_964651505.1 uncultured Enterobacterales bacterium
ACTCTTTGCAAAAGGATGTAAGGGGATGTTGAATGAGATTTATAGGCTGCAAAAATCTTTTGCTCGAAGATATAGCCAAGATCATCGAAGAGAACGGTGCATCAAAAGGATCCGAGGTTTTTTGCGATCTGTTTGCAGGAACCGGGGTGGTAGGTCACTACTTCAAAAATCGTTATCGCATTATAGCCAATGATTTATTGTACTTTTCATTTGTAATTTGCAAAGCTCTTATCGGCATCAACCAAAAACCTGATTTTTCAAAACTTTTAAAGTTTTTGAAAACAGATGATCTTTTTTCTTACCTCGAAAACAGTCCATTGACAGAAGAATATTGCGATAAAAATTTTGTTGCACAAAACTACAGCCCCAATATAAGCGGACGCAAATATTTTACCCCTGATAACGCATTTAGGATTGATTTTATAAGACAAAACATTGAAACCTTCAGACAGGAAAAGCTAGTAGATGAAAATGAGTATTTTTACCTATTAGCATCTTTAATCGAAGGGATCCCTTTTGTTTCAAATATAACCGGTACATATGGCGCATATCTTAAAGATTGGGACAAAAGATCATTTAAAAAAATTCTAATGCAAGATCTTTGCATTATAGACAATAAAAAAGAGAATCAATGCTTTAACCTTGATGGTATAAAACTTTTGGATCAGATTAAAGGAGATATTCTGTATTTAGATCCACCCTATAACAGCAGACAATATGCACCCAACTATCATGTGCTCGAAACGGTGGCCCGGTATGATTATCCCAAATTACACGGCGTCACAGGCATGCGTGATTGGTCAGCCTTAAAATCTGAACTATGCATAAAGAACAAAGTATCAGATTATTTGACAGCAGTGATTAATAAAGCTGATTTTGAGCATATTGTTTTAAGCTATAGTTCAGACGGTCTATTAGACGAGGATGAACTGATTCAAATTTTTAAAGATAATACGAATTATAAATACTTTGATATTAGAAAAATATCATATAAGAAGTATCAAGGAAAAAAGACAAGAACCTCTGAGGTTAAAGAATACCTTATTTATGGACGCAAAATAAAAAAGATAGCCAAACCTGTTTCAATTACGCGCGATTCCGGATATGTTCTTAACACTGATGATAACAAAGTACTTGGTACTATAAACAAAAGGTTTTTTAAAGGTCCTTTTAATTATATAGGCGGTAAATATAAAGTTTTAAATCAGATCTTACCGTTGTTCCCCGGTCATATAAACACATTTGTTGATTTATTTGCCGGAGGTTGTAATGTCGCTCTTAATGTGAAAGCAAATAAGATAATTTGCAATGATCTTAACACTAGACTTATAGAATTTTATAATTACTTAAAGACTGCTGACAATGAATGTGTTATTAATGATATTGAAAAGTTAATAAAAGCATATTCTTTGAATAAGCAGAATACCGAAGGATATCTTAAGCTTAGAGATGATTACAACAGAAAACCAAACCCTATTGAACTGTATGTATTAACCTGTTATTCCTTTAACTTTCAGTTGCGCTTTAATTCTAAATTAGAATTTAATAATCCATTTGGTAAAGATCGCAGTTACTTTTCTCCTTTAATGAAGGAGAATCTTCTTAACTTTTGCTCTTTTGCCAAGCAAAAAGAGGTTTCTTTTACCGCTAAGGATTTTACCGATATGGATTTTTCTAAGCTTCAAGAGGATGACTTGGTCTATTGCGATCCGCCCTATTTGATTACGACCGGCAGCTACAATGATGGCAAACGCGGGTTCAAGAATTGGACGCATAGGGAAGAGCAACAGCTTTATGAGATTTTGGACTGCATGAACAGCAGAGGCATACACTTTGCTTTATCAAACGTTCTTGAACATAAGGGACAGGAGAATTTACTTCTTAAAAAGTGGTCAGAACGCTATAAAGTAATAAGGATTAACAGCGACTACCGAAATTGCAATTACCACACGGCACGAGAAGGCAGCGATGAGGTCTTGATTATAAATTATTAAAGAGCTTTAAATGATTAAAGTAATTAATTTTGAAAAACCTGCAAAAAGGAGTTTTGGCTGGGTACAAGATCCCGGTGATTTAATTAAGTTAATTGCGGTTGTCTCTGTTTTTGATAACAAGAGTAGTTTCCATAATCTTTTAAAAACAAAACTCATACCGGAAAAAATATCTACTGAAGATGGACGAGATCGCTTTATAAATGAACTAAATAAGAGTCCTTTGATACTTAAATATTCAGATCTTGTTGGTACATCGTTCACGCCTAGATCCAGTGCCAGATGTAATGGAATCATCCAGGCAGCCATTAAAGGTCAGAAAAGGGACTTCATTGCAGATTGGCCTGCAGATAATTTTATAAGATGGGCTCACTGTCTAGGTTTCATCTCTTATGACTATAAGTCCGATAGTTTTTCTATCACAGATGATGGTCTTAGATTATCGATGGCTAAGCATGCTGATGATAATGACACTATGACTCAGGAGGAAATCGATATCATAACCGAGGCAATGTTATCTTATCCTCCGGCTGTCAGGATCCTTACTCTTCTAGAGCACGGTGATATCTTAACAAAATTTGAGATTGGAGCTCAACTAGGGTTTATTGGCGAAAATGGATTTACAAGTTTGTCGCAAGATCTATTAATTAAAGCTCTAGAACTTGAGCAAAACTCTGCTATGAAAAAGCAACTCGTGGCAAATTGGGAGGGTTCAGCCGATAAATATGCACGAATGATAGGAGGATGGCTGGTTAAGCTTGGTCTTTTATCTTATGTGCCAAAAGTGAAAAGATCACAAAAAGTAATGATACCGGGCTACCAAATTACAACTGAAGGAATAATTCAGTTAAAACATACCAAAGGAACAAGTAAATTTAAGCTATATCCCAAAAATATATCCTTTGAAAGGTTTAGCACTAAATCTCGTGATAGAGATTTTTTGCGTTTACGCCGAAGCTATATTGTAGACTATTTACATAGCAAAAGACACAAAGAGATCAAGTTTGATTCAATTATAGCATATCTTAAAACAAAAAACATTAGAATTGATGCTCCTGAATTAATCGATGATTTGTATGGTTTGGTTAATATCGGTTTATCTTTAGAAATAAAACAATCAAAAGAATCTTGTATTTTTACAGATAATTTAAAGGACTTTACCATAGTTCTTCATGAAAACATTGATACACCATCGCACATTCTCAAACTTAAAAATATTGTTCGTGCTCATCTTGATGTTTTACCGCACAGTTATTTAAATTTAATTGATCTTGCTTATGACAAAACTCAAAGCAGGCAATTTGAAATTTGTGTACTTGATTTTTTGGTTAATGAGTGTAACTTCACCGGTATTCATTTAGGCGGTGCTTCAAAACCTGATGCTGTAGTTTACACTACTGATCTTGAAGAGAATTATTGTCTGATTATTGATACAAAAGCTTATAAAGATCCTTATAATCTTCCGATTAGTCAGGAAGATGAAATGGTTCGTTATCTTACAGAATTTAAAAATAAAGATAGTGTAGTCAATCCAAATACCTGGTGGAATGTGATACAGGATGATATATCTCGGACCTATTTTATGTTTGTATCTGGTGAATTTTCTAAATCTATAGCCACAAAACTTAATAAAGCTTCATTAAGATCAGGCTACAAAGGAGTTGCGTTAAATGTAGCAAATTTGCTTATTTTGGGCAATGAGATTAAGAAGAAAAATTTAAATTTAGAATGGATTGCAGATAACTTTTTTGAAAATAAAGAATACGTGTTGATTGATTATAACGGCAATATCCTTGACAGCGTAAAACTCTAAACAAGTTTACGCAGGAAAGTTGCAAGCATTAAACTGTCAGGAAGTTTGCAGACTGATGCCTCCGCTCTGTCATTGCTTTTGATGCGTATGCCCTGCAAAGATACTTATTGAGGGAAAAACGCAAAACGAAAGCCGGGCCAAGGTCATCAGTCAGTCTGCCTGCCTGCCCGCACCTGACAACCGCTTATCACAAATTGACAAGATTACAAATCAGCCCCCGCATCTGGGGTCTTTTTGTTCCTATACAAAACAAAAAGGCCTTGTTACAATGCCACGAAGATGAAGATGTTGGGGGGCAGATTATGAGATGTGCATTATCAGTTTTAAAGCAGGCAGGCGCTTTTTCTTTGGTTTTGATCGCATCGGGCCTTCTGAGCTCCTGCGCAACCTACCGCGAAGATTACGCAGGCCTTGCAACAGTCACCGCCGCAGAGACTGCCGAAGATCATTTAACCTATGCCAATCACTTTTTTAAAGCCTCCATTCCCGATGATTGGATGGTGATCTCCTCGGACGGTCCCGATATCCCTGCCTTTATCTCGGTGCAAAAAAAGGATCACTCGGCCTTGGTGACGGTTAAAGTATCCCGCACCGATCTTGAGATAGACGAGCTGTGCCAATTGGCAGCCAAGGGCTTTGTGGTCAATTCGGCCGATATCGTGCTGGGCCCCGCAGTTCAGTACGGCACCTGCATCATTAATTCCGATGCCTTGGGCAAGAAAGCAGGGTTCCGGGCCCGCCGCTATGAAGACAAAAGCGTCTATGCCATCAATTTTGAAGGCGACTTGGAAGCTGTGAGTAAGCTCTTGAGCAGAATGGAAGGCAACGAAAAGTTCATGCAGCTTTTTGTCATGCCTTTAAGATAAAAGCCGGCGGGAACCGCCAAGGCCCCCTGTTCTTTTAAGATTTGCGCCTATCTTGTGCCTAAGGCTTTAAAGCCCCGGGGTTTGCACGGCCTCTTTTAAAAGCGGGAGCACGATAAGATCGGCCTCAATCCAAGGCAGCTTGTCCATCAAAGCGGCATCGGCCCAGGCAAAGCTGTCATGCACGCTCAGGCTTAAGGTATCGGCATCATGCAGCGAGCACAAAAAGATGTCCATGCTCAAATGAAACGAGGGGTAATCGTACTCGAGCACCGTAAGCTTTGATTTGATGGCAATGTTTAAATCAAGCTCCTCTTTGATCTCGCGCAAACAGGCCTCTTGAGCGCTTTCGTCCTCTTCCAATTTACCCCCGGGCAACTCCCAGCGCCCTGCATGCTCGCCGCTGCCCCGCCTGGTCAAAAGCATTTTGCCATCCTTGACAATGGCCGCGGCGGCCACTTTTACAATCTTGGTCATGATGCCATATCCTTTAAAGTTTCTTTATCGCACCTGCCTTGCTCCAAGGCCGAGAGCGCCTCATCCAAGATCTTAAAGGCATCTTGCAGCTCTTTTTGCTCAATGTTCAAAGGAGGCTCGATCCTAAGCCACGATGATCCCAGGCGCATGGTGTAAACCCCCAAATCAAAAGCCTTGCGCATGACCAAAAAGGCGGCCTCATCATCCGTAAACTGCGCAAGAGGCGATTTTATCCACAAGCCGTAAGCAAAGCCCAAGCCCGTGAACCTGGCCGCGGATAAGGGATGTTTTTGCATGAGCTCTTGCAGAGCCTTGGCCAAATACTGCCCTTTTTGCTCAAGCTGCTCTTTAAACTTGGGCGCGGTGATGGTTTTTAAGGAGTTAAGACCGCGGGCGCATGCCTCTGCCGTGCCTGCCATGGAGAAAGCGTGCTCGCAGCGGCCGAGGCTTGACATCAGCTCCTTGCGGCCGATGATGGCCGACAATGGGATCCCTCCTCCCAAATGTTTGCCCATCACGATGGCATCGGGCACCACGCCTTCGTAATTTTCAATGCCGTAAAAAGGGCCGCTTCGATAAAAGGACATTTGAGTCTCGTCGCTTATAAGCGGAATATCCCAGGTTTGGGCAATGGCTGCGATGCTGCGCATGAGCTTTTGATGCATGGGGATCATGCCCATGTCGCCCTGCACGGGCTCGATGATGATGCCTGCGATGGTCTCGTAATCAAGCAGCGCAAGCTTGAGCAAAGCCTCGTCTACGCTGTCGTTATTGTCCTCATCCGAGCAAAAAGGCAGGATGTGCACGTCAGGCAATAGAGGGGCAAACTTTTGCGAGATGCGCCCTGGCAGCGTGGTGAGGGTCACCGAGCCGTAGGTGGTGCCGTGATAGTCACCCTCAAAGGAGACGATTTTCTTGCGGCCCGTGTAAGCGCGGCACAATTTGATGGCCCCGTCGACAGCCTCGGAGCCGCACACCCCAAAGCCCACTCTCAAATCATCAGGCTCTGCCCCGGGATAGAGCTCGCGCAAAGCAAGGGCGTACTCAAGCTGGCTTACTCCCGTTGCATAAGGGAAAGGAAAGGAGGCAAAGTCTTTGCCTTCCAACGGCGTGTAGCCCAAATTCATGGTGCAGGCCCCTGCGGTCAGATCGATGTACTCTTTGTCATCGGCATCGATAAGATAGCAGTCGTGCCCTCCCTTAATCACCAGGGGCAGCTCGGATAAATGCTGATACGAGGCAATTACCTGCGCGTCTTGCTGCAACAATTGTGTGCTATTACTGCCCATTACCGCCTCCTGACTGCGGTCATTGCTTAAAATTATGCTCTAATTCATAAAAATCTGAGGCCCCGGGGATCGGTCTTGCTCTGAAGGCCGGGCCCGGGGCCGTGCATTTAAAAACCCTGAATGTGCAGGGTTTTTTAAGCGCCGTTACATGCGCTTGAATATCAGCGACCCGTTGGTGCCGCCGAAGCCGAAGCTGTTGGTCAATGCATACTCGATGTCATGCTTTTGTGCAACATTGGGCACCAGATTGAAATTGCCCACCTCAGGATCGGGTTTCTCCAAGTTGATGGTCGGAGGGCAGATCTGATCGCGCACGGCCAGCACGGTGATGACAGCCTCGATGGCGCCTGCGGCACCGAGCAGGTGACCTGTCATGGACTTGGTCGAGCTCATGCAGGTGTGCTCAGGGGCATCGCCGAAGATGGCCTTGACGGCCCTCAGCTCGGACAGATCGCCAATGGATGTGGAGGTGCCGTGAGCATTGATGTAGCCTATTTGTTCAGGCTTGATGCCGGCATCGTCGATGGCGTTTTGCATGGACAAACGGGCACCGGAGCCATCCTCGGCGGTGGCGGTCATGTGATAGGCGTCGCCTGACATGCCAAAGCCGCACAATTCAGCATAAATCTTCGCGCCGCGGGCCTTGGCGTGCTCGTACTCTTCAAGCACCAAAATGCCTGCGCCGTCGCCCAAAACAAAGCCGTCGCGATCGACGTCCCAGGGACGCGAGGCTTTTTGCGGCTCGTCATTGCGGGTGGACAGGGCTTTTAAGGCGCTGAAACCGCCGATGCCCATGGGGGTGGAAGCCTTCTCGGAGCCGCCGCAGACCATGATGTCGGCATCGCCGCAAGCAATCAGGCGGGCCGAAATGCCGATGGCGTGAGTGCCGGAGGCGCAGGCGGTGACCGAAGCGAGGTTGGGGCCCTTCAAGCCTTTGAGGATGGAAAGATGGCCCGAGACCATGTTGATGATGGTCGAGGGGACAAAGAAAGGACTGATGCCGCGCGGGCCTTTGGCTGCCAATGCCAGGATGTTTTGTTCAATCAGGCCTAATCCGCCGATGCCCGAGCCTACCATGGTGCCGATGCGGCGAGCATTGTCGTCCGTTATTTCAAAGCCCGAGTCGGCGATGGCCATCAGCCCTGCGGCGATGCCGTACTGAATGAACAGATCCATCTTGCGCTCGTCTTTGCGGGTGATGCCCCAGTCTTCGGGATTGAACCCCTTGACCAAACCGGCGATTTTGACCGGAAAAGCGCTCGTATCAAAATGATCGATCATGCAAATGCCGCTGTTGCCCTTGAGGAGGTTTTGCCATGATTCTTCGGCCGTCAAACCTACCGGGCTCAGCATGCCGAGACCTGTAACAACTACTCTGCGCTTTTGCAACTCTCTGCCTCCAAAACAATCGTCCTTCTGATACAACTAAGGAGATGCAAACATCTCCCCAGCCGATATGTTAAATACTTTCTTGCAGTTGTATGCAGCTGCCAGAAAGACTGTTATTCTTCGTGGCTCTTGATGTAATCGATGGCTGCCTGAACAGTGTTAATCTTCTCAGCCTCTTCATCAGGGATCTCGGTCTCAAACTCTTCCTCGAGGGCCATGACCAGCTCTACGGTGTCCAAAGAGTCTGCGCCCAAGTCATCAACAAACGATGCTTCCGGCACGACATCCTCAGGCTTAACGCCTAACATGTCAACGATAATCTTCTTTACGCGATCTTCAATGGTATTGCTCATTTCTTTCCTGATCAGACTGCGCAACGCACAGTTACTGTCCTATGTTAGAAGTTGCCCGACCCAATGTCGGAAACCAAATAATTTGTTCGTGCTGATTATACCGACTTTGAACTCCCTTTGGTAGAGAGCGGTACCCAAAATCAGCAATAAATGCGTTATATCACACTTTTAGGCACAGAACATTCCGCCGTTTACATCCAAGGTGGCACCGGTGATGTAGCCTGACAGATCCGAGGCCAAAAACAGCACGGCATGGGCAATATCCTCGGCCGTTCCCATCTTTTTAAGAGGGATGCGCGAGCACAAGGCAGAGGCTGCTTCCTCGCCTAAAACCTTGGTCATGTCCGTGTCGATGAACCCCGGGGCCACGGCATTGACCAGCACTCCGCGCGCGCCTGCCTCTTGGGCCAAAGAGCGGGTAAAGCCGATGATGCCTGCCTTGGCGGCAGCGTAATTGCACTGCCCGGGATTGCCCATCTCACCCACCACCGAGGTGATGGAGATGATGCGGCCCCATCTTTTTTTCATCATCTGCGACACGCAGGCCTTGGACAGACGAGCCACGGCCGTAAGATTGCAGGCTATGACGTCATCCCAGTCTTGATCTTTCATGCGCATGAACAAGCCGTCGCGGGTGATGCCTGCGTTGTTCACCAAAATATCGGGGGCTGCGCCAAACTTCTCTTTGACAGCCTCGACCAAGGATGCGCCCTGATCAAGCTCCAGCGAATTGTAAACAAAGCCTAAGCCGCGCTGCCCGTAAAGAGAGGTTATCTTGTCTGCGCCATCTTGCGAGGTGGCCGTGCCGCACACGGTCGCGCCGCGCTCGAAAAAAGCCTCGATGATGGCAGCGCCGATGCCGCGGGAGGCACCGGTTACCAGGACGATTTTGCCTTCAAAATTTAAATCCACGCTGTTCTCCTTATTTGTCCCAAGTCTCAGGCCAAAGCTTCAACGGCCTTTTGCAAGAGGACCTCGTCGCTTACGTTAAGCAAAGTCAGGCTCTTGTCGATGCGGCGGTTCAAGCCCGTCAAAACCTTGCCCGGGCCCGCCTCGACGAGGGCCTCGATGCCGTCTGCTGCCATGGCCTGCACGCACTTGACCCATTGCACCGGGCCTATGAGCTGGGCATACAGGGCATCTTTGATGGCCTCAGCATCAGTCAAAGGCTTGGCATAGGCATTGCAATAAACGGGGATCTTGGCATCGGACACGACAATCTTGCCCAAGGCCTCTTTTAACTTGTCCGCGGCGCTTTGCATCAGAGGGCAGTGCGAAGGGGCAGAGACAGACAGCTTCACCACCTTTTTGGCCCCTGCCGCCGAAAGCTCGGCACAGGCGCGCTCCACAGCCTCAGCCTTGCCTGAAATTACCACCTGCCCCGGGGCATTGAAATTGGCCGCATAGCAGGCGCTGTTCTCTTGCGAGGCTTTTTGGCAGGCCTCAACAATCGCTTCATCTTCCAACCCCAGCACCGCTGCCATGGCGCCCAACCCTGCAGGCACCGCCTCCTGCATGGCCCGGCCGCGCAATCTGACCAGGCGCACCGCATCGGCAAAATCAAGCGAGCCTGCTGCCACCAGTGCCGAATATTCGCCCAAAGAGTGTCCGCAGGCGGCCGCAGGAGCAAGGCCCTGCTCTTCCAAGGCGCGCAAGGCGGCAACCGAGGCAGTCAAAATGGCAGGCTGGGTAACCTCGGTCTTGTTGAGCTCCCCGGCAGGTCCCTCAAGGCAGATCTTGGTCAAATCATAACCCAAAGCCTCGTCGGCCTCTTGGAAGGTCTTCTGTACTTTAGGGTTTGCCATAAAATCTTTTAACATGCCCACGCTTTGGGAGCCTTGCCCGGGAAAGACTGCGGCAAATTTTTTCATATCAACTCCAAACTCTTAAGGTTTTCAATAAAATCAGTATCGCACCAGAGCCGAGCTCCAGGTAAAGCCGCCGCCGAAGGATTCAAGCAGGATCACCATGCCCCTTTGAATGCGCCCCGAGCGAATGCCCTCATCCAGGGCCAGAGGCACCGAGGCTGCCGAGGTGTTGCCCTGTTTGTCCAAGGTGACGATCACCTGATCCATGTCAAGATGCAGCTTGCGCGCGGTGGCGGCGATAATGCGCAAATTGGCCTGATGGGGCACCAAAAAATCAAGATCATCGGCCGTCATGTTCCCAAGTTCCAAGGTCTTGCTGACCAGGGAGGACAAAACGGTGACGGCATGTTTGAACACTTCGTTGCCGCGCATGTACAAAAATTGAGGCTGCAACAAGAAGCGATCCACATAGGCAAGCTTGAGACATTCCCCGCACTTGGGATCGGAGCTTGAATGCACGGCCAAGGTGCCCTGCTCGCCAGAAGCGCCCAACACCGCAGCTCCTGCGCCGTCGCCAAACAAAATGATGGTGGTGCGATCCTTGGGGTCGCAGGCGCGCGACATCAGATCAACTCCGATCAAAAGCACTTTTTGGGCGGTGCCTGCAAGAATCATCGAGTGGGCCACCTCGTAGGCATAACAAAACCCTGCGCAGGCTGCGGACAGATCAAAGGCCATGGCCTGATTTATGCCCAGGCGTCCTGCTATTTCGCAGGCGGCCGATGGGAAGGCATAAGTTGCCGAAGTTGTGGCGCAAATCACCGCATCGATTTGATTGGCCTGCACAGAGGCGGCCTCCAAAGCGCGCTGCGCGGCAATGGCTCCCATGGAGGCGGCAGATTCCACCTCCGAGGCGATTCTGCGCTCGCGTATACCGGTACGCTCGACGATCCACTCGTCTGAGGTGTCCACCATGGCCTCCAAATCGGCGTTGGTGCGGATCATAGAAGGCAGATAACTGCCGGTGCCAAGGATCTTGCTGTATGTCATTGCGGCTGTGTTCCCGTAACCGGTGGTTGGATTAAGCTTTGTCGGGCATTAACCAACAATCTGAAAGTAAAACTTTGCCAATTATAGCAGTTTATTGCCCGCGCTTTTAAGTGAGGACATATCCTGAACATGGCAAAGCCGTGCAAAAATGCCCAAAGACGCCCCTGCCCAAACTGCCTTCGCAAAATAAAATCCGGGCAGGCGCCATCAAGCTTCATCGTTTTAAACTTGATTTTGGGCTTTGAGGCAAAGATGAGACAGGCGCCCTATCCTTCAGGGCGGCGGCTTTTTTCGATGCTGTCTTTTAAGATGTGCAAAAGCGGGCTTTGCGCGCAACGGGCCGCTTCGACCATGGCCACGGCAAAAGCCTCTTCTCCTGCATTGCCGTGAGATTTGATCACGACGCCGTCTACGCCAAGCAGCACCGAGCCGTTGTACTGCCAGGGCAAAAGCCACTCCGGGCGGGCCATCTTGGCGATGAATTTGCGCAAACCCGAGGCCTTGCCGAAAATTTCGGCCACGCCTTCGGCAGCTTTGAGGGCCACGTTGCCTGTGAAGCCGTCAGTGACGATGACGTCGGCATCGCCGCAGAAGATGCGGTTGGCCTCAAGGTAACCTTGCAGATAGATGGAGCGATCATCCATGATGAGCTCGCGGGCAGTGCGCACCACGTGACTGCCTTTTTGATCTTCGGTACCCACATTCAGCAAAGCCACGCGCGGGGTGGCAAGATTGAACATGGCCTTGGCCGCAGCCGATCCCAGGAGGGCAAAATCTGCCAGATCTTTGGCATCGGACTGGGCATTGGCTCCCAAATCGAGCATCAGGGTAAAGCGGTTCATGGCATAAGGCATGCGGGCAGCCAGCGCAGGGCGCACGTGACCGATGCTGCCCAGGTAGTGGCGGGCCATGGTGACCAAAGGTCCTGTGCCCCCTGCCGACACTGCTGCCTGAGCGCGCCCTTCCTTGACGGCATTGATGGCCATGGCCATCGAAGAGCCTTGGTAATAGTCGAGCACATCCTTGGGAGAGGCGTCGGCCGGCACCGTCATGGGGGCCTCAATGAATTCGTAGCGCTTGGGATCTGCCTTGGCTTTGCTTAACTTCTCGTAACACTCGTTGGAGCCGAAGATGAGAAGATTCATCTTGCTGTATAAAGTTAAGGCAAAGTTGACGGCCGCCACCACGGGGGCATAGCCGCGATCGCCGCCTTGGGCATCGATGGCCACGCAGATCTGGGGAGAGTTGGACTTAAGCAGCATGATTTTGGTCTGATAAAAAAACGGGCGTACTTGATGTCAAGACGCCCCTAAACAAGAAATTGCCAAAAGCTTTACGCTCTGTTACAAGAAATTAATCTGCATCCTTGAGGTCAATCACTTTCTTGCCGCGATAGTAACCGGACTCGGTAACGTGATGACGGATGTGGACCTCGCCGCTAACGGCATCGACCGACAACTGACGGGCGGTCAAAGCATCGTGAGTGCGACGCTTGTCGCGACGGGAACGGGATTGATGGTTCTGAGGAACGGCCATGTTCGTCTCCTGAAATTAACACAACTTGCGGAGATCCTGTTGCTTGCCCCGCTTAAAAACTTGATATTCAAGGCTTGCGCCTGTTTGAAAACCGGCTCATTATAATCAGCGCTCCCCTCTTATGCAAGAGTTTTTAGCGCCCCTCCCTGAGGGTGTTTTTAAGTCCCTGCAAGGCGGCAAAAGGCGAGGCTTTTGCCATTTCCTCGCTGTCCTCAAACACCCAGTCTCGCCCCTTAAGGCTGCACTCCTCTTCATTCTCGTGCTCGCAAACCAAGGGCAGCTCCAAAAGCAGGCAGTCTTCAAGGTAGGAAAGGGCATCAAACTGCCCGTCCTCGTCAAGCTCGATAAAATCAAGCTTATCCTCAAGCCGCAGGCTCTTGGCCTTGGCCTCATCGGGGGTGGAGCAAAACTTTGAGTGCAGAGCGATGCGGTAAGGCTTAAGGCAGCGCTGGCAGATAAGCTCGACTTCGATGGATATCTCCCCCGATACCGTGGCCAGCCCTTGCAGATCATGATAAAAGCTGATGCTCAGGCTTCCTGCATCCCCCACGCCATGGCAGGCCTTTTGCAACCTTTCCAAAAGCCCTTTTTTGATTTTAAGCTCATAGCGCATGTCGGTTGCGCACAGTTTGTAAAAGTTAACCTTACGTTTGAGGGCAAATTCGCTGTAGTCCATGACCGTAACTCCCTGAAACTTAAGAAAGAACGCTTGTCTCAAATTATAAACCATAGCACGACCGGCTACAGCATGGGCGGTAATTTTGTATACTTAGGAAAACAACTCCGATATCAATCACGTTTGGGAAAATATTATGAACAAGAGTGCCGTCTTAGCCTGCGCTTTGGCCTTAAGCTTAAGCGCTCCTGTCTTTGCCTATCAAAGCCGCACCGCTTTTGAAAGTCCCCACTTTGCAATCTACGAGGTGATCCTCGATGCCGCCGACACCATGGAAGATCCTTCATTGGAAACCAAGATCACGGTGGAGTTTTTGGAAAAGACCAAACAAGAAGGACGCTATCAGACCACCACTGCCATCTTTCCTTTCGGCTCAAGAGGCCTGACCGGCACCATCAACGAGCCCATGCTGGGAGCCCTGACCATTGCCGCCTACGGAAACGAAGAGCGTTACTCTTTTGACGAGACGGCCAAATACGCGGCATTTGCAGGACTGGCCATGAGCATGGACATGTTAAAAGACTTTGTGGATAAAAAGATCTTGAACAATCTTATCCCCGAATTGTCGCGCCTGCCTTTGCTCATCAAGGACATCGAGCTTGAAAGGGTCGGGCTTGATTACAATCGCACCCTGACAGCCGATGCGCGCAATAAGGCGGTGATCTTGGACTTAAGCATCATCGACTCCATGTTTTACGCCAAAGATGAAATGAATAATGTCCTCAAAAAAGGCTGCAAGATAGATGCGCTGGTCATCATCGATCGCATGCTGCAAGGGGTGCCTTTGTTCATTCACGGCCGCTCGAGCATCAATTACATCAACTGCCCGCAGCAATAAAAACAAGATCTTGCCCATGCCATGCCCAAAAGCGCGCAAAAGCCTGATTTTGGGCATGAGGCAGGGGCTCTGCCTTGTTTATTGAGGGTTGCCGCAAAACAAAGCAGGCTTCCTTTAAGCCCTGCCCTGCTGCAAAGTGCAGGATCGGGTGCATTTTTCAAAAAGATCCGCCAAATCCCTCTTATCTTGCAACGAGGCCCGGGCTTTTGGGCGTCTTTGCAGTCAAAAAGTGCTAAAATTTGTCAGTCGCCGCTTTGGCAGAGTTCACGGTTTTCCTTTGTATTTGTGCTATCAGGAGTCATGCATGGATTTGCTTCGTCCCATCACTCGCGCCTTGATCAGCGTGTCGGATAAAGAAGGTGTGGTTGATTTTGCCCGCAGTTTAAGCGAACGCGGGGTGGAAATTCTATCCACCGGCGGCACGGCCAAACTTTTGGCCTCAAGCGGCATCAAGGTCACGGAAGTTTCCGACTACACTCAATTTCCCGAAATGATGGACGGCAGAGTCAAGACCCTCCATCCCATGATCCACGGCGGGATCTTGGGCCGCCGCGGCATCGACGAGCAGGTGATGAACGAGCATGGCATCAAGCCCATCGATTTGGTCTGCGTCAACCTCTATCCTTTCGTCAAGACCGTAAGCAATCCCGAGTGCACCTTGGAGAACGCCATCGAAAACATCGATATCGGCGGCCCGACCATGGTGCGCGCGGCGGCCAAGAACCACCGCGATGTGGCAATCGTGGTCAGAAGCTGCGATTACAAGCGCATCATTGAAGAAATGGATCAAAACAACGGCAGCCTTGCCTATGAGACCCGCTTTGACCTGGCAATTGCAGCCTTTGAGCACACGGCAGCCTATGACAGCGCCATTGCCAACTACTTTGGCACCAAGGTGCCCGACTACGGCAAGAGCGCCGAGGATAGCGAGGCCGACAAGACCTTCCCTCGCACCTTAAACTTAAACTTCGTCAAGCTGCAAAGCATGCGCTATGGCGAAAATCCCCATCAGAAGGCCGCTTTCTACCGCGATCTCAACGGCTCTTCCACCGGGATCTGCTCTGCCGTGCAATTGCAGGGCAAAGAGCTTTCTTACAACAACATTGCCGACACCGATGCTGCCATCGAGTGCGTGCGCGAGTTTGCAGAACCCTGCTGCGTCATCGTCAAGCACGCCAACCCCTGCGGCGTGGCTTTGGCCGACAATTTGACCGAGGCTTACGAGAGAGCCTTTGCCTCTGACAGCGAGTCGGCTTTCGGCGGCATCATCGCCTTTAACCGTCCTTTGGACGGCCCCACCGCCAAGGCTGTTATCGACAGGCAATTTTGCGAGGTGATCGTCGCCCCTCATGTTTCAAAGGAGGCCCGTGCCGAAGTTGCCCGCAAGAAAAATATCCGTCTTTTGGAATTGGGCGATCTGACCCTCAACCCTGCGCGCTTTGACTTTAAGCGCGTCAACGGCGGACTTTTGGTCCAGCAGGCCGATCAGATAAATTTGAGCCCAAGCGATCTTAAAGTGGTCACCAGGCGCGAGCCCTCCGAGGATGAATTAAAAGAGCTTCTCTTTGCCTGGAAGGTGTGCAAGTACGCCAAGTCCAATGCCATCGTCTACACCAAGGACAAGCGCACTTTGGGCATCGGCTGCGGACAAACCAGCCGCGTCTTCTCATCGCGCATCGGATTGCTTCGAGCAAAAGATGCCAAGTTTGAGCTTGATAATGTCGCCTTGGCCTCTGATGCCTTCTTCCCCTTCCGCGACGGAGTCGATGCGGCCGCGCAGGCTCATGTCAGCGCCATCATTCAGCCGGGCGGCTCGATTCGCGATCAAGAAGTCATCGATGCTGCCAACGAGCACAACATTGCCATGGTCTTCACCGGCATTCGCCACTTCCGCCACTAAAGGAGAATTTCATGAACGTATTGATTGTAGGCAACGGCGGGCGCGAGCATGCCCTGGCTTGGGCCTGTGCCCGATCCCAAAGCGCAGGCACCGTCTATATTGCCCCCGGGAACCCGGGCACCGGGTCTGATCTTGCAAACATGGTCAATGTTGACATCAAGGCCTCTGACACGCAGGCTTTAATAAAGTTTGCCAAAGAGCACGAGGCGGGCCTTACCATCGTGGGCCCCGAGGCGCCTTTGGTCGACGGCATCGTCGATGCCTTTAAGGATGCAGGGCTTAAGATCTTCGGGCCCTCCCGCGCTGCCGCGCAGCTTGAAGGCTCCAAATCCTTTACCAAGGACTTTTTAAAGCGCCACAACATCCCCACCGCCGCCTATGAGATCTTCACCGATGCCAAGGCTGCCTGCGAATACATCGACAAGATGGGCGCCCCCATCGTGGTCAAGGCCGACGGACTGGCCGCAGGCAAGGGCGTGGTCGTGGCCATGACGGTTGAAGAGGCCAAAGCGGCCGTGCACGACATGCTTGAGGAAGGCGCTTTTGGCAGCGCCGGCGCCAAGGTTGTCATCGAGGAGTTCATGGCAGGCGAGGAGGCATCCTTTATCGTGATGTCCGATGCAATCAACGCCCTGCCCATGGCCACCTCCCAAGATCACAAGAGGCTCATGGATCGCGATGAAGGCCCCAACACGGGCGGCATGGGCGCCTACTCCCCGGCCCCCGTGGTCACCCCCTCTGTTTACCAAAAGGTCATGGACAGGATCATCAACCCCACCTTAAAAGGCCTGTACGAGGACGGCATCCCTTACACCGGGTTTTTGTATGCCGGGCTCATGATTGACGCCAACGGCGATCCGAAGGTGGTCGAATACAATTGCCGCTTCGGCGACCCCGAGACGCAGCCCATCATGATGCGCCTGCAATCAGATCTCATAGAGCTTTGTGACAAGGCCTGCACTCAGGGCGGTTTGCAAGGCTGTGAGGTCAAGTTTGACGAGCGTCCTGCCGTGGGCGTGGTGATTGCAGCCGAGGGTTATCCGCAAAGCCCCCGCAAGGGCGACGAGATCGTCTTTGAGAATAAGGGCGACGGCGTTGCAACCAAGATCTTTGAGGCAGGCACCGCTTTAAAGGACGGCAAATTGGTTGCCTCAGGCGGCCGCGTCTTGTGCGTCACCGCTTTGGGCGAGGATATCAAAGATGCCTGCGACAAGGCCTATGCCTTATGCACCAAGGTGCATTTTAAAGGCATGTTCTATCGCAAAGACATTGCCTATCGGGCTTTGCAGCGCCAATAAATATTCATAAAATCTCCTAAAGCCTGCCGCATGCAGGCTTTTTTTGTCTGTGCTCTTACCTAAGATCCTGCCTTTTGAGCACCGTCTTCGCAGCTGCAGGAGCCGTTATCTTTTTTGCCTATTTGACATTTGGATTAGAAAAACCTTTGTGATCTTTTTGTGAGAAAACTTGTTGACACCCCATGGGGAGATCTTTATAATGTGCCTCGTTTTCAGGGCTTCCTGAAAGTTTTTTGAGGCGTTCCTCCTTAGTTCAGTCGGTAGAACGGCGGACTGTTAATCCGTATGTCGCTGGTTCGAGCCCAGTAGGAGGAGCCACAAAAACCCCATGCAGGCTCAGGCCTGTTTTTTTGTTTTAGGCCCCCGTAAAAAAATATCCCCCAAGCTTAAGCTTGCCCTCAAACCCGAGAGCCAAAGCTGCAATGCATCAGGCGACGATGTGCCCTTTTTGATCCATCTTTGATGATGCAGATAAATTGCGCCGCGCAGGGTTTCATTTAATGAGCCCCACAACCAAAGCTGCCGTGTTATGATGAAAGCACTCCTTAAGGACTTAGGCGAAGGGCTTTAAGATCTTGGGAACTGTGTGAATTTAAGTTGTACGTTTTGGCGATTATGCCATCATGCGCGCAACATCCAAGCATGAGGGCATGATAGCATAACCGTCGTAACAAACAGCTAAATTCCACACGGTTCCTTACAAAGGAAATTTATGAAAAAAAAAAGGAGAGCTTCCCATGAACATTGTCCCTGATAAATCCTTGCAAACATCAGGTTTGAGTTTTGACGCGCTCATTGATAAAAATAAAGTTTATGTAGACAAAACCGATTTAGTGGCAAAATTGGCACAATCCGAAGGCCCCTATTTTTTATCAAGGCCTCGCCGCTTTGGCAAATCGCTGCTGCTTTCCACCTTCAAAGAGCTTTTTGAGCACGGCACAAAAAGTTTTAAAGGCCTCAAGCTTGAAAAGGACAGATCTTGGGTTGATGACGGCGCGTATAAGGTGGTTCATTTGGACTGTTCCTTCTCTGCATACCCTGATCCCGGTCTGACTTTTTATCAAAAATTCGGCATCATGCTTAAAGTTAAATTCCTTGATGCAGGCTTGTCTTGGAACGATAACCCTTACTGGACAGTCTCTTTGGATGCATCTTTGCAAAAAGCAGATAACTGCTCGATAGTTTTGCTTGTTGATGAATATGACGCTCCCCTGACCCGGGTGATGGACGATCCCAATGAATTTGAAAACCGGCGGAGGGTAATGGAGTCCTTTTTCTTAAGTTTAAAAAGCAATTCGCCCAAATTCCGTTTTACATTCATCACCGGCGTTACCAGGATCTCAGATCTCGGCCTTTTTTCGGGGCCTAACAATGTCAGGGATATTTCCTTTGTTCCCATGTACGGAGCAATCGCAGGATTTACGCAAGAAGAGCTTGAACAAAACTTTAAGCCTTACATTGCCAATGCGGCAGAAGTTCTTAAACACAAAGAGCCGCAAGAGCAGTGGGACGAACAAAAGATCTTGGAAGGGCTTAAGTTCAATTATGACGGTTATTCATTTGATTGTCTGGCCGAAGACAGAGTTTACAATCCGTGGTCGGTGATTAACTTTTTTGCCTTTCCGCAAATGGGTTTTCAAAACTATTGGCTTGAAAGCGGAGGCAACACCACTCTGCTTTCGCGCTATCTTGATAATTTGATTGGCCAAGGTGCAACCGGGGGGCAGGGGCTTGGAGAGCTGCCTGATTTTTTGGCCTTGGATTTTGTAAAGAAAAGCAATAAACGCA
>CAZYXT010000044.1:0-18955 GCA_964651505.1 uncultured Enterobacterales bacterium
CAATTTTGGGCAAGGCAAAAGATGATGCCGCAAAGACGAATGGCGCCTCTTCTTGCAGTCTTAAGAGGGACAGGGAGCAGGGGCAGATGAAAATGCGCTTGTGCGCCGCGGCAAAAGATGACCGGGCCCGGCATGAGGCACAAAAAACTGCAGCTTGCGGCTGCAGTTTTAAAGCAAAGCAAGAGCGGCTTTGCCCTTAATCTTTAGCTAGCGCACGCCCTTTAAGAAGGATGGCATGGACTTTTCGTAGGCTGCAATCTCATCTTCATGCTCCAAGGTCAGGGCAATGGCATCAAGACCGTTTAAGAGGCAGTGGCGTCTGAAGGGATCAAGCTCAAAGGCAAAGTGCAGAGGCCCGCAATCGACGGTAAGCTTCTCAAGATCTATCTTGATCTTCTCCCCGGGGTTCCTTTCAAGCTCCGAGAAGATCTCGTCTACTTCTTTCTCCGTAAGCTTGACGGTCAAAAGCCCGTTGCCTAAGGCATTGTTGTTGAAGATCACCGCAAAGCTTGATGAGATCACGGCGCGAATGCCGTAGTCCATCAAAGCCCAGGGCGCATGCTCGCGCGAGGAGCCGCAGCCAAAGTTGTCGCGGGCCACCAGGATGGTGGCGCCTTTGAAGGCCTCCTTGTTGAGGTTAAAGTCGGGATTGGGCTTGGTCTCGGCATCGTCGAGGTATCTCCAGTCATGGAACAGATGCACGCCGAAGCCCTTGCGCGACACCGCCAGCAAAAACTGCTTGGGGATGATCTGATCGGTGTCGATGTTGGCAGAATCCAGAGGGACTGCCACGCCCTCATGAACGGTAAACTTTTGCATGATAGTCCTCCTTATAAGTAGTCGCGCACATCAGTAAGACAGCCTGCCACGGCACAGGCGGCCGCAGATGCAGGACTCATCAGATGAGTGCGCGAGCCCTTGCCCTGACGGCCCACAAAGTTGCGGTTGGAGGTTGAAGCCACGCGGGCGCCAACCGGGGCTTTGTCGTCATTCATGGCAAGGCACATGGAGCAGCCTGGCTGTCTCCACTCAAAGCCTGCCTCGGTGAAGATCTTGTCAAGTCCTTCGCGCTCGGCCTGCTGCTTGACCCACATGGAGCCCGGGACTGCCAAAGCGACCACGCCGGGGGCAACCTTGCGGCCTTTGACCACGGCGGCTGCGGCTCTGAAGTCCTCGAGGCGGCCGTTGGTGCAAGAGCCTATGAAGACGTAATCAATCTTGTTGCCTTTGATGGGCTTATGAGGCTTGATGTCGATGTAAGAGAGGGCATCGGCGCAAGACTTGCTGACCACGGGATCGGCAAAATCCTCGGGGGCGGGCACCATGGCGCTGATGGCGCACTCTTGTCCCGGGTTGGTGCCCCAGGTTAACTGCGGCTCAAGTTTTGATGCATCCAAGGTGACAGTCTTGTCAAAAACGGCATCATCATCGCTCTTCAGGCTCTTCCAAAATTCAACGGCCTTGTCAAAGTCCTCGCCTTTGGGTGCATACAGGCGCCCTTTTATATACTCGAAGGTGGTCTCGTCGGGGGCAATCATGCCTGCGGTGGCGCCAAACTCGATGGCCATGTTGGAGAGGGTCATGCGCCCTTCCATGGACAAAGCCCGCACAGCCTCTCCGCAAAACTCCACGCAGTAGCCCGTGCCGCCTGCGGTGGTGAGCTTGCCGATGATGGCCAAGATCAAGTCTTTGGCATAGCAGCCCTTGGGCAGGGTGCCCGTGCACTCTATCTTCATGGTCTTAAGCCTGCCTTGTTTTAAGGTCTGCGTGGCCATGACGTGCTCTACCTCGGAGGTTCCGATGCCAAAGGCCAAGGCGCCGAAAGCGCCGTGGGTGGCCGTGTGCGAGTCGCCGCAGACAAGCGTGGTGCCCGGCAGCGTAAAGCCTGTCTGCGGGCCTATGATGTGCACGATGCCTTGATTGTCATGGCCGATGGGGAATAATGTGACCCCGAACTGCCCGGCATTTTTCATCAGGGTTGTGATCTGCTCTTGGGCCATGGGCGATGAGGCCTTGATGTCAAGCTCCTTGGTGGAGATGTCGTGATCCATGGTGGCCAAGGTCAGATCGGGGCGGCGCAGCTTGCGCGATGCGATCTCCAATCCTGCAAAGGCCTGAGGCGAGGTCACCTCATGGACCAAATGACGATCGATGTAGATGGTGGGGAGCTCTCCTTCTTTTTGAAAGACGATATGGCTCTCGTATACCTTTTCATAAAGTGTCTTACCCATAATCTTCCCTTTTTGTAATTCTTCCTTTTAAAAATCAACAATCCGTGCGTGCTTTAAGATCTTCTCTTTAAGTTTCGGCCTTGTGCCTTTTAGGCAAAGGCGCTCTTAACCATGGCTGAACTTGTGTTGATGAGCCCGGGGAAGGCAAGATCTGCCTCTTTCCCCCGGGCTTTGGCGCAAGTTCACGTCAAAGTTTTAAAACCTGCAGGCAAAATGTTCTTTAAAGGGCCTGCGCTATCAGGGTGCCCATTTGGCAAGTTGTGCAGGCAGGCTTGGCCGAAGCTCCGCTTTCCATCAAATCTGAGGTCAGATTGCCGTCTGCCAGCACTTTTTTGACCGCCTCTTCGATGGCACAGGCAGCCTCGTTTTGTCCCAAGGAGTAACGCAGCATCAAGGCTGCCGACAAGATCTGGGCAATGGGGTTGGCAATGCCCTTGCCTGCAATGTCGGGAGCCGAGCCGCCTGCAGGCTCATAAAGCCCAAAGCCCCCTTCGCCCAGGCTTGCAGATGGCAGCATGCCCATCGAGCCTGTGATCATGGCGCACTCGTCTGAGAGGATGTCGCCAAACATATTGGAGCACAACAGCACGTCAAATTGGGCGGGGTTTTTCACAAGCTGCATGGTGGCATTGTCGATGTAGATGTGATCAAGCTTGACCTCAGGGTAGTCTTGGTGCACTTCCTCTACCACTTGGCGCCACAAAATCGAGCTTTGCAGCACATTGGATTTGTCAACCGAAGTGACATGATTGCGCCTAAGCTTGGCAGCTTCAAAGGCAATCTTGGCAATGCGCTTGATTTCGTAGCGATGATAGATCTCCGTGTCAAAGGCCTTCTCCTCATCGCCTTCACCCTCGCGGCCCTTGGGTTGGCCAAAGTAGATGCCGCCTGTCAGTTCGCGCACGCACAAAAGGTCAAAACCCTTCATGGCAATGTCGGCGCGCAGCGGCGACAATGAGCCCAAGCCTTGGTAGATGGCAGCAGGGCGGAAATTGCAAAAAAGCTTGAAGTGCTTGCGCAAAGGCAGCAAGGCGCCGCGCTCGGGGCGATCCTGCGGGGGAAGATGATCCCACTTGGGGCCGCCCACCGAGCCAAACAAGATGGCATCGGAGGCCTCGCAGATTTTTACCGTCTCCTCAGGCAGCGCGGTGCCGTGCTTGTCGATGGCGATGCCGCCTGCGTCAGCCTCGGTCATCTCCAATTTGAAACCAAATTTTTCTTGGGCACTCTTCAATACCTTTACCGCTTCGGCCATTACCTCGGGGCCGATGCCGTCGCCTGCTAATACCGCAATCTTGTAGGTCTTGGTCATTTAAATTTTGTCTCCTGTGAACCTTTCGTCCTCAAATTGTTCTTTGTCTCGTGCTCTCTTTGTCTTGGCCCGGGGGACCGTCCCTTCTGCCTTGTGCCCAAATAAGCTTTTGGCTTTAAGATGGGGCAGGATCCCGGCTTTTTTCGCCGAGCCCCCAGGTAATTTTAATTAAATCATTCCTCGCCTTGGTGCTCCTTGGTCTCTTCTTTTTCCCCGGCTATGATCTGCGCGCGATAGACGCTGTTGTAGGCATTGATCAAAGCGAGGGCCGCCGCCTCGATGACGTCGGTTGAAAGACCCTTGCCGTGATACATCCTGCCCTCATATTGGATGTCCACATCCACCTGGCCCTGGGCGTTCATGCCCGAGCCTTTGGCATTGATCACAAAGCCTGTGAGCTTGCCCTTGATGCCGGTGAGGCGGGTGATGCAGTTGTACACGGCATCGATGGGGCCGTTGCCGGTGCCCGAATCGATGCGGGTGCGCCTGCCTATCTTGATCCTGACCGAGGCGGTGGGGATGGTGTTCTTGTCGCCTGCGATGACGTTGAGGCCTGAAAGCTCAAACTGAGTGCTCTCCTCTTCATCGCTGCTAAAGTACAGCAAGGCTTCCAAGTCGTAATCGAAGACCTGGCCTTTGCGATCGGCAAGCTTCAGGAAGCGGCGGTAGACATCGTTGAGATCATAAGTGCCCTCGCGGTAGCCCATGCGCTCGAGGCAATTTTTGATCATGTGGCGGCCGGAGCGGGCGGTCATGTGCAAATTGTTGTCGGTAAAGCCCACCGACTCGGGGGTGATGATCTCGTAGGTGCTGCGATTTTTGAGCACGCCGTCTTGGTGAATGCCCGAGCTGTGGGCAAAGGCATTGCTACCCACGATGGCTTTGTGCGCAGGCACGGGCTCGTTGCACAAATTGGCCACCACCTGCGAGGTGCGGGCAATGCTCTTGGCATCGATGCCGGTGTACAAGCCGCCAAAGTAAGCCTGACGGGTCTTGATGGCCATCACCACTTCTTCGAGGGGGCAGTTGCCTGCGCGCTCGCCCAAGCCGTTGACGGCACACTCAATTTGGCGGGCGCCGTATTGCAAGGCGGTCAGGCTGTTGGCGGTGGCCATGCCCAGATCGTTGTGGCAGTGCACCGAGATCACGGCCTTGTCGATATTGGGCACGCGGTTAAACAGATTTTCTATGATCCCGCCAAACTCCAAGGGCAGCGTATAGCCCACGGTGTCGGGAATGTTGACCGTGGCAGCGCCTGCGTCGATGGCAGCTTCCACCATGCGGCACAGATTGTCGATGGGGGTGCGTCCTGCGTCTTCGCAGGAAAACTCAACGTCGTCCGTATAATTGCGGGCCCTTTTGACCGAGTTGACGGCCATCTGCACGATGTCGTCAAAGCCTTTTCTGAGCTTCTCCTGCACGTGAATGGAGGAGGTGGCAATAAAGGTGTGGATGCGATAGTGCCCGGTGTCCTTCAAAGCTTCATAGACAGCGTCGATATCCTTGTCAACGCAACGCGACAAACCGCAGACGGTGGCGTTTTTGATGTTTTGGCCGATGGTGCGCACCGATTCCATGTCCCCGGGGGACGATACGGGGAAGCCTGCCTCGATGATGTCAACGCCCAGCTGCTCCAAGGAAAGGGCTATTTGAAGCTTTTGTCTTACCGACAAGGAAGACTGCAAAGCCTGCTCGCCGTCGCGCAAAGTGGTATCAAAGATAATGACGCGATTCTTATCGTCCATGACTGAATTTACCTCTTACTAGAATATTCTGTGCATCAGGGGAAGCTTTTGTCTTCTCCAAAAATCTTTGCTTAAGCCTTGGGGCATCTTTTTATGCTCCGCTTGTGCGGACAGCTCCCTGATTATATTTTTAGGACCCCCGGGCTCTTCAAAAGAGAATTTTGTTGATTTTGCAAAAGAGCGACTTTTGCAAATAAGGTCTTCATTGCAAGTGAGGGGTATGGTAAAACCTGTCTTATTTACAGTCAATAGCTTATGCTCATTTTATTGCAATTTGCGTGCTTGATTTTGGCTAACTTATTGATATTACAGATGATCGTTTTTCAAAAATATTTTGTTTGCGTTAAGATTGAGGTCCCTTTTTTCTTTGCAAAAGAGATTGATTTTGCAAAACAATCATCTTGCAAAACATCTGTGTTTTGCAACAGCGGCCGTTTGCAAAAGTCCTAAGTTTTGCATAAGCTGCCATTTGCAAAGAGGGGGCAGGCTCAAGATTTAAGCGTTTGTGCTTGCGACAAAAAATCAGGCAGACTCAGTCTGCCTGATTGTCATCAAATTGATAAGTTATGCTTTTTAGGCCTTCTTAAAGGCTTTATAGGCATTGATGAGGCCGTTGGTCGAGCAATCGTGCGAGGAGATCTCCTCATCGTTTTGCAGCTCGGAGATGATCTTCTTGGCCAGAACCTTGCCATACTCGACGCCCCATTGATCAAAGGAGCAGATGTTCCAGATCGCACCTTGCGTGAAGATCTTGTGCTCGTACATGGCAATGAGCATGCCGAGGGTGCGAGGGGTGATCTTTTTGACCAAGAAGGAGTTGGTCGGGCGGTTGCCTTCGAAGACCTGGCACTCGATGATGCTCTCGTTTGCGACAAGATCTTTGCCCTTGGCGACAAACTCTTTTTCAACAGTTGCTCTGTCCTTGCCAAAGGCCAGGGCTTCGGTTTGGGCAAAGAAGTTGGACAAGAGTTTGACATGGTGATCGCCCACGGGATTGTGGGTGATGGCAGGGGCGATGAAATCGCAAGGGATGATCTTGGTGCCCTGATGGATCAATTGGAAGAAAGCGTGCTGGCCGTTGGTGCCGGGCTCGCCCCAAATGATGGGACCTGTTTGATAATTGACTCGCTTGCCGTCTCTGTCGACGCTCTTGCCGTTGGATTCCATGTTGCCTTGCTGGAAGTAGGCGGCAAAGCGATACATGTATTGATCGTAAGGGAGAATGGTCTCGGTGGCAAAGCCGTAGAAGTTGTTGTACCAAATGCCGATCAGGCCCAACAGGACGGGGACGTTTTGCTCCAAAGGCGCAGTCCTGAAGTGGCAGTCCATCTCGTAGCCGCCGCGCAGGAACTCTTCAAAATTGTCAAAGCCGATGGCCAGGGCAACGGACAGACCGATAGCCGACCAAGAAGAGTAGCGGCCGCCGACCCAGTCCCAAAACTCAAACATATTTTGTGGATCAATGCCAAACTTCTTGACCTCCTCGGTATTGGTGGAGAGGGCCGCAAAGTGCTTGGCCACATGGGCAACATCCTTGGCGCTCTTTAAGAACCAGTCGCGGGCGGTGTTGGCATTGGTCATGGTCTCCAATGTGGTAAAGGTCTTGGAGGCGATCAGGAACATGGTGGTCTCAGGGTTGAGATTTTTTAAGGTCTCGCACATCTGAGTGCCGTCGATGTTGGAGACAAAGTGCAGCTTAAGCCTGGTGTGATAGGGAGTCAAAGCGGCGGTGATCATGCACGGGCCCAGATCTGAGCCGCCGATGCCGATGTTGACCACATCGGTGATCTCCTTGCCGGTATAGCCTTTCCATTCGCCGCTGATGACCTTTTGACTAAAGGCCTTCATCTTCTCAAGTACCCTCTTGACGTCGGGCATGACATCAGTGCCGTCAACGCAAACGGGGACTCCCGAGAAATTGCGCAAGGCGGTGTGCAAAACGGCGCGGTTTTCTGACTTGTTGATCTTCTCGCCTGTGAACATGGCCTCGATGTCATCTTGCAGCTTGCACTCTTTGGCAAGATCCAAGAGCAGTTTCATGGTGGTGTCGTTAACCAGGTTTTTGGACAGATCGGCTAAGATGACGTCGCCTAAAGTGAAAGATAATTTTTTGAAGCGGTCTTGATCCAAAAAAAGCTTGGGCAGCTTCAGCTTACTGTCTTTGGCCTCTTTAAAGTGCTCAGACAGTGCCTGCCAAGCCTTGGTGGCGGTGGGGTTGATGTTGTGCATCATGATTAAAAACTCCTTTTATAAGCTTAATGCCCGCACCCTCATCATAACCGCCGCTTTTGCAAAGCCGCAGGGGACTGAACCTATGGTGGTCTTTAAGATGAAGACGCAAGGCCATCTTAGTTGTTTGATCGATTGTCCAAGCCCGGCCTCTTCAGATATGGGCCGAGCCTTTTGATATTTTGAGCTTACTATAGAACCTAAGGCCTTTGCAGACAAGGCAGATGCACCGCTCAAAGATCACGTTTTGGCCACAAACTTGGCAAAAGGCAGGGGCGCGTTGACGATAAAGGGAAAACGAATGCCGCGCTTGCGGCCGCGGCATAGAGGGCACAACCCAAAGCAGGGCACAGCCTGAGTTTAAATACAAGATCTAAAAAGCCGCGCTTTAATGGCATTCTCAAGAGGGCGCATGTCAAGGGTTAAAGTCCCTGTGTGCTTTTAGTGCGGCTTTGAAGAGCGGGCATAAGACTTGGTGCCTTGGCATCAGGCTTCCTTTCTTCCTTCACTCTTTGTGCTCAATTCTATGGGGCGGCGGCAGATCGTGCAGATAGCGAAGATAATCCTCGGGAACTTTCTTCGTCATCAATATTTTGGGGGCGGAAAGTAACTTTTTTGGGGCCGCTTGCTCTTGTTCCTTATCGCAGCGTGCGCTTTTTGTCTTCATCTTGCTGCGCTGCGCTCTGCCTTCTTTTCTTTTTCTTTAGCCCTAGCTCTTGTCACCCGGGGGGTCAAAGCCGCCTTTTAATCTATGAGCAGGCAGGCTTTCATTTTATGCCTTGACGATTTGTGCTTTTTTACGGGAGGACTCAAGCCTTGGTTTTTAAGAGCCCTGCGATTTGGCATGGGGAGGGTAAGGCAGGGCCCGGCATTTGCGGCAGGGTGTGCAAGTTGAAAGCTGTCGGCACCTTAAGTTTTAAGTTATGTATGCGTTTTAGCTGACATAATTTAAAACTTAAATTTTTAAAAACAGAGATCTTAAATTAATGAATAATCTTAATAAGATTTAAGTTTAATGAAGTTTTGAGATTTAAAACATAAAAAAATTTAGATCAAATTTTTCAAAAAGTTTCAAAATTGCTTTTGAATATAACTTATTGATATTACTCGGTATTTTGCGAAAACATCCCGTTTTTGCAGCCTTAAGAGCGCCCTAATTTATCAACTTGTTGAAGGATTTTGATAAGAATTTGCAATTTTGTGAGTGCCTCTCAAATTATCGATCAGGACGGAGTTTATTTCATTGTTCTTTAAGCTTGGAACTCTATAATGGACCATGAAATATTTGCCAAGAGCGTCAAGCTTAGATGAATTTTTCATAAAGCTTCCAACTTAAAAGTTTAGTGCAATCTGAAACACACAGTGCTAAAGGAGAAGTCTTTCATGAGAGCAGTAGTACTTTCCGGCCCCAATCAATTCGCTCCTGCCGATATTCCGGTGCCGGAGATTGACGACAATGAAATTTTGCTGCAAATGAAGGCTGCCGCCATCTGCGGCACCGACATGCGCATTTTGACCGGCAAGAAGACCAAGGGCGTGCGCTACCCTTCGGTCATCGGTCATGAGATTTGCGGCGTCATAGCCAAGGTGGGCGCCAATGTCAAAGGCTATGAGCAGGGCGAAAAGGTCGCCGTTGCCAATGTCATTCCCTGCCATCATTGCAGCAGCTGCCTGCACGGGCGCACCAATGCCTGCACCAACCGCCGCGCCATCGGTTACGAATACGACGGCGGTTTTGAGGAATATATCCGCATCCCTCAAATCTGCATCGAAAACAACAATGTAGTCAAACTCCCCGATCACGTATCTTTCGCCGCAGGCGCCTTAATAGAGCCTTTGGCCTGCTGCATCCGCGGTTTGCGCAATGCAGGCACGGGCTTCAACGATGACGTGCTCATCGTGGGCGCAGGCCCCATCGGCCTGTTCCACCTGCAGCTTGCCAAGATAGCAGGTGCCCGCAAGGTCATCGTCTCAGAGCCCAACGCCGCCCGCCGCAAGGTTGCCAAGGAGCTTGGCGCCACCTTGGTGGTCGATCCCGTCAACGAGAACTTAGATGAGATCGTAAAGCGCGAGACCGACGGGCTTGGCATGGATGTGATTGTGATGGCCATCGGCGTGCCTCCTTTGGTCAACCCCACCTTGAAGCTGTGCAAGAGGGGCGGCACCGTCAACCTGTTTGCAGGCTTTGCAGGCACAGGCGAGTGCACCATCGAGGTCAACACCATTCACTACAACGAAATCAACGTCAACGGCAGCACCGCCTACAAGCTTGAGGATTATCTGGCCGCAGCAGAGATGATCAAGACCGGCAAGCTTGATGCGGACAAGATTGTCTCTCACAAATTTAAGATAGACGACTTCCAAAAGGCCTACGACGTCTGCGTTGCAGGCACGGGCCTCAAGGTAATCATCGAGCCTTAAATGGCACATAAGCTCTTTCTCATGCAGCAGCCATATGTACTCAGGGCAGGGGGGCTGTGACCCCCCCCTGATTCAAAGAAAAGGGCTTAAGGCAATGCAAGAGCTTAAAACTGTCAAGGGCACAGCAAGTCTTGGGCGCAAAAGAACAAAAAGATGCTCAAACAAGAACCCGGGGCAGGCACGAGAGTTTAAGGATTTGGTTATTTTTTAGTTTTTTCACTTCAACAAATTTACGAGGAATATATCTATGGCAATGTTAGGCAAGGCTGTTCGCATGAGCCGTCTGGTTAACCCCAAGAGCAACAAGATGATGGCCATCACCGTTGATCACGCCATCTCCCGCGGTATTGCCCCCATGACGGGTCTTCACAGCATCCAAGACACCATCGACAAGATCGTCGCAGGCCGTCCCGATGCCATGACCATGACCAAGGGCATTGCCGAAGACTGCATGTGGCAGCATGCCGGCAAGGTCTCCATTTTGATGAAGATCTCCAACTACTCCCCGGTTGCACCCACCAACGACACCGTCTTCGGCTCGGTCAGGGAAGCCATCCGCATGGGCGCCGACGCCGTTTCGATGGGCGCCATGACCTTGGGCGACCATCAGGCCGAACAGTTTGAGCGCATCGGCCAAATTGCCGACGAATGCGCCATGATGGGCATGCCTTTGATCGGCCACGTTTACCCCAAGGGCGAGAGCGTTCCTGTCGACAAGCGCACTGCCTGGGAGAATATCGCTTACTGCTGCCGCAGCGCCTGCGAGCTTGGCATGGACATCGTCAAGACCACTTACACGGGCGATCCCGATTCGATGGCCAAAGTGGTTGCCTGCTGCCCGAGCCAATTTCGCATCGTGATCCAAGGCGGCGATGCCTGCAAGACCCTCGATGACTACCTTAAGATGACCCGCGATGCCATGGATTGCGGCGTGGGCGGCGTCACCATGGGCCGTTTCGTCTGGGATTACAAGGACATCACCGCATTGGTTGTTGCTTTGCGCTACATCATCCACGAAGGCTACAGCGTCAAGGAAGCCAAAGAGCTCTTGGCCCAGCTGGAAAACGACAAGAATTACGATAAATTCTAATTGACCAAAAACTAACATAACGGGGTCAGAACTTTGAACGAAAAATTGCTTTTGGGAGTCGACATCGGAACCTCCAGCATCAAAACCGTGGTCATTGACGCTAATGTCAACGCGGTTGCCGAGGAGACTGCAAACTACAGGCTCATAAACCCCGATCAGGTTTCAATCCAGATCGACGCGGCCGACATGTGGAATGCTTTCATCTCCTCCATCGGCAACCTCGTGAGCAAGCACCATGTTGAGCCCTCCAAGATAGCCGCCATCGGCATCTCGGGCCTGTGCCCGGGGCTCACGGCTTTTGATAAAGACGGCAATCTGCTTATTGACCCCATTATTTACTCAGACAGACGTAGTACTCAGGAGGCGGAGATTTTCCGGCAGCAAATCGGAAATGACCGCCTGTTTGAGCTGACCGCCAACAGCGCCATGGCAGGAGCCATGTCGGGCACGAGCATGTTGTGGATCAAGCGCAACCTGCCTGAGGTTTATGAGAACACCAAATACTTTGGGCACGTCAACACGCTGATGGCCCAAAAACTGTGCGGCGCCATCGCCATCGATCACTCCAATGCCTCCTACACCCTCTTGTACGAGACCGCCAAGCGCGGGATCTGGTCAGAGGAGCTGTGCGATAAAGCTGGGATCGACATCGACAAGCTTCCGCCCTTGCACAAATCGACCGATGTCGTGGGGTGCCTCAATCACCCCGTGCTCTTGGCCATGGGTTTTTCTCCCGGCACCAAGGTAATCATCGGCGGCGGGGACACGGCTTGCGCCACCTTGGCAGCAGGCGTGATCAGGCAGTGGGATGTGTGCGAGTCGGTGGGGACCTCCGATGTTTTGACCATCGCAGTGGAGGAGCCCAAATTCTCCCAAAAGTTCATCAACCGCCGCCATGTGGTCGACGGCCTTTGGATCTATCAAGGAGCCATGTCGCACACGGGTTCATCCTACAAGTGGCTGTACGACAACTTCTATCAAGACTACAAAGACTATCCCCAATCGGGCAAGCAGGGCCTGTTGCGCATGAACGAGGATGCTCGTCACGCACAGCCCGGTGCCGACGGACTGGTCTTTTTGCCTTACATGATGGGAGAGCGCAGTCCCGTGTGGGATCCTTATGCCCGCGGCGTCTTCTTCGGGCTGTCCTTGAAGACCACCAGACGGCAGATGAACAGGGCGGTGCTTGAGGGATGTGCCTACGGCTTAAGGCAGATGTTCGATATCGCACAAGAGCTTACGGGGGTGAAAGTCAACAGCTTCTCCTCCATAGGCGGCGGGGCCAAGAGTCAGGTGTGGTCTCAGATCAAGGCCGACATCACGGGCCGGGACATTGAAGTTTTGGACATGAACGACATGGCACCCGTGGGCGCGGCTTTGCTTGCAGGCGTGGGCGCCGGCATGTTCAAAGACGTGTTTGAGGCCTCCTCCAAGGTCAAAAAGATCGTTTGCCTGAGCGTCAAGGCTTCCAATGCCAACGATGAAATTTACTCGCGCCGCTACGCCGTCTACACCGGCCTGTATCCGCGCCTCAAGGATCTGTATCTGACCAACCTTGGGGTTAATTAAACCGATTTAAACAAGCAAATTTAACAGGAGTATCATATGAAGAAGTTTGCATCAACTTTAGTGGCCGCAGCCGTGTGCGCTGCCGTGGCAGGCAATGCTTTGGCTGCCGACGTCACCCTTAACGTAAGCGTCCCCGATGCCGACAACTCGTATATCTACGCTGCCGCCGTGGAGTTTAAAAATCGCGTCGAGCAGTACAGCAACGGCGAGATCCAGATGAGGATCTTCCCCAACGGCTCGCTTTACGGCGGCGACGGCAATGCTGCCATCTCCTCGGTGGGCAACGGCTCCTTGGATGTGGTGATCTTGGCCGCCTCGCTGTACGCAAGCTTCAATCCCGATTTTTATGTGTTGTCCGTCCCTTACATGTTCGATGACTCTCAGCAGCTGCAAGATTTCTTGAACAGCGAAGAGGGCGTAAATCTTTTCAACTCGGTTGAAAAGATGGGCATCACCTGCCTTGGCCGCTGGACCCGCAGCTTCCGTCAGGTCACCAATTCCAAGCGACCCATCAACGAGCCTGATGATCTCAAGGGCTTGGTCATCCGCACCCCGAGCAACTCTTTGTATGTCGAGTACTTCAAGGCCTGCGGCGCCAATGTGACTCCCATGAACTTCTCTGAGGTTTACAACGCTTTGCAGCTGGTCACCCTCGACGGTCAGGAGAACCCCATTGACGTGCCTGCCACCTCCAACTTCTACGAAGTGCAAAAGTATGCCTCTTTGACCAACCACATTGCCGATGCCTGGGTAGCCGGCATGAACACCAAGCGCTTAAAGGGTCTTTCAGACTCTCAGCAGGAAGCTTTGTCCAAGGCTGCAACCGAGCTTCAGCAGTGGTATGTCGACTATCAGGCCGAGAACGACGGCAAGATGCTTGATCTGTTAAAAGAGCACGGCATGGAAGTAAACGAGGTAGGGCCCGACGGCATGGCCAAGTTCGTGCAGATCTCACAGTCCTTGTACCCTCAGTTCAGACAGATCGTCAAGAACGATGCGCTGTTTGATGCTACCGCCAAGTTCTGCGGCAAGGCTCAATAGTCTCAAAATCTAAAATAACTGCAATGAAAAGCGAGTTTTCATTGCAGTTAACGCTGCTTATAAAGAAGTTATCTTTACTAATTTAGTCGGAGTCGCGTCTTATGGAACGTAAACTCTCAAAATTCAGCAAGTTTTTTGATGTGGTCGACCGCATCGAAGACGTGCTGTGCGGCGGAACCTTAGCCTGCCTGCTGCTGATTGTGCTTTTGCAGGTGTTGTGCCGCATGGTCGGCATCATCGTGCCTTGGACTGAGGAGACCACCCGTTTCTTGTTTTTGTGGATGATGTTCATCGCCGTGGCCGCAGGCTTCAACCGTGCCGAATCGGCCCGCGTCATCGTGGCCGTGAAGAAGCTGCCTGTTGCCGTGCAAAAGCTGTGCGGCGTGGCCTATTTTGTCATTTCCATTGCCTTCTTTGCGTTCATGCTGATCTATGGTTCTCAGCTGACCATGCAGAAGTTTAGTTTCAACGAAATGGCTACCGCCCTCGCCCTGCCCATGGGCTTTATCATGTTGTGCGTGCCCGTAAGCGGCGCTCTGGGCATTATCGGCACCATTCAAAGCTACCTTGAATACAGGCATCTGGTGCTCTTGGGCGAAGATACCAGCAAGATTGGCGTGGAGGGAAATAAATGAGCATCAGCATAGTCTTACTCATCATCTTTTTGGGCCTGATGGTCTTTGGCGTGCCTATCGCCATTGCCTTGGGCGCAGCTTCAGTTACGGTGCTTGTGACCATGAGTCCCATGCCTTTGACCATGGTGGTGCAGATGATGTACACCTCCATGAACAGCTTCATCATGGTGGCGGTGCCGCTGTTTATTTTGGCAGGCGCCCTGATGGACGAGGGAGGCATTGCCGACAAGATCTATGACCTGGCCGACTCGTTGGTAGGGTGGATCTACGGCGGCTTGGGTCACGTATCGGTATTGTGCAACATCATTTTCGGCGCCATGTCAGGCTCCTCTGTTGCCGCCGTCGCTTCCATCGGCAAGATGTCCATCAATGCCATGGCCAAGAAGGGCTATCCCAAATCCTACGGCGTGGGCATTAACCTGGCAGGCTGCATGCTCGCCTCGGTAATTCCCCCTTCGATCCTGATGATCGTGGCCGCCTCCACCGCAGGCATCTCCATCGGTCAGGCTCTGATGGCAGGTTTGGTCCCGGGCATCTTTATCGGCGGTGCCTTCATGATCTACAACTACATCCACTGCAAGGTCTCGGGCACGGGCGAAAAGAGCGACTTTAGCACTCAGCGCCTGGTCAAATCCTTCATCGCAGCCGTCCCTGCCCTGATGGTCCCCGTGATCCTGCTCGTGGGCATGTACAGCGGCTACTACACACCCACCGAGGGCGCAGGCATCGCAGCCTTCTATGCCATGCTCGTTTCCATCTATGTATACAAGCGCCTGAAGTGGTCGGACATTCCCCGCATTGTCGCCAAGAATGCCCGTCAGACCGGCACCATCTTGTTCATCGCCATCACTGCCAAGCCTGCAGGGCAGATCTTCGAGCTTGACGGCCTGCCCGGGCAATTGGCCAACTTCATCATCGGCATTTCGGACAATCAGCTGGTGATCTTGTTTGCCTTGTACGTCTTCTTGATCTTTGTGGGCATGTTCATGGACGCCACCGCCGCCATCTTCATCTTGGTGCCGATCCTGCTGCCTGTCGTGGTTCAGCTGGGCGTATCTCCCCTGTTCTTCGTGGTCTTCTTGGTCATCACCTTGTCCTTCGGCCTCATCACCCCGCCTGTGGGAGTGTGTCTGTACGCGGCTCAAAACGTGACAGGCATGAGTTTTGAAGCCGTGGTCAAATCCGTCATGCCTTGGCTGTACCTGACTACGGGTGTGCTGGCCTTGCTGATCATCTTCCCGGGCATCATTACCGGGCCCATAGAATGGATGTTCGCAACCAATTAGCAATCTGCTTGGGAGGGAAGGCAACTTCCCTCTTTGTTTGTTTGAAAAAGCCTTAAGACTAAGCCGGCCCAAGATTAAGTTTGACTAAGTGCCAAAAGCCCAAAGCCAAAAGCTCAAGGCACAAGGCAGCAAAGACCTTAGATGAGGCAAATGCAAGACCCTCAAGCAATTTTGGGAAAGAAAGGCCCCCGGAACAACTTAAGAGCAAAGATCCGGCCCACGATATTGGGCCCTGCAAGATTAAGGCAGGGGCCGCCAAGAAGGGAGCACGGCAATCGCAAGATTAAGGCTTTACACAGGATTTGTTTAACTTTAATAGAGTAGAAAACAACATGGATATCGTAGTACTTGACGGTTATACCGAAAACCCCGGGGATTTGAGCTGGGATGAACTTGCCAAGCTTGGCAATCTCAAAGTTTACGACCGCACCCCCGTAGGCGACGAAGATGAGATCATAAAGCGCATCGGCGCTGCCACATTAGTATTTACCAACAAGACCCCCATCAGCCGCAAGGTCATCGACGCCTGTCCCTCCATGAAATTTATCGGCATGCTGGCCACAGGCTACAACGTGGTCGATTACGAGTATGCAAAGGAAAAAGGCATTCCCGTCTGCAACGTGCCCTCTTACGGCACCGCTTCTGTAAGCCAGTTCTCCATTGCCCTCTTGCTTGAGATCTGCCATCACATCGGCCATCACAGCCAAACCGTGTTTGATGGCAAGTGGGCCAAATGCATCGACTGGTGCTATTGGGATTACCCTTTAATCGAGCTTGAGGGCAAGACCATCGGCATCATAGGCTTCGGCCGCATCGGTCAGACCGAAGGCAAGATTGCCCGCGCCCTGGGCATGAAGGTTTTGGCCTATGACATTTATCAAAGCGACAGCGGCAAAGAGATAGGCACCTATGTAAGCCTCGACGAGCTGTATGCCAAAGCAGACGTCATCTCCCTGCATTGCAACTTGACCCCAGAAAACACCAAGATGATCAACAAAGACTCCATTGCCAAGATGAAGGACGGGGTCATTTTGATCAACAATGCCCGCGGCCAGCTCATCGACGAGCAGGATGTGGCCGATGCCTTAAACAGCGGCAAGATGGGGGCGGCAGGCTTGGATGTGGTCTACACCGAGCCCATCTTGGAGGACAACCCTCTCTTGAAGGCCAAAAACTGCATCATCACCCCTCACATTTCCTGGGCCCCCAAGGAGAGCCGTCAGCGCATCATGGATTGCGCCGTGGTCAATGCCAAGGCCTTTATCGAGGGCAATCCCGTCAATGTTGTGAACAAGTAGCAAAGAAGACCTTAAAAGAGGGAAAAGCAGCATTGGGGGCGGCGCTAAGCTTCAAGACGGCATGAATCTTTGATGGCAAAACCGCCCTTAAGGCAAAAAGCCCAAAAAAGAGGGAGCAGGCATTAAAAAAGACAAAGCAGACCTATAAAAAAGGCAAGCGAGGCCCAAAAGAAAAGCCGACCCCAAAAAAGGCAAACGAGGCCATGACGGTAAACAGTCCCCGAGACAGGAAAGATGGTATACCGTCCCCGGGGCAAAAAAGGCCCCGGGGGAAGGAAAAAACCGGGGAAGGGCTTGCTTTGAGGGGCCGACCCAAAACAGGCTGGCAATCTTCAAGAAGCAAACCTGCAATAAGGAAAAGCCCTCGCCCCGGCAAATAGAGAGAGCAAGGCATCAAAAAATGCCAAGGATCGCAAACCCAAAGCAAGGTTGAGATCCAAAACCAATAAGATCTTAAGACAAGATCGAAAAGACAATATCAAAATCAAAAGCCCGGATCCTAAGTTGGATCGGTCAAGAGGGGCCTTTGTGAGGCCTGTGTTAAGTTAACAAAGACGAATATAAGGGATCTTATGAAAAAGTGTATCGTGATCTCCGATTCATTCAAGGGCACTTTATCAAGTCTCGCCATAGGAAAGATTGCCAAAGAAAGCATTGGCAGATTTTTCCCCTTATGCGAGGTTAAAACCTTTCCCGTGGCAGATGGCGGAGAGGGTACGGTACAGTGCTTTATGCAGGCCTTGGGAGCAGACTTGGTTAAGGTCAAGGCCAAGGGCCCTTACTTTGAAGAGGTTGATGCCTTTTATGCCCGCAAGGATAACAAGGCCATCATCGAGATGGCCTGCTGCGCAGGACTGCCCATGGTGCAGGGCAGATTAAATCCTGCCGTTACCACCACTTACGGGGTGGGGCAGCTTATAAGACATGCCGTAGAAAACGGCTGCACCGAGATCTTGCTGGGCTTGGGCGGAAGCTGCACCAATGACGCAGGCTGCGGCTGTGCCGCAGCTTTGGGCGTCGTGTTTAAAGACAGCCAAGGTCAAAGCTTCATTCCCTCAGGGGGGACTTTGGAGAAGATTGAGAGCTTTGATGCATCTGAGGCTTCAAAGCTTTTAAAGAATGTCAAAATCACCGTCATGTGTGATGTTGACAATCCCTTGTACGGAGAAAGGGGAGCTGCCTATATCTTCGGGCCGCAAAAGGGAGCGGATGAGGATATGGTAAGACTCTTGGATCAAGGTCTGCGCAAGTTTGATGAAACCGTGCAAAAGATCACGGGCAAGTCTGTTGCCGATGTCGCAGGAGCGGGCGCCGCAGGAGGCATGGGTGGCGGGTGCATGGTGTTTTTGAATGCAGCCTTAAAATCGGGCATTGAAGCTGTTTTGGATATGGTGAACTTTGATGAATGTTTGGAGGGTGCCGATCTGGTGATAACAGGCGAAGGGCGCATTGATTCTCAAAGCGTGCACGGCAAAGTGATCTCGGGCATCGTCAATCGCACCAAGCCCAAGAACGTGCCGGTGGTGGCCATCGTGGGCTCCATTCATGACAGCGCCGTTGAAGCCTACGATCTGGGAGTTACCGCCATGTTCGGCATCGATCGCTTAGCCGTGGATTTTAAGGAGTATGCCTCCATCAGCGATGTCTACTATCAAAGAACCTTGGAAGATATTCTAAGGCTCATCAAGGCCGCCGAGGCCATGAAGGTCTGATAAAGGGATCTGCAAAAGTCTGCAAGCGGGCCCGCCTGTGACAGCTCCCGGGGAGGATGAGATCCCGGGATCATTGAGAGCGGGCAAAGATCATCAGACCCAAACCCTGCTTAAGAGAGGCTTTACGATCGGCAGGAAAAGCTTGAGTTTGACTGCTTTTCCCGGCAGAGCGTTGAGGTCTGCAAGATCTCATCGCAGGCTGAAGAGCTTGAGGGATCAAGATCTTAAGGCTCTCAAGCGCACAGATCAATATTTACCTTATGCACCAGACTCTATCATAGGGGCGATGACTGAAGCCGGGACACGGCGATGGTCATTGCCCTTGATGTTTTAGGGCTTCGGTGCAGGTTTGTCTTGCCCTGCAGGCTTTTATCCTGAACAAAGAC
>CAZYXT010000045.1:0-17895 GCA_964651505.1 uncultured Enterobacterales bacterium
TGAACAGGGAGCCAACTTTTGCATAAAATATTTACGTCGATTGCTAAACCCCTTGTTAAATCAAGGTTTTTTAATCTTCTTTAAATTTTTAATTTATTATAGCCTGCATCACACAGCAATGCAAGGGGAAAAAGCGGAAAATGATAATATTTTTTCCGTATTTCTTTGCCGTGCCGAATACGTGTGTGCGGCTCGCTTGGTTTCAATTAGAGGACCTTAAGATCATGCCCAGATACAGCAAAAATAAGACCCTGAGAGAAATTAAAAAATTTTCAAAACCGGGCGTATATGCGATAGGCTACGTGCCGGGCCTCGCCGTACGCGTCAATGCTTCTCTGGGGGCCGCATATGTTTTCCGCTATCAGGTCAGAGGGCTTGATCGCACGGTCACGATAGGCAACATAAAAATAATCGACCTTAAAAGCGCTGTCTCCACTGCGATGCAGTACAAAGTCATGCTGCTCAACGATCAAGATCCCGTGCAGCATAAAAGAGCCAGGAAGGCCGAGATGCTGAAAAAGATAAGCGAGGAGCAGCAGAACAAGGCCAAAATCAGCAAAAGCAGCTTCTATATCATTGCGAACGAATATTTGCAGTACCGCAAAGAAAGCGGCGCTTTTGATAATAATGTCAAAGCTGAATCAAACGCAGGGTCAATGCTCATTAATCATGTTTATCCGTACATCAGAGATCAGCCGATAGATGACGTCACGAGCGAGGATATATGCATGGCTTTAAGCAAAATCTGGAAAGATCGCCCTTCGCTGTCAAACAAGGTTATAGGACTGCTCAAACAGATCTTTGATTATGCCATTGCCAAAAAATATTACGACAGGAGCAATCCTGCGCTTTTAACCGGACCTTTGAAAACGCTGCTGGAACCCTATAACTTAAATCGCTCAGGCTCGCAGCACTTTGCAAGTCTTGATTTTCATGAGCTGCCGGAGCTGATGCTTGAGTTATGGCAGAAAAACACGCTTGCAGCCAAAGGGGTGATGTTTTCGATCCTGACTGCGGCCAGATCCAAGCCCGTGCGTTATCTGACCTGGGATCAGCTGGACATGAAGCATTCATGCTGGGAAATCCCTTTGGAAAATGACAAATCCAAGCGAACGGACGCCAACCGCACCATTTTTTTGTCGCCTCAGGCTAAAAACCTGTTGAGGACTATCGCGCGCCGGGTTGATCTGGTGTTTACGAACAGCTTAAAGCTGAACGCGCTCAGCGACGCAGCTTTTGGCAAGGTCTTAAGAGACATCAACGCGGCCCGCCGCCTGAACGGGAAGCCGCCGTTTACGGATAAAAACATCAAGGACGAGCAGGGTTGTCCGACAGAAATCACGCAGCACGGCACGGCGCGCGCTACTTTCAAAACTTGGGCTAAAGATGATGAACTGGGGAATAACCGCCGCTTTTATGAAGAGGCAGTGGAAATGTGCCTGCTTCACTCCCGCAAAGATCCGCTTAAAGGTGCCTACGACCGCACCAAGCTGGAAAAAGAGCGGCGGCAGATCATGGACGCATGGGGCAAGTTCTGCTGCTCAAAAATACCGGAGCTTAATAAATAACGTAATTAAAATCCCTTTATCTCCATCTTGCGCGCCTTCTCGACTTGTTGCTGCACAAAGGCACGCTGCTCCTGCTCGAACGCTTCAAGCGTCATCTTGCCTGCCTCGACCTGCTTTAACTTGCTTTCAAAAAGCGCGGTTAAAACGGGATTTTTTACCATATCAGGCAGCAGCGCCAAAAGCTTAAAGCCCAGTTGCGTGCAGCTGACCTTTTTGCCCTTTTCGGCCAAATAGCCTTTCTTCTTCAGCTCGTCGATAATTGCCGCCCGGGTCGCACTGGTGCCGATGCCGTCGCCCTCTCTTAAGTATTTTTTGTAGGTCGGATCTTCAACCACGCTGTGAATATTCTCCATCGCTCTGATTAGCGTGCCTTCCGTAAAAGCAGCAGGCGGCGCGGTCTTTTTCTGCTCTGTCTTAAATTCTCCGCATGAAATCTGCGAACCTTGCTTTAAGGGCGGGATTTTCTGCTCCGTCTCCTGATCTTTGCTTTTGCTGTCCTCGTCTTCGGCAAAAGCGCCCAGCACCTTTTTAAAGCCGGCTTTGAGCATGACGGAGCCTGAGGCTGTGAATTTAAGGCCGTTAACGTCTAAGGTGACGCTGCTCGCCCCCATGATGCAGGGCGGGTAAAACTGCGCCAGATAGCGCCTTATGATGGCTTCATAGATTTTAAGCTCATCATCAGAAAGCTTGCTCTTGTCGCCGCGCTGCATGGTGGGTATCAGCCCGTGATGAGCCGTTATTTTGGAGTCGTCCCAAGTTTTGCTTTTAATAGTGAGATCTGCCCCGTCAATCAGCGCCGCAAGCTCCGGATTTACCGCTTTGACCGCCTCTAGTACCTGTTTGGCCTCGGCATGCTGCACTTGCGGCAGGTACTGGCAATCCGTGCGCGGGTAGCTCGTGAGCTTATGCTTTTCATAAAGCGCTTGGCAGATGTCAAGCGTATGCTGAGCAGAAAACCCCCATTTGGCGCTTGCAAGCTGCTGCATATCTGCCAAGGAAAAAGCCTTAGGCTGCGCTATCGTGCGCTTTTTGTTCTCAACTACGGACACGGCGGCGCTTTTTGCGGCCATGGCCTTGTGCAGCACCTCTTGAGCGGCCTTTGCATCAATCAGGCGCTTTTCGGCGTCCAAGCCCTTAAACTCATCGTCAGGCTTAAAGCTTGCCGTAAATTTGTCCGCGCCGCTGCCGAACGTGCCTTTAATGATGTAGTACGGTACCGGCTTAAAGTTTCTTATGGTCAAATCGCGCTGAGCTACTAAATTTAGCGTCGGCGTTTGTACCCTGCCCACCGCCAAAAGCTGATTGACATGCGAGCGTTTGGCCGCCAGCGTGTAAGCTCTGCTTAAGTTCATGCCAATGAGCCAGTCCGCGCGCTCGCGTCCCTGAGCGGCCAGCAGCATGCCTTTGAATTTGGCGTTAGGCTGCAGGTTCTTCAGTCCCTTTTTAACGCTCGCGCTGTCCTGAGCAGAGACCCAATAGCGCAGCACCGGCTTTTTAACGCCATAATGTTGCAGCACTTCGTCTATGAGCAGCTGCCCTTCACGGTCAGGATCGCCGCAGTTGACCACTTGATCGCACTTCTTAAGCAGAGTGCCCAAAAGCTTAAACTGTTTGCGACAGTCGGTTTTTACTGTCTTTTTCCAAGTCTTTGGGAAAATCGGCAAATCCTCATCGCGCCATACTTTGCTGCCGGACTTGGTTTGCGGCACGTTGTCTCCGAGGTAAGCATCAGGCTCGGCCAACCCCATTAAATGACCAAAGCACCAGCTCACTAAATCGCCGCTTTTAGTGACTACATAGCCCTCCTCGCGCTTTTTGAGGCCCAGCTCTGCGCATATGACTTTAGCCACGCTGGGCTTTTCTGCAATAAACAGCTTCATCGGCACTCCCCCTTGCAAATCTCGTTAATCATCGTCATACCAGCGCTCGCCGACCGCCGCGCCGTCCACCAAAACTTCGGCATAATGGCGCGTCGGGGCGTAGTGCGTCGTATACTCCTCCTGCCCCACTTCTATGGTTTGATACTCGTGATATTTTTCATCGCTGATAAAAGTTCGGGCAGGCGTGGTCTGGACGGCGGCGCAGGTTTTGGACTCCTTTGTTTTGCTTTTCTTCCACCTTGTGCAGGTGTTGTAGGCAGGCATGTACACTTCATAGCCTGAGTTATATGTGATCTCCGAATCCTCGCCGATGTTGTAATCTTCGATGCCCTCAGGGTTAGGATCAACGCACAGATCAAAGCGCGGCAAATCCGTGTAATTGCGGGCTCCTTTTGATGTGAAAGAAGTGATGCGCTTAATATAGGCACTGTAGGCATTTTCACAGCCGGAGACAAAGCCTCCCGGAAGACACAGCCAGATGGCGCACTCATTTTCGCGATTGCTCATAATGCTGTCAGAGGCGGCCATTGCATTGACGCCGAGCAAGAAAGCAGGCAGAACAACTAATAAGCATTGTTTTTTCATCTTTCAAATCCTTTACCGGTTGCTTGATTGCGCATAGGGGCATTTGCTTGCAATTGAGCCTGTTGGGCTTGCAATTGCGGTCTCTCGGCAGCAACAGATTGAGTCTGCTGCTTTTGAATTTCAGGAACAATACTTTTGACGTTAACGTTAAAGCCTGTTTTTTGCTCTCCGTTTTTGTCTGTGTATGCATACTCCTTGGCATTGCCGCTTATCTCGGCTTTCATTTGCGGCTTAAGAGTGGCTGCAAGCTCTTTGGTCTTGGCCTCATTACCCCAGATCGTAAGATTGTAATAGGTGGGCGGCAGTTTGGTGGTTTGACCTGCCTCATTGGTCGCAACGTTAGACTTGTAAGCCTTCATCTGCACGAAATGGTAGGGCTGACCTGCCCGCGGGCCGCTTGATATGGTCCCGCTTTTAATTTCAGGCTGTCCGATTAAAGTGACGCGCTCGGAAATTGATCTTTCTGCCTTGCCTGCTCCTGCTTGCGGACGCTGATATTGGTCAGTCTGTGCAGGTGCAGCTTTGGGCGGATCCTCGGCAGCCTGCTGCATGGCGGGAGCAGGCCGGGGTTGTGCTTGTACAGGCTCCGGGTTTTGCTGTTGAGCAACTTCGGTGCGTTCCCTCTTTAATTCCAGAGAAAAGCTTTTGACGTTAACGTTAAAGCCTGTTTTTTGCTCTCCGTTTTTGTCTGTGTATGCATACTCCTTGGCATTGCCGCTTATCTCGGCTTTCATTTGCGGCTTAAGAGTGGCTGCAAGCTCTTTGGTCTTGGCCTCATTACCCCAGATCGTAAGATTGTAATAGGTGGGCGGCAGTTTGGTGGTTTGACCTGCCTCATTGGTCGCAACGTTAGACTTGTAAGCCTTCATCTGCACGAAATGGTAGGGCTGACCTGCCCGCGGGCCGCTTGATATGGTCCCGCTTTTAATTTCAGGCTGTCCGATTAAAGTGACGCGCTCGGAAATTGATCTTTCTGCCTTGTTCGGTTCACTCATGATTTAACCCTCACTTGCTTGCAGGCTTTTGAAAATCAATATTCTTTAAGCCGCGCTGCTTAAGGTCAACGGCCAGCGAATAGACATTAAGATCTCTGCCGATCTGCTTTTGGCCGTTTTTATCTGTGTATTCGCGCTCCTTAACCTCGCCGCTCACGCGCAAAACAAGGCCGTCTTTGATGAATTTGCCTATTTCTTGGGCTTTGTTGTCAAACAGCTGCAGCGAGTACCATTCCGGATCTTTTGAGTTAAAAGAGCCGTCCTGTTGTTTTTCTGCCACAGGGTGATAGGCCCTGAAACAAAGCACGCTCACTTCTTTGCCTTCGTTGGTTCCGGATTTGGGGGTTATGGTCTTAATTTGGGGTTCGCCATGGCAAATCACCCTCAGATCGCTTGCTGTTTTCTTATCGCTCATCTTGCTCATCTCCGTTAATGACTGTGCCAATGACTGTGCCGTTTGGGATCTCATCTGCCAACTGTGCTATTTCATCTTCTGAAAGTTCGATAAAGTTTTCAGGGAAATCAGGCAGATCTTCATGCATATCACTCATCTTGTTCACCTTTGTTTTTATCAAGTCCGAAAGTTTCTAAAACTGCTTTGTCTTCAGGCCCAAGCTCCTCGACCGGATCTTGGGGGCCGTCCAATCCAAATTCCGTTAATATCTGATCATCTTGTTTTGTTGTCTCCTCTTCAGGGGGTTGTGTTTGATTGTTTGAAGCTTGTGCTTGGGGCCTCGGGCTCTCCTGCCCTGCCTTTTGGGTGTTTTGCGCAGGCTCCTCGTCTTCAACAGGCTTAAAGCCCAGTGCGTCGAGCATGTTTTTAAACTCATCATTGGCTGCGGCTTCTTTGTTTTCTGTTTTGGGAGCTTCAACCACCTCAATCGGGCTGTCTTCGCCTCCGCCTGCGCCAAACAAGTTTGCAGAAATCTGCTCGGCCTCATCAGCCCGCATTTTGTATTGGTCTTTATCTATGGGCTCTTTGATAATGGCTTCTGCGACCTCGCTTGCCATCTCATCGAGGACGTCCGTGATCTCGTCATCTGAAAGCTCGCCAAAGTTTTCAGGGAAATCAGGCAGATCTTCAGCGCCGACAACGCTTTGCAAGAGCTCCTCGCCCGACTTTTCGGCGTCAGCGGCAGTAAGATCGCGGCGGCAGTCGTTCAGTTTTGCAACAAAGGTGTCAACGTCTTGAATTGGAATGTCGGGCACCTGCCAATTGATGCGCTGCATGAAAGCAGGATCTTCAAAGTACTTGATTTTGTCGCACAAAATGGGCTTGCAGTTCTCAAGGCTCACGATCTCGCGCCACTGCCCCAGCTCCTTGAGCTCCTGCGGCAGCATCAAGGCGCGGCGCTGCTCGCTTTCGCTCTCCGAGCGCGAATTTGAGTTTGCGGCGATGCTGCGCGACTTGTTTTTGCTCTTTACTGTCTGATAGCCGAGCATTTCGGAGTACTCGTTGGCATCAGACTGCACCACAGGAGATGGTGCATACATGACCATTAGGGCATGATTTGCCATGAGCGTAATGGCGCCGCTCTTGCCGTACTTGTCTTCAAGCTGGCTTTTGTTCTGAATGATGGTGAGCACGCGCATGTTGTAGCCTGCCTGATAGGAAATGGACTGCTGGATCATGGCTACCTTTCCTATGGCCGTGAACTCGTCCAAAATGAGCAGGCATTGATGCTTGAGGCTCTTGTCCTGCTGCGGCAAAACGCGCGTGTTAAGGTTTAAAAGCTGGTCAAAGAACAGATTGACGATGACCGCCGCATCTTTGAGTTTATCCGGGGTCACGCCCAGATAGATGGTCATCTTTTTGCGCCGCACTTCTCTTAAATCAAAATCGTTGGCGCTGGTTGCAAGGTCGACGCGGGGGTTTTGGAAGATGAGCAAAGGGCCGTTAAAGGTCGAGACGATGCCGGCAAGCGTGTTTTCCGAGTTGTTGATGATGCGGTTGAGTGCATCGACGCAAGAAGATGAGAACGGCCTGCCCTCTTTTTGAGCCTCTTCAAGCATTTCCTGAATGTGCTCGGCAAACGGCTTTCCCTTGCCTGAAGCCTGCCGCAGAATTTCGCCCAGGGTTTTGGGCAATCTCGGGTGTTCAAGCACCATCAGACACAGACCGCGGAACAAGTCCTTGGCGTTTTCGCTCCAGAATTTGTCATTTTCGCTGCCGCCCGAATAAAGTGCCGTGCCGATGGCGTCAATATCGCCGATGCGCTCGGCAGGATCTGAACTGATGTATTCAAGAGGGTTATACCGGTGGGTGCGGCCCTTGGCATCAAAAGGGCAGAACAAATAAACCTCTTGACCATGTGCAGCGCGAAAGCCTGCGGTGATATCAAAGTTCTCAAGCTTGATATCCAGCACCACTAAGCTGTCGCTGTAATTGAGGCAATTGGGAATGACCACGCCAACGCCCTTGCCCGAGCGTGTAGGAGCGGCCACCATGACGAACTGAAAGCCGCCATAAGTCAGATATTTGCCCTTAAACTTGCCCACCAAGATTGTTTTATCAAGACCCTTGGGCGGATCAATCAAGCCTGCCTTGCGCACTTCTGCCATGGTGGCAAAGCGAGCATCGCCATGTAGCGCGCGCTTCTTTTTGGACAGCAGCATCGCAAGTGCCCCAAGCAGCGTCGCCAAATACGGCCCGAAGGCGCAGGCATTGACGCTTATTTTTATGAAGCGGTCGGGGCTGCCGCGATAGTTCTGCCAATACTGCCAGATAGTGAAAGGCCGCGCCGCTGACGTGTCCAAGTGGTTAAGGCGCATGAAGAGAAAACTGCCCAAATAGGAAAGGCCGACCACACAAAATGCGGCAATTATAAGAACAAATATGATTTTGCCTGCCTTTTGTTTGTTCATGCTCATGCTCATGCACAAGTCCTCCTGCCCATCAGGTGCAAGCTCTGCACTTCTCGCCAGAAACGGCGCGGGATTTGAGGAAGGACCGAGACCGCCAACTGCAGGCAGCACAGCAGATCGCTTACGCGATAGAGCTCATTGCAGCTTCCTTTAGCGTTAACGGCAATGCAGTTTTGTGTAAAGCTGATGCCGATGCCCGCAGGGCTCGGATAGTAATGCTCCAGCTGCTGTACCGCAGGCTGCAGCTGCGGATAGCGGCTCACAGCCTCGTTCCAAAAGTCTGTCCCTAGCGCCGGTATGCGGCCGTAGAGCTGCAGGGCATAGCAGAGCGCTGCCACTGCGTCTGCGCCCAGCACCCGCGTTTTGGGCAGCCTCGAGGAGACGCTGCGGGAGACAAAGAAAAACGATCCGATAAAGTCATTAATGCTGCCATCTAAGCATTGCTCCTGCATTTCCTCGCAGGCGAGCGCATAAATAACCGTCTGCTCCATCTGCTGCTCCTAATTGAGTGATTTAGATGTAGGGTCATACCACATTTCAGTAATGTGCCGTCCCAAGCCGCTTACTTTGTCGTTGTGAATGCACACCACCACATCAAGCACCAAATAAAGAAGCTTCATGATGACGCTGTGCGGAAGGCTTTTGCCTATGGGGCTTTGCATGACCTTTAAGGCCAGATAATCAAACACCCCTTTGCATGTGCCGGCATGGCAACTGGTGATCGTGCCGCCGTGTCCTGACAGGCACACATTCAAAAAATCAAAAGTCTCGCCGCCGCGCAATTCGGCCAATAAGATGCGATCGGGCTTCATTCTCAAACAGCTGCGCATAAGCCCTGCTGCCGTGATTGCGCTGTTTTCAGTGGCTTCTGATGGATAGAGCAAATTGACTTGGTTTTTATGGTTGGGCAGGCCCCACAGCAGCTCCGGCACGTCTTCAATGGTGATAATGCGCTGATCAGTTGGGATCGATTGCATCAGCGCTTTCATGAAAGTGGTTTTGCCTGATCCGGTCTCGCCTGCGATGATCACATTTTTGCCAAGCTCCACGGCACGCTTTAAAAAACGAGCTCGAAACAAGATCTTTTCATTGAGGTTTTTTGCCTGCTCCAACGCCTCAAGGATCCCCAAAAGCTCTTGATCGGCTTCATTGAGGGCCTGTGCGGGCTTGACGTGATTGAAAAAGCCGCTTTCGATATAGTCCTCAAGGGTCCTGACATCAAAGCCCGGCTTGCGGATCGTGATCGATATAGTGTTATCTTTGCACGCAGGCGGCATCACAAACTGAGAGCGCTCGCCATTGGGCAGCACGGCCGAAACAATGGGGGTGCTGTCTCCAAAGGTCGTGTTTGCAAAGGTGGCCACAGCAATGCCCAAGCGTTTTAAATAGTCATAACTGAGCTCAGGCACATCATAAGAAACCCATTTGCCTGCCCGTTCAACAAACACCTCGCCGGGCTTGTTCACGCAAATTTCGGTTATTTTGTCATCTTCAAAGAAAGGCTTGAAAGGCTCCAGCATGAACAGCACAGACGCGTCCTTTCTTACCCTGTTTTGCTTCTCATCAATGGCTGCCATAAGTTTTAATCCCGTAGACGTTTTCAAAGGACAAATCGCGGGCCACAAAAATGCTGACCCTTTCGCCTTGGTTTTTGATCAAAGTGGGCGGGATCTGCCCTGAATAGCGCATGGCCTCGCGCACCATTTCCGTTATGCTGTCGTCGGTGTTGTCGTAGGTTACATCGCCGTCTGAGTTGTTAGCCGTGGTGATGACGTAATCCCAGGCATCAGAAATCAGGCTGAAAAGCAAGGCCGAGCCGAAGCGCTGCCACCAGTGATAATCCACATAGCCGCCCATGCCTGCGCCGCCCAAGGCATCGGCTGCGGGGGAGTTGAGCCTTACCACCACGCCGTGCGGTGTCCTGAGCTCCGTCCACAGCATAAAGATGCGCGCAAGGCCGTTGGCTACGCTGCCTTGATATTCGCCTACTGCTTTGGTGCCCTTCTCGACGAGCAGCACCCGGCCGTTCATGCTGTAGATGTCGCGCGGAATGATGCAGGACGTCATGCCGGGCACCGTGGTGTCGACCCGCGTTTCCAAGATGCACTCAATCACCGTGCCTTTTGACAAAATCATGGACTGATTTTTCAGCCTTGTGGCGGCGCTCTGCGGCGTGGCTACGGATTGCAGCCGCCGCGACAAATCGCGTCCCTCGTGCGTGCCGTCGTCATAGCCCAAATCTGACGAAACCCGCCTGCTGCCGCCTTCCTCGGCTTTGGCCGCATTCTGTACGGCGCCCATCATGGGAGCGGCAAATTTAAGCTCGTCAAGCGTAGGCCCAGCCTCGCCGCTCTCGTCAAGCTCTGCCCGGGGCAGCGCAGGCACCTGCATAATTACCTGCGGCGCAGGGGCGGCAGGGGCAGGCTCAGGCTCGGGCTCCTTAACCTTGACAGGCTCAGGCTCGGGCTCAGGCGGCAGCGGCGTAAAGGTCACGTTGCGCGAGGAGGTATAGGCAGACTGCGCCGACTGCTCTGCAAGCGAGGCTTGATCGCTCTGTGCTTCACCCTCATCAGAGCTCAGCTTATACCAGGCCGCCATGCCGCCAACAGCTACAGCCAAAGCAAGGCCGATGAGCACCGCGCCTTTTATCATCTTGTCTTTAGAGCTGCGGGCCGTGACAGCGGGACGACCGGCTACGGGCGGGATTTCGGTTGGTATATCGCTCATTGCTGCTCCTTAAATTCACGCGCAAGGCCTTTTACTGTGGTGTTGTCGCCGCCTTCTGCCGCCAAATCTTTGCCAAAGCTCTCGTTATAGATGCCCACGACGTCAGAGCCTGCCCTTAAGCGAAACTCCGGGTAAACGCCATGCACCACGAGCACGCCGTTTTCTACATGGGAATTTACGATTGCCTCGCCGTCATCGGAGACGCGGTAGACCGCAGGAAAGTCTGCATGATCGCGAAACTTAAAGTACGTGAACCTGCCGTTGTCGTAGCAGCTTGTTGGCGAAATTTGCCGGCTGCCTGCGGTCTCCCCGAAGTTCATTGTGTAGTTGTAGTTAATAAAGCGGCCGGCAGGCTCCAAATCGGGATCAGGCTTGGAAAGCTCCTGCTGCACGTAGCTTTCCTGCCCTGCCTTGATTTTCGCGGCGATATAGTCCAGCGGATAACGGAAGGTCAGCTTGTAAGTGGCATTGGCAGGCTTTTCTACTAAATAAATATCAAGGCTGTATATGCGCTCAGTGGTGACAATAACAAGATTGGTTGTGCCTTCCTCGGCTTTGGGCTTTAAGAAAAATTGGTTGTCGGCCGTGGCAAACTCCCAAGCTGTAGAATAGCCGCTGCCATAGTTCACCACGCTTTCGCCCGGAGCAAAAACCAGCGTGGTAATGAAGCCATTGGCTGCATTGACGCGCACCACATTATCTTTGGAATAGTCGACATACTGAATGCGATGATCATCGCGCGAGCGGCGCGGATTTTCCAAGGCATCGGCACTATGCACGAAGGCAAACAGAATGCCCGCCGATGCCGTCAGTGCCGTTGTCGAGCGCAGAATGCGGTATAGCGTTTTATTCATCGGCCTGCCCCCGACATCTCAGGATCTACGCGGTAGGAAGTAATCTTGAAACCAAAAGGATTGATAAGTCTGCGCTCCTCCTCAACGCGAAAATCCGGATAGTACTCATAGCCGATAGTTGCCACCCATGAATTGCGCGCCTCAACCTGCTGCGTCTTATTGTTCACCAGCTCTTTGGTAAAGCGCACCGTGGCCACGCCGTCCGGTGCCGGGTGGTTAATCACTATCGCAGCAAGGCGCACGCGTATGCGCTTATCGTCCTTTAACAAGCTTTCAATTGAATTCTTGTTATCGACGCCGTACTGCGCCGCATAGGGGTCAAACACATTGGGCATGGACAATTCGCGCACGTTCAGGAAATCTACATGCAGCGTGCGCCAATCGTAGCCCTCTCTTGTCTGCACATAACGACTGAGCCAATACTTATCCATCATTTCGCTTGCGGGAATGTCGGAGGCGTTCGCTATGTGCAGCACTTCAGTAAGGCCTTTGCTTTCATCGATCTTAATCACAAAGGGCTCGACCGTCTTTAAGGGCATCAAAAGCGCCAGCGCAGCCACCGACAGCACAAAACAGGCGCCTAAAACCTTAACCGTGGTCCAAGCGCGGTGCTCGGACTTTTCAATCATGGCAATGCGGCTTGTTTCCCAAGAAAATTCAGGCTCATAAACCTTTGCTTGCTCTTGTGTATCTTTAGCTGTCTCTTGTTTTTTCTTAAACATCATCACGCCTTGTATTTATTGCAAATCGTTCACAACCACGACTTTTTGGGGCTCTTGCTGCCGGATATTTGAAATCGGATTGATCAAAACCCGCTCGCCGCTCGGCTGAGGCGGCTCAGGCGGAGAAGAGCAGCCGACCAACAAAAAGCCGACGCCCATCACCACAACAAGGCCGATAACACTTAAATACTGCATACAGTCTCCTATTTACTCCTTAAGCGCCCAATGCCGCCGCTTTCAGCGCACGGCCTGCCCGCATCGTCGCAGAAGACGCGGCCATGACCGATGTCTTTGCGGCGACCCCCGTCACGGCAGCAGCATGAGCTTTGCGGACGGCGCCGGTACCCACTCCGGTCAGCATGGCCCCCAGCCCGATCGCCGACAGGCCTACGCCGCCGGTGACGGCCGAGGCCATGCCGGGCACGCTCTTTACAAGAGTGGCCAGCGCTACGCAGACGATGCAGAAGGTAAAAGTGCCCACAATAAGCTCGCCGGCATTGCCTGAGCTCATGCCATTACTTAAATGTTCGTTAAGCTGTGTCAGACGATCGCCAAAAACTTCGCTCACCAGCGATAGGAGCGCGGTCATCATCACGATCGTAAAAACCAGCGTAAGGCAGAACTTCAGCCAGCCGTCAAACCAGGTGCGCGTAAGCGGGAACATCAGCATGCAGATAAAAAGCGGGCCGAAGCCCAGCACTATCACCAAGGTTATTTTGGAGACGATGATGACGCCCAGCGATGCCAAGGTAAGGAAGGCTGCTGCGATTAAAAAGAGCAGCATGAGCAGCGCCATTAGGAAGGTGTAACCGACGCCCTCTGTAAAGCTGCTTATATTGTTGAAAGCCCCGATAAACGATGTGCCGGCCTCCGCAATCTGTGCCCACAGATTATCGATGGCGTCCCATGCTGAAGACGCGCTGCCCGGCAGGGCGGACAGCAAAATGCTTTCGGCACCGTCAATAAAGCCGATGCCCATACTCACAAAATTGCCCGTATTGAGCCCCACCATCGCCACCAGAGATATTTTGAAAGCTGAAATAACTGTGTCTGCAACAGCCCCATGCGCCCTGCCGGTCAAAAACATCCACCCTTTGAGCGTAAAATACAGCGTGCAGGCCGTCAGCAGCACCGGAGACAAGCTGCTGATGAGGGCAGAAGAAATGCTTTGAGAATAGTTTGCTATGCTGTTTTCAAGGGTTGTGCCCATCGTCTCAAATGCCGCCATGGCCGCCTCCTAGTCAAATGCCTTAGTCAAACTCGAACTGTCGACCGTAAAGTACTTTGTGATCTTGGCCTCACGGGCACGCTTGGCACCGTCAATTGACGCCTCAAAGGTTGCCTTGCTAATCTCAGCCTGCATATTCGCAAGCTGCAGATAGGCCGTTTCAGCCTCTATGCGCGCCTGCAAATCTGCAATCTCTTTTGCCGTCTCGCACTGTCCTATCTGATCAATAAGCGAATCAATAGAGTCCATGCGATCTTCTATCTTCTTCATGCTCTCGATGAACTGATATTCCCTTGATGCCGAGTAGGCATACTCCTGCTTGCAGATGTCTTGCAGTGTAGTGTCGAGGCCCTCGCATTTAGCGTCATAGCCGCGCAGCTCGTAAATGGCCTTGGCGCCTGTTTCCATGACATCTACGCTATAGTCAGTCAAATCATCGTAGAACTCCGGAAACATGGAAAGCTTCGACCAGTCAAAGCGCAGCAGGTCGTTTGCGCCGGAGAGGCCCTCGATTTTGTTCGTAATGGTCTGCAATTGGCTGTACTGCTTTTGCAACTGCTCATATTGGCTGGTCAGCATTTCATACTGCTTTTGCAACTCCGTGATCTGAAGGACAGCCTGTGTAATGGAGGCAGCATCAATTACCGGAATGCCGGAGGCCGACGCAGGCACAGGTGCAGCTAAGGACAGCGCGGCCGCTAAAGCAGCAGGTGCGAATTTAAGCTTTCTCATGCTTCTTTCCTCCTAAGAATTGCGGCAGCCACAAATCGGGATCGTCGCCCAGCTCGGCGCGCAGCTGCTCTACAAGCAAGATATTGTCAGTTGAACCGGATAAAACTTTGAGCTCGTCTTTGAAAGGCCCTAGATCGAGACGGCAGATCACGCTGTTGTGTCCCTGTTTTACCAAGAACATGCGCGAATCCTCGGCAAGGCCCCGGATAATCTCGAACTCCGCAGGCGTGACCTTGAAGCCCTGAACATAGTCCTTTTCGTCGGCACGAGGGTTGGGCAAAAATATTTGGGTTGCCGACTGCTCAATTACGGCTTTTGCAATAGGGCTTTCAATCACATCAGACGGCGACTGGGTGGCAAAGACCCCGAAGCCGTTTTGCTTTCTGATGGTCTTGAGCTTGTTAAAGGCAAAATCAGAAAAAGCCTCATCAAGCAGCCACTTCCAAAACTCGTCCATTACGAAAATAAAACGTCTGCCGTCTATCACCTGCTCCATGCGGTAGAGAAGATAAAAGGCCAGAGGCGTGCGCACTGCCGGGTTGTCTAAAAACTCGGTCCCGTCTATGCCGAAGTTCGGAAATTTGTCAAAGTCGAGTTCATCTTGAGGGTTATCGAAAACCCAAGCCAGATCGCCATCATCTATCCAGCGATGCAGTCTTTTAGACAAGCTGTTTTCGCGCTCTTCTCTGGTAGTGCCCTCAGGGAGATACTGCGGCACCAGTCCAATGCGCCGCAGATTTTTGGGCATTGCCATCACCGCACGCACCGCCTCGGTAAGCGCCAGCTCTTCATAAACCTTAATTGGGAAGCCGTCCATTTTGATGAGGAGCTTCATAAAGGAAATCAGGAACTGCACATTTTCTTCGGAAGCATCAATTTGAAAGGGGTTAAAGCCTGTAGGCAGACCATTCTGCACGGACAGATAGCCGCCGCGCAGCGCTCTTATGGCAATTTCCGCGCCGCGATCTTTATCAAAGAAAACCACGGTCATTTTTGAGCCGTCATTGCGGTACTTCTGCGCCATGGACAGCAGGAAATTTAGGAGCACTGTTTTTCCGCTGCCTGATGTGCCTATGACCGTGGTATTGGCCAGAGTCTTTTTGTCAAAGCTGTTCTCGCCTGCAGGGCTGGTGTGGAAATTGAAATAATAAGGCTGATCGCTTGGCGTCTTTAACAGCGCCAAGGCCTCGCCCCAGGGGTTGCCGTCCCGCTTGCCCGAGGCGAAGTTATGAAGCGGCGCCAAATGCGAAAAGTTAAGGCTCGTGATGCGCGCCACGCGCGGCCGGTATTCAAAAGCGCAAGGAAGCTGCGAGTAGTAAGCGGCCGCCAAAGCGGAAGTAGAAACAAAGGGCAGAAATCCTTCGTCCTGCAGCTTTTTTACCGCGTCCTGCGTATTTTTCTTTACGGCATAGACATCAGGGCCGAACACGGTCATGGTATAGCTGTACTCGCCAATGGAAAAATCACCGTTAACCACGCCGTCCATGGCTTCGGTCATGGCTTCAATTTGCGAGATGCCCGCATCTTCGGCGCTTAAAAGCTGTCTTTGCTGCACCTGCAAAAACTTCTGCCCTTCATTGCGCGACAAAAAGGCAAATGATTGGGTTTCTATGAAGACGTAAGGACGCAGATTGGCAATATCCGGATACAACAGACCGTCCAAGATGCCGGCGTAGGTGGACTGCGTAAAATCTTTGAGCTCGACGCACTGCATAAAGGAGGTCAGGCCGGGGGCCTGAATTTCCAACACGTCAGACCCGACAAAAATCTGGGACGGCCCCAGCGCGCGGTAAAGAGGACAGGACGGAATGCGGATAGGGTGCATTTGTCCTGTCAAAAGAAAGTTGTAAAAAGAAAGCTGCTCGGAAAATTTAGCTCCGTCCTTCTCATTCTCCTTGAGGCGCACGGCTCCAAAGCGCGACAAAGAGCGCTCCAGCTGCCCTGCTACCTTTTCAAATTCATCAAGGCGCTCTGAAAGCTCTTCTCTGATCATCTCGGCCGAGCGCTTGCGCTTAAGCAGGCTGCGGCGCTTAAAAATCACGGTGAAATAAAGCTCAGTCGCCATCAGGCGCTCATGGCCTATCTTTACGTTGTACTTTTTAGATAACTGTCTGGCAAAACCTGCCTCAGAGCAGGGCGTAAGCTCGTCCGTCATCGGGCGGCGCAGACGATGTATTTGTACGGCAAAATCAGAACGCGAGACGGTGCGGTATAGCGTATTTAAGCTGCCGGTGGCTGCCTCTATATCTATTTCGTCCGCCGTCTCAAAGGCAATGCCCTTGAGACGAAAGGTTGCGATGAGCTCGCCGCCGCGGCACATCACCACCCCGGGAGCAATCACGGACGAAAAAGGGATATAGCTTTCATGCGAGCCTTCACCGCGCATAAGTCTGATTTTTTCATCAAGCCCTGAGCCGGTCTGCTGCATCAGTTCCTCCTTTTCTTATACGACACCGGAGAAAGCGAGCCCACCGCGCCCCAGCTGGAGCGATTGCCGCACCCGATGACATTTACGCGAAACCACAAAAAGATCTGCCGGAAGCGCTGATCGTCCTCCTTGGCTATGCGGTGCATCACGTACAGTGACGGCAGCATGCCCAAGATGATGGGGATATAGACCCAGAAGGCCAGCAGGAGCCACACGCCGATGCAGCCGCAGAAGGGCTTTAGAGGAATGCCCCACACGCAGGCGGGACGCGTGGCGCCTTTAAACAGCGGGGCTTTGCTTTCCATCAGCCCACCACCAGCTCGGCAAGCCAGGGAGCGGCGCCAACCACAATGGCACCCAGCACCGGCCCTGCAACTTCCATCAGCATCGCGCCTTTAAACAGCACCTTGTAGCCTGCCCAAATGAGCGCAATCGTGACAACCGGCACAGACAAGGTTTGCAGGGTGCTGAGCACCGTTTCAATCAAGGTCTCAACCGATGTCGAAGAAGACGCAGCATATGCAGGGACAGAGGCGCAAAGGGCACTGAAGACAGCTGCAGGGGCAAGTTTTTTGAAGTTCATAAGTTATCTCCTGATGGAAATTAAAAAACTGGTCCGCTGAACGCCGTTCGGCGCTCAGGAACTGTGATTAATGGCGGCTCCGGCTCTCTTACGGAAGCTGCAGAGCCTGTTAAAAGTCTGATTGACGGTACGGAGGGCGGCGGGGCATTGGCAATCACGCGGTCTACATAGCCGTGCTCATACCCGGTCTTTTCATTGCCTGAGTAGTAGCAGCTGAGCGCATCGGCGAGGGCCCGGGCCTCATCTTTGAGGGCTCCTTTTTCATAGCATTTGCCCAAGATGACCGCCGCGGCCTTTAAGTTGGTGCACGGGTCAAAAAGCTGCTCTGCGGTGAGCCCCAGTGCGGCAAAATTTGCGGAATTGATCTGCGCCAAACCGACCGAAAAAGACTTTTCTGCTGCTACTAACTTTGTAACTGTAAAAACAGCCTCTTGCAAAGATTGCGGCTGCCGCACGCTGTCCCCCACTACCCCGATCGCAAAAGGATTAAAGCCGCTTTCGGTCTTGACCAGTGCTTTTAAAGTGTCGGCTGCAACCGAAGGCGCGCATTTTTCGGCAAGCAAATCAAAGTCTTCGGCCGAAACTGCGGCATCAGGCAGGGCGACAAACAGGGCTAAGGCAGCACTGAAGGTGGCGGCTTTCATGGCTAGCGCTCCTTGTCCTTGGTTTTGGCTGGCTCCCTGTTCAAGAGCTTCCCAGCAAGTCTTTAACAGGGCTGTCATGAAATC
>CAZYXT010000046.1:0-17643 GCA_964651505.1 uncultured Enterobacterales bacterium
TGAGATCTTTCAAACTAAATGAGCAAAATGTGATCAATCTTTCTTAGCATAGACAGCTGAGTAAACCCCTTGACCGTTTTGCCTATGACATGGTCAAACACCCCGGAGCCAAGCTCGAGTTTCTTGGCCATAAGCCCGGGCAAGACTGTATCATCGACAATAAAGCAAGAGCGGGCGCTGCTCTGAAGGTTAAGCTTTTTGTCTGCCTGACATTCTTTTTACACCCTGCCATGGCAAAGCCCGAATCTTTGGCATCTGAACCCTCGGAAAGCGGGTTTGAGCGATTTTTCTAAATCTGAAACTAGCGTTATTAAGTTGCCAAGACTTTGTTCGATAACTAAGGACATTAATTTCAAAATCCCAAACCCGCTTAAGATTTCACCGGGTCTTTAATTTGCGTAAGACACGGCCGGGCGGACCTGACAGAACCATGATCGCGAGGCCGTCAAGGGTTCTTAGCAGGGTTTGCAGATTAAAAGATAAGGATTGACCGCTGTGAGCATTTTTAAACCAATGGAATTTAACGAGCACAATGAGAGGCTCTGTGAAGAAATAGTCAGTGTCAATGGTTTTGGTTACACAGGATCTTCTGCCGTAACAGATCTTCTGCGCGAATGTCGCAATGTAACCGCAGTTTCTGCTTTGGTCGATCCCCCGAGTTTAAATCATTCAGACGCAGGATATGGTGAGGTAAATTTTTATTGGGTGCTGGATTTCAAAGCATTACAGGAAGTATTTATAAACGGTGATGATTCAGATTTTAATGCAGCGCTGATAAGTTTTCTTGAAAACTTTAAGATCCTATACCAAGGAAAAAACAAAGGAGTGAATGCTACCACTATCCAAACTGAGCCTCTCTTTAAACGATATCTCAACGAAATGCTCATTGATATTTTAGATCTTACCCAATCTGATCTTGATGTCATAAAGCAAAGCAGTGATTTTTATTTTGCCTTCACCCCGAAACAGGCAGCAGATCTCTCCTACAACTACACAGACTACGTGTTTTACCGGCGCAAAAAAATTAGCCCTCAACAGTTTAATGATGCCGTAAAAAACTTTTTGGTCAAGGTCACACATTCCATTCCCAGCGATCGAATATTGGTATTAGATATCTTATTGCAACTATGCCCTTTAAAAGAGCACCGGCCTATGTTGCCTGACAATCTAAAACAAATCTCGGTTATAAGAGATGTGCGAGACAGTTTTTTTGCCCTGCAAAGAACTAACAGTGAATTTAAAAACTTCTCGGTACAAGCTTACGCAGACAGACTAAACGGACTTGATATCTTTAATCGTTTCAACGAACCTAAAAGATCTCTTCTGTTATGGTTTGAAGATCTAATCTATCACTATAATGAGGTCAAGGCTCAAATCTTTGAGTTTTTAAATATTGATCCTGCCGATCATATCCGTCCTCATATGTACTTTAATCCCGAGATCTCCAAAAAGCTCAGCATCGGGGCCCATAAAAACTACCACGATCAAGACCTAATGGATAAGCTGGCAGCTTTGTGCCCTAAGCTTTGCTATCAGGATAATCATTTTTAGCAGCTTTGCGATGCAGCAGGCTGCGCCGGGATTTACGGACATAAAAACAATGCAAAGGCTATTGAGGCTGAATAATGACAAGTTTTAACGAACATAATCTTAAGGTTTGCAAACAGGCCGTCAGTGTCAGCGGTTTTGGTTATACAGGATCATCTTATTTAATAAATTTATTAAAGGAATTCAAAGATGTATCCGTCGTTTGTTCATCACAAGAGCATAACGCTCCATCACAGAAATTGGGTGGAGTAACTTTTTACAGAGAGATGGATTTAAAAGGTCTGCGCGAGATCTTTGTGCATGGTGATAATTCTGATTTTAATGCTTTCATGATTGTGCTTTCTTGGAGGCTGACTCATCTTTTAAGAGACAGGAATCATTACGTCTGCGATTTTCAGAACACGACGTTATTCAAACAGTATGCGCATGAATTTTTTATGGAGATCTTAAATTTAACCCCTGAGGATATTAATTTTATTAAAAACACTCCCGGGTTTTACTTTCAAATTCATGCCAATATGGTCGGATCGCTTATCAGAAACGCCGGCGATACCGAGGCTGTGGACAATCTCGTCTTTCCTAATATGTCTTACAACACCGGCTATCAAATCTTCTACACCAGAAAAGCCATGAGCGAGGATGACTTCAATCAAGCCGTGCAAAGGTTTCTTTCAAAGATCATCTCATCTTTTGAAAGCAATAAGTTGCTGGTGTTAGACAACCTGTTGGCCCTGTGTTCTTTAAAAGAGCATAAAAATCTGCTTCCCTCCGACCTAAAGCAGATCTGCGTGTTGCGCGATATACGCGACAGCTATTATGAACACCTTTGCTTTAGCACAGATCCTCAAGATCTGAGCGTAAGCGCCTTTGCCAAGGCCCGCAATGACTTAAAGATCTTTGATAATTACAAAGACAGCGAGAGAGTTCTGACCGTTTGGCTTGAAGATCTGGTTTATCATTATGATGAGGTTAAGGCTCAGATCTTAAAATTCTTAAACCTCGATGAAAAAGATCACGCCGAGCCCTTTAAGTACTTTGACCCAGGCAAACTCAAAAATGAGATCGGACGCTACAAGCGCTTTCATGATCAGTCTTTGATGGAAAAACTCTCTTGTCTGTGCCCTGATCTGTGTTATCGCGGACAGTTCAATTGACCGCAACCCCAAGCCTTCATTTAAGCTTGGGGGATCTGTTGCAGGGCAGCAGGTCAGTCTTGGTAAAACCCCGGCAATGCCTTATCCAAACGCACCGGAGTGTTTTTCATCCGCTCATAATTGACCGCTGAGAGCATGGCGTCAATATCAACCTTAAAGTCCAAACTTTTAAGGGTGGGGGCCAGATCAAAGGAACTTAAAAGGATGTGCCAATAGCTTGCAAATTCTTCTGCGCTGCCAAGACCCAAGATGGTTAAGATCTTATCGACTCTTTTTAGCACATGCCCTATCCCGCGCGGATCGTTGAGGGTGCTTTCATCAACCTTGAGCGCAGCATTCAGCACATCAGGCAGGCTTATCGCCACGGCGTGGCCGTGAGGCAAACCGTGCTTTGATGTCAGATAATAAGAGAGCGCATGAGGTGCCGTGGTGCGGCTGATGTTAATGGCCTTGCCCGACAAATGGGCAGCAAGACTCATCTTTGAGGCCGCAGCGGGATCTTCTGTCAGCACAAAATCCTTAATGTATGCCCTGCATAAAGTCAGAGCCTTGGCTGCGAACTCTTCGCTTTGAAAAGATGATTGATTGGACCACAGGCTTTCAATGGCCTGGCACATGGCATCTAAGGCGGTGCAGGCCTTCAATCTTTGAGGAGATCCTTTTAAAAAACTGCTGTCGACGATGGCAATCTGCGGCAACAGCTTAAGATCTGCCAAGGAAGTTTTAACTGCGTTCTCGTAGGCTACGGCAAAGTGCGTGGCCTCGGCCCCCGATCCTGCAGTGGTGGGGATGGCAATTATGGGCATCGGGCTTTTTTGCACATGCTTTAAAGCCTTGGCAAAGTCGATTACGCTCCCCCCGCCCAAGGCAACACAGACATCAAAGCTTTGATCTTTAAGCTCTTCGCTTAACTTTCTGACCTTTGACAAATCGGGGTTGGGCTGCAAATCGGTGATGAGGTAAAGCTCAAGATCTTCTGTGATCTCATCGATGCGCTCTTTGAAGTTTGCAAGCACGCTTTTTGAGCAGAAAAACAATGCCTTGGGATGAGGCTTGGCAATCAAGGTTGAAAGCTTGGGGCAGCATCCCTGCCCCAAGAGCTCTTGTTGTTTCATTGCCTGCTCCCAAGCATCTGCATAAAGCTCTTCTTATTCTCCTGCGGACTCTCTTTGGGTCTTAAAAGATCTGATCTTGAGCCCAAGGCCGTCTTGATCTCAAGGAAGGATAATGCATCGGTGTTTGCAAACTTTGGCAAGATCTCAACAAGCTCTTTTTCATCGGATGCGCAAAAGACCTGCTCATAGCCGCAATCAAGCGCAATCGCTTTAAGATCGCGATCGTGCAAAGCCGTGCTTTGTCCGCCTACAGATTCGTGGGCGCCGTTGTTAAACACGATATGCTTAAAGTTTTTAAGCTTAAGCCTGCCAATCACCGCCAAGGCCCCCAAATGCATCAGCAAGGCCCCGTCGCCATCAAAGCAAAATACGGGGCTGTTTGGCTTGCTTAAGGCAATGGCCGCGGCAATCGAGGAGGCATGTCCCATCGAGCCCACGTTTAAAAAATCCCGGCTGTGATCTTGCCTGTGGCGGAGACGATATTCGTAAAGCTCGCGCGAGATCTTGCCTGTGGTAGAAACAATGACGGCATCGGATGGCAAGTGCGCGGCTACGCATCCTATGGCTCTTTCGCGCTCAAACGCGCTTAATGAGGCGGTCTTAATCTTACATGGGCTGTTTTCAAAAGTGCCCTTGCGCACTACCAGGGCATAAGGCCTTAAGGTATTTTGCATCACCTTGCAGGCATGATCGATGATCTCATCGATGTTCTGCGTGTTCTTATCGAGCACCGAGTACTCAATGCGCATAACGTCAAGCAAAGGCAGGGTAAGCTTGCCTTGTCTTGCATGCTGAGGCTCATCATGAGAGGTGCCATCACCTCTCCAGCCGATGATTAGCAGGGCCGGAATGGCATAGACGTCATCATCAAGCAAGGATAAGAGAGGATTGACGGCATTGCCGATCCCGGAGTTTTGCATGTAGACGCAGCCTATCTGCGAGGTGGCAAGATAGTGCCCTGCGGCCAATGCCGCGGCATTGCCTTCGTTGGCCGCGATGATATGCCGGGAAGGAGGCAGAGCGTCGTCCAAATAGGCGCCCAGATTTTTTAAAAGACTGTCGGGCACTCCTGCAAAAAAATCGATGGAGTGTTCTTTGAGCAATGAAACCAGTTTTTGCGGGGCAATCATTTCAATCTCCGCTTGGGATCAAATTGATGATCTCTTTGATGGGCATGCACAGCTCATCTGAGGCCTCCTTGGCTCGATGGTGCGTCAATATGCTCTGCGCACAGCGCTGCATGGCAGGATAGGCCGCCCTTAACAGGTGATTGGCATAAATCACGATGCTGACGCCCAAATCGGCAAGCTCTTCTTGCGAGATCTGAGCATAAGAAGTGGGCACTGCCACTAAGGGCTTTTTGCGCTCAAGCTTGGAGTAGCGCTTGCAAAACTCTATGACTTCGTCTGGGGACTTTTGGCGCGAGTGGATCATGATGCCGTCTGCTCCTGCGTCAATATAAGCCTCAGCGCGCCTTAGGGCATCATCAAGGCCTTTGCCCAAAATCAAGCTTTCAATGCGGGCTATGATCATAAAAGTATCGCTGACCAAAGCTTCTTTGCCCTTTTGAATCTTATGGCAGAAGTTTTCAATATCATCCTGCTCTTGGAAAACCTCGGTGCCAAACAAGGAATTGCGCTTGAGCCCCTTTTTGTCTTCTATGATCACGGCCGATACGCCCAGGCGCTCCAGCGAGCGCACCGTAAAATAAAAGTGCTCCACCGGACCGCCGTTATCGGCATCATAGATAATGGGTTTGGTGGTAACTTCCAGCACATCGTTTAACACGCCCATACGGCTGTAAGTGTCCAAATAGCCGTTGTCAGGCTTGGCCATGGCACAAGATTGAGTCAAAGAAGAAATCCAAATGCCGTCAAATTCCCTGCGCTGCTCGTTCTCCGCGATAAAGGCATTTTCCACTATCAAACCTGACAGACCGTTGTGAGCCTCGCAGATGGTCACGATATCCTTGCTTTCAATCAGTCTTTTCAAGCGCAAGGAACGGATCTGCGGGGTAGTGCCGATCTCTCGCAGGCTTTGATTAAGTTTGGTCGATGAGATCCCGGGGGTGTACGGGATGTCTATGACTTCTCCGCCCCATTCTTTGAGGACCTCCACGATCCTTTGGCGGGTTTGGGCCTGCACGCCGGTTTTCCAGTCATCCCCGTGCAATACGTAACGCGGTTTGATTTTTCTCAGATTGGGGACGTAATCGAGGGTTTCTTGAGGGATGACGGCGCTGACGCCTTTGACGTTTTCCACCACAATTTTGCGCTGCTCCCAAGTCATATAGGGCAAACGCTTATAGCTTGCGATAGCCTTGTCCGTCAGCAGACCGATGATGATTTCCCCGTTGAGCTTGCGTGCTTCGTTAATGATGTTAAGGTGGCCAGGGTGCAACAAATCGGCACTCATGCCAATGTAGATCTTCTCCATAGCGCTCTCTGTTTGCTTTTATTGCCTGTAGCAGGATCAAGAAAATCCGTTGACGCAGATCTTATGGTTAAAAAAGGGGGGTGAGCCGCCATTAAACAGGCGGTTTAAAGGTTGAATCTTAAACCTCCTGCAGCGCCTCCTGCTTTTTTGCAAGACTTGCTCTTTTAGCCGAAAATGCTTGATCCTTTCTATTTGCAACCGATATCAGCTTAAGTTCATTCTACAAAGAGCAATGGCTTATTACAAGAAAGCGCCGAGCATAAACGGCTCTTAAATCAGGCAGGCTTGCCTTGTACAAAAAACCATCTTCCCCAAACACAACAAGCCAAGGCCGTTTAGCTTCTTGACAGACCTTATGGCCTGCGGGGTCTTAGGTCTTTTGAGGGTGCGATGTGATAAAATCGCCCCATGATTTTATAAAAGGAGCAATGTTTTGTTACTTGATGTGGTGATCTTTCCCGATCCTCGCTTAAAGAAAGTTTCGCAAAAGGTAAGCGAATTTGGCGATAAGCTCAAAGAGCTTGCAGACAACATGTTTGAGACCATGTATCACGATGAGGGCATTGGTCTGGCTGCCCCGCAGATCGGTCTTAACGAGCGCTTTATCGTCATCGACGTGCCGCTTGGCGAGGATGGCAATCAAAGTTTTAAATGCGCCTTGGCCAATCCCGTGATTGTAGAAAAAGAAGGAGAAATTCCATCCACCGAAGGCTGCTTGTCGGTTCCCGATTACAATGCCGAAATAAAACGCTTCCAAAAAGTTACGGTCGAATACCAAGACACGGACGGACAGCCCCAAAGATTAAGCGCCGACGGTCTGGTGGCCATCTGCCTGCAACACGAGATCGATCATCTGGACGGCAAGCTTTTTATTGACTATTTGTCTCCTTTGAAGCGGCAGATGCTCAAGAACAAGTACGCCAAACTTAAGAAACAAGGGCGCATCTAAATGACTTGCAAAGTGATCTTCATGGGCACCCCCGATTTTGCGGCGGTGCAATTGCAGGCCCTCATCGATCTTAAACTTGAGATTGCGGCTGTTTATTGCGGCCCCGACAAAAAGGTCGGGCGCGGTCACAAGCTCACCCCCTGCAGGGTCAAGGAGCTTGCCCTTGCGCACAATCTTAAAGTCTTGCAGCCTGCCTCTTTTAAAGATGAGGCGGCAATAGAAGAGTTTAAGGCCCTGAATGCCGATTTGGCGGTGGTGGCAGCTTACGGGCACATCCTGCCTGAGGCAGTGTTAAAGGCGCCCAAGCTTGGCTGCGTCAATGTTCACGGCTCGCTTTTGCCCCTGTACCGGGGAGCTGCCCCCATTCAAAGAGCTTTGCTTGATGGGCAGAAGCGCACGGGCGTCACCATCATGCAGATGGCCAAAGCCTTGGATGCAGGAGACATTCTCTATCAAAAAGAAATAGAGATTGCCCCCGCCGATACCTCGGGCACCTTGTTTGACAAAATAGCCGCTTTGGGCGCCCAATCTTTAAAAGAATGTCTGGGACCTTTGTTTGAAGGAAAACTGACCTCTGTTCCCCAAGATGAAAGCAAGGTCACCTACGCATCGAAGATCACCAAGGAAGAGGCCCTTTTAAACTTCAATGAAGATGCCGCAACGCTGGAGCGCAAAGTGCGCGGCTACAGCCCCTGGCCTGCTGCCTGGTTTTCCTTTAACGGCGTAAGCTACAAAGTCTTTGAAGCCCGGGTTTTATCCAACCAAGGCGAGCCCGGCACCATCTTATCGACCAAAGAGGGTCTTGAGATCGCCTGCAAGGAAGGCTCGCTTTTGATCTTAAAACTGCAATCTCCTGGCAAAGGACCGACTGCGGCCTGCGATTTTGTGCGCACCCGCCCTGATTTTGCCCAAGGAGCGCACTTGTGATCTCAAGCAAGCAAAAAGCCCAAGGCTCTTCTTCCAAGCTTAACATCACAGGCAAGGCGGCGCAGGCCCAAACAGAAGAGTCCGCAGGCGCAGCGCCCCGCCCCAAGAATCGCTTTAAAAACCAAAGGCCCGAGGCGGTCGGAGCCAAAACACGCGCCGCGGCAGCCCTGATTGTCACAAAAGTCGAAGAAGGCTCCTCTTTAAATGAGGTTTTGCCGCAGTATGCCAAGGATTTATCGGCCCAAGATCAGGCTTTGTGCTCGGAGATAGTTCACGGCACTTTAAGGCACCGCCGTTTGCTGCTTTTTAACCTCAAATCTCTTTTGGACAAAAAACTCAAGTTAAAAGATCGCTGCGCCCAAAACCTCATGCTGTGCGCCTTATATCAGCTTGCCTTCATGCGCACCCCGCCCCACGCGGCAGTCTCCGCATCAGTCGGCGCCGCTTCGCTGTGCAGATGCAAGAGCCTGTGCGGGCTCATCAATGCCGTGTTGCGCCGCTTCTTGCGAGAAGGGGCGCAGTTAAAAACCCCATCCGATCCTGCCGTGTTGCACTCCTTTCCCGATTGGCTTTGCCAAGAGCTTACCCAAGCCTACGGGGCGGACAAGTGCCTTAAGATCATGGAAGACTCCAATGCCCACGCCCCGATGTTCGTGCGGGTTGAGCAGTCCAAAATTAAAACCTCCGAGTACCTGAAGCTTTTGAACGAGCGCGGGATTGAGGCAGGCTTGTGCGAACACAGTCCCTGCGGGGTGCACTTGAAACATGCTTTAAGCGCCGAGCTTTTGCCCTTGTTCAATGAGGGCATGGCCGTGGTGCAAGATGAGAGCGCCCAATTGGCAGCCCCGCTGTTGGAACCTTTGGCTCTGCCCATGCGCGTGCTTGATTGTTGCGCAGCCCCGGGAGGCAAAAGCGCCCATATTCTCGATTTGAATCCCAAAGCCTGCCTATACTGCCTGGAAAATGATCCCAAGCGTCTTGAAAGCCTGCGCCGCTATTTGCAAAAGCTTGGCAGAGAGGCGACAACAGTGCAAGGCGATGCAGCACAGCTTTCTTCCATCAAAGAGCTTGACGGGCTTTTTGACAGGATCTTGGTTGATGCCCCCTGCTCGGGCACCGGTGTGATCCGACGCCACATCGACATCAAGTGGCTTAGGCGCAAAAAAGATCTTGAAAAGCTGTGTGCCGTGCAAGAGCAGATCTTGGATGCGGCGGCCTCAAAATTAAAGCCCGGCGGGATCTTGGTCTACACCACCTGCTCTATACTGCCTTGCGAAAACAAGGATCAGGCCGAGGCATTTTTAAAGCGTCACCCCGATTTTAAGTACTTAAAATTCAAACTTGACGGGGCCGTGCATGACAATTATCAGCGCCTGCCCCAACAGGGCGGCGGAGACGGTTTTTTCTATGCGCGCTTCATCAAGACGGCTTGAGTAAAGCTTTGTTATGAACATCATCATTGTCGGAGCCACCAAGGTCGGGCTCGAGCTTGCCGAATATCTGGTCAATGCCGCGCATGCGGTAACCTTGGTGGATGAACCGTCCGCACAGCTGACTCTGATTGCCTCGCGCCTTGACCTGAGGGTGGTGCAGGACAACCCCTCCTACCCTTCCACCTTAAAGCGCGCCGGGGCCGAGAATGCCGAATTGCTCGTGGCCACCACCGACAATGACGAGGTCAATATCACCGCCTGCTGCATAGCGGCTTTCTTGTTTCGCGTTCCCCGCAAGATAGCGAGGATCCGCGCCCGCGCTTATTTGGAGGAGGCCTCCGAGCTTTTCGGGCAAAACGCCATCCCCATCGATCATATCATCTCCCCCGAGCACTTGTGCGCGCAGGCCATCATCGATTTGCTCTCCTTCCCGGGGGCAGGAGCGGTGGGACATTTTGCCGACAAGAGAGTGGTCTTGATTGAGGTGCGCTGCACCACAGGAGGCAAACTCATCGGCCATAAGATAGAGGAGATCCTAGAATACGACGAGAAGGTGGCCCTGATTGCCCTTTACCGCAATCAAACCTTGGTGGAGAACTTTTTAAACGAATATCTGGCAGAAGATGACGTGCTCTATTTTGCCTGCGAGCGCTCGCGCGCCATGAGCATCCTCACTGCCCTGGTGCCCATCGAGCTTAGCGCCAAACTCATCACCATCGCAGGAGGCTCGCACATTGCAGACGAACTGGCCGCCCAATTGTCGGGGCGCTATCAGGTCAAGCTCATCGAGCCGACAAGGGAGCGGGCCTTGAAAAGCTCTGATCGGCTGCAAGACACCAAGGTTGAGATCTTTTGGGCCAATCCTGCCAACCTCGACTTTTTGATAGAAGAGCACATCAATACCTCCGATCGCTTTATCGCCGCCTCAGGCAACGATGAGACCAACATCATCTCCTCTTTGATGCTCAAAAGCATCAATAAGGTCAAGACCATTGCGGTGGTGCGCGATCTTGCCTTCAATGAAATCATCAAAAACTCGGGGCGCGACATAGACTTTTTGGTCAGCCCCCGCGAGGCCATCCTCTCCGAATTTTTGTCTAAGATCCGCCAAGAAGGCGTGGAGAAGGTGCAGCTGTACCGCGCAGGACAGGTCGAAGGCATTGAGCTTAAGGTCAAAGGCACCAAGAAAAGCTCTCATGTGGTGGGCCGCAAAATATCCGATCTGATCTTGCCTAAGGGCGTGATCCCGGCCATGGCCGTGCGCGACAAAAAGGTCATTAAGATTGATCCGCAGTTTTTAATTGAAGAAAATGACACCATCATCGCCCTTATCACCGCCAAAGAGAGCATGGCCGATGTCATCAAGCTGTTTAAACCCCGCTCGTTTTGGATTATCCCCTGGCAATAAGAGGCTTCTCATACGTGGTCATTAACCTTGCTCTTGTGGCAAAACTGTTAAGCCCCGCCTTGTTTTACTTCGGGCTGATAGGTCTCATTCCAACAGTATACGGCTTGTTTAAGGTTGACACCGGCATGGGCGCCTTCGTGCTGATGACCGTGGTGTCCGTCATTCTCTCCATCTTCTTGGGCGGCATCGGACGCAAAGCCAAGATAGTGCTGACCTTGCGCGATCTCTTCTTGTTCACGGTCTCCTTATGGGTCATTTTGTCTTTGATTGCGGCCATCCCCATTTATTTTTTCCTCGAAGACGTGAGCATTAGCGCAGCGATATTCGAAAGCTCCTCGGCCCTCTCCACCACGGGAGCCACCGTCATCGACAATTTGGAGGGGCGGCCTTTGAGCATCTTGCTGTGGCGCTCAATTTTGCAGTATTTGGGAGGCATAGGCTTCGTGGTGATCGGCGTGGCCGTGCTGCCAAGTTTCTCCTTGGGCGGGGTGAGCCTGTTTAAAACCGAATCGACCTCCTTTGACGAAAACGCCAAAATCACCCCCCACCTTAAAACCATGGCATTGGCGGTGCTCGGCTGGTATCTTGCCATGACCTTTTTGTGCATTGCAGGCTACAAATTGTGCGGCATGGACTGGTTTTTGGCCATTAACACGGCCATGTGCACGGTGGCAACGGGCGGCATGATGCCCACAGACGCGTCGATGAATGCCTTAAGTCCCGCCGCCCACTATGTGGCCATGACTTTCATGTACCTAGGCTCCGTGCCCTTTTTTGCAGTTTTGGCCGCTTTGTGCGGCAATTTCAAAAAGCTCTTTTGCGACCGGCAAGTCAAAGGCTATACGCTGCTTATCATCCTCATCACCGCCATCGTTGCCCTCTCATTGCTCATGCACAATGATTATCCCGTGGAAAAAGGCATCAGGGTGGCCTTGTTTAATGTGATCTCGGTGCTCTCATCCTCAGGCTTTGCCCTTGAGGACTTTACCTTGTTTAACAGCTTTTGCACCGCGGTGTTCTTGTTTATCCTGGCCGTGGGCGGCTGCTCGGGCTCGACGGCTGGCGGCATCAAGATCTTTCGGGTGCAGGTTTTATGGCAGATCTTTTATTGTCAGCTCATCCGCACTTTGCACCCGCGCAGGATCATGGAGCCTCGCTACAACAAAAAGCGCATTGAAAGCGATGCCATAGCCTCCATCATCTGTTATTTGTGTGCCTATGTGCTGTTTTTGATTCTTTCAACGGTCATTGCCGTAATGCTCGGGCTTGATATTGCCGATGCCATCACCGCCACCGTCTCCTGTCTGTCCAATATCGGTCCTGCCATGGGGCCGCAGCTTGGCCCCTCGCACAACTTTGCCTTACTAAGCGACAGCTTGCATCTGCTTTTTGCCTTTGACATGCTGATAGGCCGCCTTGAAATCATCCCGGTCTTGTTGATCTTAACCAAGGGCTTTTGGAAGGTATAAAAAAGCTTGCCGGGAGCAAAGGCAAAAACGCTCCTTAGATTGACTTACCCCTGTCGCTTGGGGCCTGGCGCCTCGATGACAAACTTTAAGAGAGCTTATGACAAACTATTTTTGACAGGCAAAGAGCTTTTAGTTTGCAAATGAAAAGCCGGCTTGCAGCCGGCATTTGAATTTGACCTGCAAGGCGGGTGCCTTGCAGAAGATTTATCGGCCGCAGCTTTTTACTTGACAAACTGCATGGCCGAGCGGGCGATGACCAGCTCTTCGTTGGTGGGGATCATCAGCACCTTGACCGACGAATCGGGGGTCGAGATCACGCCTCCTTCAAAATTCAAGCGGGCCAGAGCTTTCTTGTTGAGCTCTTTGTCCAACTTGATGCCCAGGCTTTCTTCGAGGTAATTGCAGGTGATCTCGCGGGCCTCCCAGCAGTTCTCGCCGATGCCGCCTGCAAAGACGATGGCATCAACTCTGCCCAAAGGCACATAGTAAGAGGCGATGAACTTGGCCAGGCGGTAAGAGAAAGCCTCGATGGCCAGAGTGCACTTTTCTTCGCCTTTTTCATAGCCCTCGCAGATGGGACGCATATCAGAGGAGATGCCCGACAGGGCCAAAAGTCCCGACTTCTTGTTGAAGATCTCTTTTACCTCTTCGGGGGTGAGCTTGAGCATATCGCACAAGAAGAAGACCACCGATGCATCGATGGAGCCCGTGCGGGTGGCCATGATCAGGCCGTCAAGCGGGGTCAGGCCCATGGAGGTGTCCATGCACTTGCCGCCCTTTACGGCACATACCGAAGCGCCGCCGCCCAAGTGGCAGGTGATGACATTAACTTCCTCAGGCTTCTTGCCCAGGTATTCGGCAGCCATCTGCGACAAATACATGTGCGAAGTGCCGTGGGCGCCGTAGCGGCGGATGCCCAGATCTTTGTAATATTCCTCGGGAATGGCAAAACGGTAAGCCACAGGAGGCATGCTCTGATGGAAGGCCGTGTCGAATACGGCTACATGGGGAATGTCGGGGAAGGCGGCACGGGCTGCCTTGATGCCCAAGAGATGGGCAGGGTTGTGCAAAGGAGCAAACTGAATAACCTTTTCGATATTGGCCACCACGGTGTCGTCAATAAGAGACGGTTGCGAATAAAATTCGCCGCCGTGCACGATGCGATGGCCGCAGCTGATGATGGACTCAAGCAGCTGCGGATGCGGGGCCAGGATGTTTTTAACCAGGTAGGTTAAGGATTGCTCGTGATCATAACCTGCGATGGCAGCTTTTTGCTTTTCTTGTCCGTCAAAACGCCAGGAGATCTGAGCCTCGGGCAAGCCCAGGGCTTCTGCCAGACCGCTTAAATAAACGTGGCCGTCCTTGGGATCGAGGATCGCAAACTTAACTGACGTGCTGCCGCAATTAACTACCAATGCAGATACAAAATTAGCCATTTTTTACCCTAAACTTCGAATTTATGAATTTACGAGAAATTTATACAACAATTATTTATAAATGTTTAGAAACTGTCTCTTGCCTCGCAAGACCCCGCCTGCGGCGCACTGTCTTGCAGCATAATGCATCAATCTTGCAGAGCAGCCTATTGCTTTTGAAATGCTCAAACAGGTTGCAGCATAGTTCACAAAACAATGTGCTATATTTTACTCCATATAGCAGTTTTAGATGGCTGTTTACTGCGCAAAGTGTGAAACCGTTAGAAGAAAAAGAGAATGATAAACGTTGCAGATTTAAGAAGAAACTATACCAAAGGAGGCTTGAACGAGTCGGAACTGACCCCAACTCCCATCCAATTGTTTGAAAAGTGGCTCAAAGATGCCATTGACGCGGGGCTTTATGATCCCAATGCCGTGGTGGTCAGCACCGTATCCAAAGAAGGACGGCCGCACAGCCGCATGGTTTTGCTTAAAAACTATGATGACAAATCCTTGGTGTTCTTCACCAATTTGGGCTCGCGCAAGGCCCAAGATCTCAAAAACAATCCCAACATCTGCATGCTGTTTCCCTGGTATTTTTTGGAGCGGCAGGTAACTTTTACGGGAGTTGCCGAGAAACTGAGCGTCCCCGAGGTGGTCAAATACTTCCGCTCCCGCCCACGCGACAGCCAGATCGGGGCCTGGGCCTCGCATCAATCCTCGCGCATCAGCGCCCGCAGCGTGCTTGAAAGCAAGTTCATGGAGCTTAAAGAGAAGTTCAAGGCAGGGCAAGTTCCCCTGCCCTCATTTTGGGGAGGATACAGGGTAACTTTTGACAGCGTGGAGTTTTGGCAGGGCCGCGAAAACCGCCTGCACGACCGTTTTATGTACACCCTCGATGAAAACGGCAGCTGGCAGACCGCGCGTTTGGCCCCCTAGCCAAAAACAGGCAACTCAAACAGCCTGCAAGAGCAAAGAGCCTGGTGATGCCCCGGCTTTTGCATTGCAAGGGCGCAAAGACAACCTTGATGAGAATCAAAGCTTAGAACACCACGGTTTTGTTGCCGTGGATAAAGACCTTATCGTCCAAGATCTTGTTTAAAGCGCGCATCAGCACCAAACGCTCCACGTCGCGTCCTGCCTTGGCCATGGTTTGGGCCGTGTAGCGGTGGTTGACCTTAATGACGTCCTGCACGATGATGGGGCCTTCATCCAAATTGTCGGTGACAAAGTGAGCCGTGGCTCCGATGATCTTGACACCCCGGTCAAAAGCCTGCTGATAAGGCTTGGCGCCGATGAAAGCGGGCAAAAACGAGTGATGGATGTTGATCAATTTACCCAAAGGGAAATGAGCGACCATCGCAGGCGACAAGATGCGCATGTATTTGGCCAGCACCACATAATCGGCCTTGCAATCGTCAATGACCTTGCACATCCTCTCCTCTTGCTCTTCGCGGCTGATGCCTTCATGGGAGACAAGGTAAAAGGGCACGTCAAACTTTTTGGAAAGATCACAAAGCGTATCGTAGTTGCCGGCCACTGCCACGATGTCGGCATTTAAGGCCCCCGAGTAGGCTTTGATCAAGATGTCGCCGAGGCAATGGGCCTCTTTGGTAACCAGAACAGCCAGACGGCGGCGGCGCTGATCGTTTAATCTTACCTTGGCATCGGCCGGCAGCACGGTTTTGATCTCGCTCAAAAAGTTTTGGGCATGCTCAAAATTGCCGTCGAGCACCGAGCGCATGAAAAATCTTTGGTCTTCCGAGGCGAACTGATCTTGATGGATGATGTTGTACTGATATTTAAAGCACACCGAGGTGATCTTGGCGATCAATCCCACGGCATCTGAACATTCGGTTAATAAAATTCTGGTCTGGCTCATCTTCGTTTACTTATCTGTACCAAGAGCAAAGAGCGAGCGGGTTGTTTTGTGCTCTTAAGCAAGGGCTATCATAGGCAAGTTTGAGGGTGTTTACAAGCAAAGAGCATTTAAGTCAACGATTATTGATTAAACTTTGGTGCAAGCTTGCAGTTTTTTGTTTCAAAAGTTGGAGTCAGAGAAAAAATTCAGCCTTTCAAACCTTAAACTTGCACCAAGTTAGTGCCATTAGTTTTGCAATGCCTGCAAAATAGCGTATATTAAGGCGCTGATGGTTTACCAAGGAGACATAATTAATGCAAGAATCATCCCCGGAGCTCGTCAAATACGCAACCTTAAGCATTCCCGGTCACGATCCTATCAAGCTGCCTATTTTCAAAGGCACCATGGGGCCTGAGGTTATCGATATTAGAGCCTTAGGCAAGGAAGGGTACTTTACCTATGACCCGGGGTTTGTGTCCACTGCCGCCTGCTCTTCGCGCATCACCTTCATTGACGGCGAAAAAGGCGTCTTGCTTTACCGGGGCTATCCCATTGACGAGCTGGCCACCAAAACCAATTATTTGCAGGTGTGCTACCTTTTGTTAAAAGGCGATTTGCCAAACAAAGAACAATATGCCGACTTTGAATATGAAGTACAACATCACACTCTGATCCACGAGCAGATCTCATCGCTGTTCAAAGCCTTCCGCCGCGACTCTCACCCTATGGCCATCATGTGCGGCGTCGCAGGAGCGCTGTCGGCCTTCTATCACGATAATTTGGACATCTACGACCCCGAGCACAGACAAAAGACGGCGGTGCGTTTGATTGCCAAGATCCCTACTCTGGCGGCCATGGCCTATAAATATTCCATAGGCCATCCTTTTGTATACCCTCAAAACAAGCTCTCCTATGCAGGCAACTTTCTGCATATGATGTTTTCTACCCCGTGCGAAGAATATGAGGTCAATCCTGTCATCGAAAGAGCCTTGGACAGGATCTTTATTTTGCACGCCGATCACGAGCAGAATGCTTCTACCTCCTCGGTGCGTCTGGCAGGATCCTCAGGGGCCAACCCCTACGCCTGCATTGCAGCGGGCATCGCCTCGCTGTGGGGCCCGGCGCACGGCGGCGCCAATGAGGCCTGCTTGAAGATGCTCGAACAAATCGGCACCACCGACAGGATACCCGAATTTGTGGCTAGGGCCAAAGACAAAGACGATCCGTTCCGCCTGTCAGGCTTCGGCCACCGGGTCTATAAGACCTATGATCCGCGTGCCGTGGTTATGCGCGAGACCTGCCATGAGGTATTGAACGAGCTGCACATTGAAAATCACCCCATCTTGGATGTGGCCACCGAGCTTGAGAAAATTGCCCTGTCAGACGAGTACTTCATCAAGCGTAACCTGTATCCCAATGTAGACTTCTACTCGGGCATCATCTTAAATGCCATCGGCATTCCAACTTCCATGTTCACCGTGATCTTCGCCCTCGCCCGCACCATAGGCTGGATCACCCACTGGATTGAAATGCAGGAAATGCCCGAATCGAGGATCGGTCGCCCCCGTCAAATCTATGTGGGCAAGACACTGCGTCAGGTTAAAACCAAGAGCAAGCGTCAAAAGCAAGGGGCGTGATCCCCACTCCTCAAAGGCCGGCCTTTACAGGCTCGGCCCTCCTTTGTTTGCCATTCCAATCAGAAGTCAGGGCTGCCGGGGCAAGTTGCAGCCTTGCGTTGCGCGCAAAAGCTAAGGCATGGATTGCTGGCACTCATAAAAAGGGGTGTTGTGAAAATTGCAAAGGGCAATAACGCAGGTGCGGCAGTAAGACCTCTATTGCCAAGATTTGGTCTTTAAATTGATCTCTTCTGATGCAATTGGGTAGGGGATGGGCTTTTGGCCCTCGCCCCTCCCACCGAACCGTGCATG
>CAZYXT010000047.1:0-17504 GCA_964651505.1 uncultured Enterobacterales bacterium
AGCGCATCTTCAACATGCGTTTTGCCAACAACAACGTCCTTCTTACCAAGTCTGCGATCATGACACTCAAGAAGGTGCAGGACATCTCGGTAACCGTTCACCTTAATGGCAAGGGCTACAGGGATGCCCCTCTGCCCATCACCGCCCTTATTGATCGGGCAAGCGATCCTGATATCGCGGTGTCGTACCTCAACTACGCCATGACAGGCGACACCTCAGGTCTTAAAGCCTACAACATTATGTTCAATGGCGAGGGGCCGGGAGATTATGCCGTATCTGCAAAGGAGGCAGGAAATTTGCGCCTGGGAGCCTTGCTCCGACAGGGTTTAGGCCTCAAAGGGAGGCATACTCGAAAGCGGCGCTGATTTTTTAAAAATTGACCCCCTATCTAAATGACCCGTATGCCTCAGGCATGGCGGGGGCTTAGTCGCGTCTGTATGTTTTAGAGCGTCCGGGCCGTCGCCCAAAAAATGCTAAAATTTGGCAGAAAAAAACTAAAGTCAACAAAAGTTAACCCGACTCATCGGTTAGTATGCGTTTCAACTAAATTAATCCAAGCAAAGGAAATAGAAGGACAAAGGGCATGCTCTTTTCCGGGACAACTTAAGGAGATCTTCTATGAAACAAATAAGATATTCTCTTCCCAGACAAGGCATGGATTTTGCCAAGGTCATAAGTCAGAAGCGACTTTATGTAGACAAAACCGATTTGGTGGCTGATTTGGCAGGGGAGGAAGCATCCTTCTTTTTTGCCCGGCCTCGCGGCTTTGGCAAATCGCTGCTGCTTTCCACATTAAAAGAGCTTTTTGAGCACGGCACGCAAAGCTTTAAAGGCCTCAAGCTTGAAAAAGAAGGACTGTGGAAAGACCGGGGCTCATATAAAGTGATTCATTTGGATTTTGCTCTAATCGGCGATGAATCAGAATCCTTTGAAAAGGATTTCACCGATACTTTAAGAGATGCGTTTTCCTTGGCCTGCGTTACATTCGTTGAGAGTGCAAGCTCTTGGAAAAGCTCTTTAAAATTGTCATTGGCCCGCTGCGAGGCTCGCTCATTGGTATTGCTGATTGATGAGTATGACAAACCGCTGACGCATGTCATGGAGCTGCCCGATGAGTTTAGAAGGCGCCGCATTGTCTTTTCGGATTTTTGCCAGATCATAAAAGACAGTGTTGATAAGTTCCGCTTTACTTTCATCACAGGCGTTGCCGGGTTTCACAGCTATGATGTGATGGCCAACAATGTCATAGATATTTCCTTTAACCACGATTACGGGGCCATCGCAGGCTTTACTAAAGAAGAGCTTGAGCAAAACTTCATGCCTTACATTGCCAATGCGGCAGAAGTTCTTAAACAAAAAGAGCCGCAAAAGCAGTGGGATGAGCAAAAGATCTTGGAGGAGCTTGAGCAACATTGCGGCGGGTATTCGTTTGATTTGTTTGCAGAGCACCGAATATGCAACCCGGGCGCGGCCATTGACTTTCTATCCTTTCCCGAGGCAGGATTCAAAAACACAGGCTTCGATAATGAGCTGCTTTTACGCTCTCTTGATAATTTGATTGGCCAAGGTGCAACCGGGGGGCAGGGGCTGGGAGAGCTTCCTGATTTTTTGGCCTTGGATTTTGTAAAGAAAAGCAATAAACGCAACTTATCTCCCGTCATCTCAAACATCTCAAAGCCCAACTTTCCCCTTCATGCCATCTTGTATCAGGCAGGGTATTTGACCATTAAGAGAGCAGAAGGCGAGAATCTTTATATAGGCATTCCCAATCACGAGGTCAGACAAGCCTTTATCGGTCTGGTTTTGGAAAGATTAACCGCAGGCAATATAGATCTGGCAAGCGATTTTATCGAAAATTATCAAAAGCGCGTGCTCGATGCTTTCTTAAACAAAGACTTCCCGGCCATGAAGGATGTGATGAACGACATCATCAAAGACTACTCGTACGAAAGCCTTAAGAACTTCAACGAGCATATGTTCAGGGATGTGCTCAAATCATCGCTCAACATGCTCAGCCTCTTTGAGCTTAGGTGCCATAAAGAAGAGCCTTCATCCAAAGGCCGCTCCGATTTGACGGTCGAGTGCGACAACTGCAAGTTTGTCTTTGAGCTTAAGGTGGCAACAGACCGCAAAGATGCCGCTGCCGCCCTGCAAGAGGCCAAAACGAATGAGAAGAACACGCCCTCCGTATTGCGGGAAATCGTGTATTTGGAGGAGGTCGACTTAAATCAAAGGCCTCAGGGACGACAGGTCCCTGAGGCCCTGCCTGAACCACAGGTTTAAGATAGCACCTCAAAAGATGCGCCGTCGCAAGCGCGGGTCTTGATGATGGCAGCTTTGCGCCCTGCGATCTTTTCGTACTCCTCATCTATCTTGGCGACCACCGCCTCAACCTTAGAGGGCTCGACCACGGCCACCACGCTGCCGCCAAAGCCCCCGCCTGTCATGCGCACCGCGGCATTTTCGCCGATGGCGTTGCGGATAATCTCAACGAGGCCGTCGATCTGAGGGATAGTAATTTCAAAGTCATCGCGCATCGAGCAGTGCGAGGCATACATAAGCTCCGAGAGCTTTTTAAGATCGCCTTGTTCAAAAGCCTTGACAGTCTCAAGCACCCTGTCATCTTCGGTGATGATGTGGCGGGCGCGCTTGTAGCAAAGCTCGTCCATCTTGCCTTTCTTATCTTCAAGCATGGGCAGCGTCGCATCGCGCAGAGCCTTGACGCCCAAGGTGGCGGCGGCACTTTCGCATTGCTCGCGCCTTTGGTTGTACTCGCCCCCTACCAGGGCATGCTTGATGTTGGAGTTTATGATCAAAATCTCAAGATACGAGGGCACCTTAACCTGAGTGAGCTTAAGCGATCTGCAATCGATGAGCAGCGCGCAATCTGCCTTGCCGCACGCTGAGATCGTCTGATCCATGATGCCGCACTTGCAGCCGATAAAAGCCTCGGCAGCCTGTCCGATGAGCGCGATCTCCTGCAACGGGATATTAAAGTCAAAAGCGCGGGAGATGAGGTTGCCAAAGGCCACCTCCAAGGATGCCGAAGATGACAATCCCGCCCCCAAAGGCACATCGCCGCAAACGGCTACATTAAGGCCCTTTACCTCATAGCCTTTTTCACAAATAAGCTTGGTTACGCCGCGCAGGTAGTTGGACCAGGTCTTGCTTTCGTGCTTTTGAAGATCTTTTGAGATCTTAAACTCGTCAGTCTTCCCCTGCATGTCGAAGGCCAGCACCCTCATTTTGTTTGTGCCGTTGATCTTAGCGGCCATGACGGTGCCGTAACCTATGGCGCAGGGCAGGACAAAGCCGTCGTTGTAGTCGGTATGCTCGCCGATGAGGTTAACCCGGCCCGGGGCATAGGAAAGCAAAGCAGGAGCGCTGCCAAAGTGTTGTAAGAAGGCCTGCTCGGCCTTGGTGCGTACGTCAGTCATGTTTTATTTCCCGGCGGCGTAGTGGATCTCGGATAGATTGCGCAGACGCTGTGCTGCCTGCTCGGCCGTCAAATCTCTTTGCTTTTCGGCCAAAAGCTCAAAACCTGCCACGAACTTTCTAACCGTCGAAGAACGCAACAAAGGCGGATAGTAATGGGCATGCAATTGCCACTCAGGATGCTCATTGCCGTCTTTAGGGGCATTGTGCCAGCCCATCGAGTAAGGAAAAGAGCACTCAAAAAGATTGTCATAGCGGGTGGTAAGCTTTTTGATGCACAAGGCCAGATCTTGGCGCCGGTCCTCTGTCAGCTCGCATAAAGTGCCGACTTCAAACTTGGGCAAAATCATGGTCTCAAAAGGCCAAAAAGCCCAAAACGGCACCAGGGCGACAAAATGCTGCGTCTCAAAGATGATCCTCTCGCCTTTTTTAAGCTCGGCTTGAACATAGTCAAGCAAAAGCCTTCTGCCGTGCTTTTTATAGTAGGCCCTCTGAGAGTTGAGCTCTTTTACAATCTCCTCGGGCAAAAACGAGCAGGCCCAGATCTGCCCGTGGGGGTGAGGGTTGGAGCAACCCATCACCGCGCCTTTGTTTTCAAAAAGCTGCACCCACTTGTAGGTCTTGGACAGCTCATCCCATTGAGAGGCCCACAGATCGACCACTTTTTTAATGTCGCCAACCTCCATGACTGGCAGGGTCTTGGAGTGATCGGAGCTAAAACAGATCACGCGCGCCGTGCCGCGGGCAGGCTCAAGCTTGAACAGATCGTCATTTCCCTCCCCATCCAAAGGAGTGTCAGGGGTCAAAACGGCAAAATCGTTGGTGAAAACGAAATTGCTCTCATAGGCAGGATTGACGTCGCCGCTGACCCTGATATTGGTCGGGCACAAATAGCACTTGGGATCATATGAGGGTTTGTGTTCGTCGGCCGCCTTTTCAACCTGCCCGTTCCATGGACGCTTGGCCCTGTGAGGGGAAACCAAGATCCACTCGCCTGTGAGGGCGTTGCAGCGGCGGTGAGGATGAGAGCTTGCATCAAATTGCATTTTCGAAGCCTCAATCTTCATAGCCGTCAGGATTGTCCCTTTGCCACCGATAAGAGTCGGCGCACATGTCATCAAGGCTCTTTTCAGCCTTCCACCCAAGCTCCCTGCAAGCCTTGCCCGGGTCTGCATAACACTGCACCACATCCCCCTCTCGACGGGGGGCAAACTTGTGCGGAAGCTCACTGCCGATGGCCTTGGAGAAGGCTTTGACCATGTCAAGCACGCTGTAGCCCGTGCCCGTGCCGAGGTTGTAGATGTGCACGCCGCTTTTGTCCATGAGCTTGTCCAAAGCCGCCACGTGACCCTTGGCCAGATCCATCACATGGATGTAATCGCGCACGCAGGTGCCGTCGGGGGTGGGATAATCGTTGCCAAAGATATTAAGGCATGGCAGCCTGCCTACGGCCACCAAGGCAAGATAAGGCATCAGATTGTTGGGAATGCCCTTGGGATCTTCGCCGAGGAGGCCAGATTCATGGGCGCCGACCGGGTTGAAGTAGCGCAAGAGGGTGATGTTAAAATCGGGCACGGCTTTTTGCAGCTCGATTGCCATATACTCGACATCGATTTTGGTCTGTCCGTAAGGGCAGTTGGCGCGCTTGATGGGAGACTCTTCGGTCAAAGGCAGGGCATCGGGTTCGCCGTAGACGGTCGATGAAGATGAAAACACGAAGTTGCGGCAGCCGCGATCGCGCATGATGGAAAGCAGCACCCTGCTGCCGTTGACATTGTTGTCGTAGTACTCAAGAGGCTTTTTGACCGATTCGCCGACGGCTTTGAGGCCTGCAAAGTGGATGACGGCGTCGATATGATGCTCGTCAAACACGCGCTCAAGCTGCTCTTTGACCCTGATGTCGCCACTGTAAAAAGGAATGACGCGGCCGCACAAATGATTGATGCGGGACAAGACGGCAGGCTTGGAGTTTGAAAAGTTATCAAAAATGACGGGATCGAAGCCTGCCTTGACCAGCTCGATAACCGTGTGCGAACCGATAAAACCTGCGCCGCCTGTGACCAGTATGGTGGACATTAAAAGCTCCTTGAAAGCCGATGCTTATCAGAATGTAAACGTTTTCATTATAGGGCCTCCGCCTTAGTCGGCAAGGGTTGATTTTGTCAGCGTGATCAACTTTTGCACAAAATATGGGATCTCATATCATACCGCCCCCGGCCCCACTTTATCAAAACCCTTATTTGCTTTAAGATCAAGGGCCGAGGTTTGCAAACGCTTGCGCATCAGGCGATTATTTTTTAAGGATTATCCATATGGCCACCATCAAAGACGTTGCCGGACGGGCGCATGTTTCCGTGGCGACCGTTTCGCGGGTCTTAAACGGCTCGGCCAAGGTCAGCGAACAGACGCGACGGGCCGTGCTGGAGGCCTGTCGGGAGCTGTCCTTTTATTTAAATGCCAATGCCAAGGCGCTTGCCCGGCAGGACTCGCACATCATCGGAGCCACCGTCCCCGATTTGGCCGATCCTTACTTCGGGACCATGATCAGAGCCTGCGAGCGCGCAGCGCAGCCTTTGGGCTGCACCCTGATGGCCATACAGGGCTTCCATGATGCCAAGCGCGAAGAACAAGCCATAATCAGCCTCATCTCCCATCAGTGCCGCGGCCTCATCATCCACGCTATGTCCATGACAGATGAAGCCTTGCGCGATTACATGGAGCGCATCCCCTATATGGTGCTGATTAACCGCACCATAGAAGGCGTTGAAGAGCGCTGCATCAATATCGACAATGTAAAGGGCGAATATCTGGCCGTAAAAGAGCTCATCACCCAAGGCCACCGCAAAATTGCCTACATAGGCTCCTCCCACAAAATTCCCGATTCAAAAGAGCGTCTGCAAGGCTACAAGCTTGCCTTGCAGGAGGCGGGCATACCCTTTGACCCCGATCTTATAGCCTTGGACGAGCCTTATTTGGAGGGGGGCACGCAGGCTGCCATTGCCCTCTTGCAGCGCAAGGTCAAGTTTACCGCCGTATCCTGCTACAACGACTTTATGGCAGCAGGCGTGATGAGCGTGCTCTGTGAGGCAGGCTTTAAAATTCCGCAGGATGTCTCGGTGGCAGGCTTTGACGATCTGTTTTTGGCATCCTGTCTGATCCCAAAGCTCACCACCGTGCGCCACCCGGTAGAAGAAATGGCTCGCAGGGCCGTCCTGCTTTCATCTGCGCTGTATGCTCACGAAGAGCCCGAGCCCATGCCAAAATTTGAGGTAAGCCTGGTTAAAAGGCAAAGCGTGGCTCCCCCGCGCTGAAAATGGTTCTCTGACCTGCGCAATCGGTCTTCATGACTTTAAAAAAGAACGCTTTGCCCCTACAATTAAGCCCATAAGACAGGGAACGCAGTCATGGTTGATGAAAAGATAAAGCTTCATACTTCTTATAACGAGCGCAAAAAGCAGCATCGCGTCACCAACCGCCATCGCGGCTGGGGCAAAGGGGTCAAGGATAGAGCCGTCTTTGCCAAAAACTTGCTGTACCCCAATTTCATCGGCGCCTGGCTGAGCATCTTCCTGGTGTGGCTGACCGTCACCCTCCTGCCCTACAAAGCCATTTTGTGGCTTGGCAAAAAAATCGGCCTTCTTTTGCCCAAAATCATCAAAGGGCGCACCTATATCGTAAAGCGCAACATTGAGCTTGCCTTCCCAAATTTGAGCGAAGAGGAAAAACTTAAGCTTGAAAAAGGGATCTACGAAAACTCCGGGATGGGGCTCCTTGAGAGCGGCATGGCCTGGTTTTGGAGCGACAAGCGCATCTTAAAGCATGCCAAGATTGATGAGGAGCAGCTTAAAAAAGCGCGTGCCATGGCCGAGCGCAACGAGCGCACCTTGGTGCTCACCTGCCATTTTGTGACCTTGGAGCTTATGGCGCGAATTTACGGCATTTTGATTAAAGGCGGCGTGGGCGTATACCGTCCCTCCGATCACCCCGTTTACGAGTACGCGCAGGTCAAAGGGCGCCTCAAAAGCAATGTCGCCCTGGTCGACCGCGATGATCCGCGCTCCATGATCAAAGCCCTGATGCAGGGCTATCCCATCTGGTATGCCCCCGATCAGGACTACGGGCGCAAAGAATCAGTGTTCGTGCCGTTTTTTGCCGTGCAAAAGGCGGCAAGCATCACCGCCACGCGCGATCTGGCCAAGATCAGGGGCGTGAAGGTGCAGCCATCATGGACCATCCGCGACGAAGACGGGTACCATCTGTATGTTTTGGATCCGCTTGAAAATTTCCCTGCCGACGATGAGATAACGGATATCGCAAGGATCAACACGGTCATCGAAAACATGATCAAGATGGCCCCCGAGCAGTATTTGTGGATGCACAGGCGCTTTAAGACCCGCCCCGAAGGCGAGCCTTCGCGCTACCCCGATATAGTCTGACTTGCATGAAGATTTTAACCTTAAGCGCAACTGCGGCCTCCTGCCTGTTTTTGACAGCCTGCATCAGCCAAGAGGAAATAGACGAGGCAAACCTTGTCGTAACCGCCATGGCCGTTGAAGTTCAGGGGTGCACCTTCTTGGGCGACGTGGATGTCAGCCCCCGCGCCACCATGGGCAATGCCCGCTTTGAACTGAAAAGAAAGGCTGCACTCCTCAAGGCCACGCATGTGGTTGAGATCAATGCCTTTTGCGCCCCCATCGGCCCCTTCCCCGACTTTGGGTACGCCATGACGGGCAGGGCTTATTGGTGCCCCGAGGGTCTCGGCCCCAAGGTTTCCATCCCTCAGGCTAATTTAGAATCCCCTGAAAACAACCTCTATCTTTACGACGACAGGCGCGACTGATAAGAAGTCCCGCAAAAACGGGGGCAAGCAACGACAGTTATTCTTCAAAGATCTTATGCCAGATCTTGGTTACCACCTCGCACTCGGGGGGCTTATCTGAGACAGCCACGATGCGCGGCAGGTCGGCAAGCGATACACGGTGATAATAGCCGCGGATGGCAAGATAGGCATCTTTTAATACTTGCGCCTCGCTGCCCGAGAGAATGCCAAGGCGCGCGCACTCGTCCAAGATCCGCACGTTATCTGACCACAGCACCATTTCTTCATGCTTGGGGGCATGCAAAAGCAGCAGGTATTGGGCGATAAACTCGATATCCACCATGCCGCCTTGCCCTTGTTTGAGATCAAAGAGCGTTTGCGTGCTGCGATCCAAATGATCGCGCATCTTTTGGCGCATGGCCAAGACGTCTTCTTTTAATTTGGCCTCATCGCGCGGGGTGCGCAAGACCTCGGCGCGGATGCGGTTAAACTCGTCGATGACGCTCTTTGAGCCTGCAATGGGCCTAGCCCTCACCAAGGCCTGATGCTCCCAGGTCCAGGCGCGATGCTTTTGATAATCCTCAAAGCCATCGGTGTCGGCCACAAGCATGCCCGCATCTCCGTCAGGGCGCAGGCGCATGTCCAGATCGTAAAGAACGCCGCCTGACATCCTCGTCACCGACAGGTGCAAAAGCCTTTGCACCATTTTTTGGTAAAACATCGAAGCGGGGATGGACTGCGGGCCTTCGGTCATGCTCTCATCGGGCTTGCGGATAAAGACCATGTCCAAATCCGATTTGTACCCAAGCTCCAGGCCCCCAAGCTTGCCGTAACCGATGATGGCAAACCCCGGGCTTTGCAAGGTTCTTCCCGGGGGAGCGCCAAAGCGCTTGACGGTCTGATTCCACGCCAATACCGCAAGCTCGCGGATAATGGCCTCTGCAAGCCAGGTTAAGCAGTCTGACACCTTCATGAGGGGCAGCAGCCCGGCCCGATCGGACATGGCAATGCGCAGCACCATAAACTTCTTGAAAAGGCGCAGCTCTTCCATCTGACCCTCAAGATCGTCTTGGTCCACGCGCATCAGCATCTCGTTTAGGCGGCTCAAAAATTCGTCAGGGCGCAGCGGCCTGTCTAAGTAATGAGGGGCAATGAGCTCGTCCATCAAAATGGGGTGGGCCGAGATCAGGGCGCCTGCAAATTCGTTGTCGTTTAACAAGGAGACCAGCCTCAAGGCAGCCTGGCGATTTTCGACCAAAAGCTGCAAATAGGTGGTGCGCAAGGCCACTTTTTCGATAAGCGCCCCCACTTTGTTAAACAGCGAGGGGGCATTGTCATGGGCGCACACCAGCTTGATGAGCATGGGCATTAATCGCAGCAAAGTCTCGCGCCCCACAGGCCCCATGGGCAGGCGGGCGAGGGTTTTGCGCAGATCCACGATGTTTTGTCCAAGCTCCAAGGCCTGCTCATTATTTTTCAAAAGAGGCTTTAAGATCTCGACCATCTCCTCGGGCTTTAAGTTTGACTCCCAAAGCTCCAATCCCTCGCGGCGGTTGTCTTGAGGCTCGTCGGAGTCATCGCCCATGACCTTGCAAAACTCAGAGTGCACCCTTTGCATGACGCCCTCAAGCTCGGATGCAAGCTCCTCGTAGCTTGCCCTGTTCATCGCAAGGGCCAGGCGCTTTTGATCTTTTGCTCTTGAGGGGAGGGTCTGCGTTTGCTGATCGGCAAGCTCTTGCAGCACGTTTTCAAGCCTGCGCAAATAAACATAATCCTCATCAAGCTGCCTGCACACCTCAGATGGCAGCAGACTGAAGTGATCAAGGTGCGCCAAGGTCTTTCTTAAATTGCGCTCTTGCAGCTGCGAGATCCTGCCTCCGCGCATAAGCTCGAAGACTTGAGCGATAAACTCTATCTCGCGGATGCCGCCGCGGCCCAATTTGAAATTATCCTTAAGCTGCCTGCGCCTGACCTCAGCTTCAATCATGTGCTTGAGCTTGCGCAATGACTCGATGGCCCCGTAATCTAAGTAGCGGCGGTACACAAAGGGCCTCAGCATGTCGATGAGCTCTTTGCCGTAATGGCGGTAATCGTCGGTTGTGCCCAACAGCTTGGCCTTGACCAGGGCATAGCGCTCCCAGGTGCGGCCTTGGGTTTCATAGTAAATTTGCAGGGCATCAAAGGAGCTGACCAGCGATCCTGCGTCTCCAAAAGGTCTTAATCTTAAATCGGTGCGATAACAAAAGCCGTCGGGGGTGGTGTCGGATAAGAGGTTGCAAGATCTTTGCACCACCTTGGCAAAATACTCGCGAAAGCTCAAAGAACGCGGCGCCCCGGTCGTCTGCCCGTCATAGGGGTACATGCAGATAAGGTCGATGTCCGAGGAAAAATTAAGCTCGCCGCCGCCTAGTTTGCCCATGCCCATGATCATAAGCGGCATGGGAAGACCATCTTTGTCCAGGGCTTCGCCAAACCCCGGCACCAAGGAGGCGCGCACCACCCTGAAGGTTTGCAACACCGTCTCTTCAGCAAGATTGGTGAGACTGCCAAAAACCTCTTCGATGTCGGCGCGGCCTGTCAGATCGCGCCAAGCCAGCATGGCCATGCGGGTGCGCCGCAAAATGCGCAGCCTGCGCTTAAGCTCAGGCTCGGGCAGACCTTCCGTAATGTACTCGGTTACGGCCTGTTTGTTGTCCAAAAGGAGCGCGGGGCTGTCCAAATACCCGTCTGCAATCATTTTGGCGCATTCTTTGGGGTATTGAACAAGGGTTTTGGCAATAAACTCGGACATGCCCAAGATGTAGGGCAGATCTTCTCTTTTTTCAAAGAAGATAATCTCATCAGGAGCGCGCTGCTTAAGCCTTTCAAGATAGTTTTGGCTCTCGGCAATAAGCTCATCGTCGTTTAATTTAAGGGATCCGGGGTCGGGTCTTATGTTGCAAGCCACCGTCAGAGCCTCCCTTTAGGTTCTGACGTTGGAGCGCACTACCTCGTCAAGCAGGGTCAAAAGAACCCTGATCCTCAGAGGCAGAAGATAGCTGCCCGTTTCCATGAGGACGGCGCGCACGTGCTGCACCGTCTCGTCAAGAGACAATCCTTCGCCGCCCTGCACGCTTTGCATGACGGCCTCAAAGCCCAAATCGTCAAAGTAGGAGGACAAATTCTTCAAAGGCTTGCGCATCTTTTTGACAAAGCGCTCGTAGCGCTTGAAGGCATCGGAGTCATTGACGACATCGTTGATTGCGCCTGCATCCTTAAGCTCGCACAAGGAGCGGCGCAACATTTTCAAAGAATACCCGATGTGGCCCAAAAGCATGGGGTTTTTGCGCACCAGATACAGGCCCAACAGGGTCTCAAAGCTTTTAAGCGAGGTTAAGATAAGACCGTGCAAGTCCGTTTGCACCAAAGCAGGCAGCTTGATGCTGTTGCGCTCCTCTCCGCGCAAAACCAAGGCTGCTTTGTGCATTTTTGAAAAAGGTTCCAAGGTCAAAGGAAGATTGCGCTCGCGCATCTGATTGAGCAGATCCAAAAAGGACATGAGCTGCCTTGAAGAGTCAAGATTGGTTTCTTTTAACTCCACCTCAAGCTCGTTGATCTCATAGCTGCCGGTTCCTCCCTGGCCCTCGATGCGGCCTTCATCCAAGGACACCTCATACAGGCACCCGAAGGCTCTTAAATTGACGCTGCGCCGCTTAAAGTTGATCCGGCAGATGGGCTCAAGGCGCGAGGACAAGTCGGCAATGTCGATGGCAGGGTCAAAGGGAGCTTCTTCAAACAAACCAAGATCGGGCTTTTGCATGCCCTCAGGCACCTTGACATTGTATTCGGTGCGCTGATGCAGGCCGCCTAAGCTCTCGTCGCGCAATTTGAGGGTCTGCTCGCAACCGTCCTTGCCCGACCTTAAACGCAAGCCTGCGCCTTTTTTGAACAAGAAGCGATCGCCCGTGTCAAAGTAGCAGTTTTTAAGATCGTCTTCTTGGCAAGAGCCAAGCTCGCCGATCCCCGTCAGGGCTTCTTTGAGATCTTCAATCTTGCCTACCACGCCGAATTTAAGCTCTATTTCTTGACCTTGCACAGCCGCTACCTCCACTCTGTTGGTTTTCATAGATTGTAGCACGGGACTGTTGCAAAAAAAGAGAGCCCTTGTCTAGATTGCTCAACGAATTTACAATGCATGGGATTGATCTTAAAGTGCGAGGAACACTGTGAAATTATCTGCCCTCGCTGCCTGCACCATCCTGGCAGCCTCTTGTTTGGTTAGCTCTCCTCTGTATGCAGCCCCCGACGAAGAAAATTCAGGCGTTTCTGCCCCTGCCGATCCCAAGGCACTTGAAACATACGAACCCGCAGAGCCCCTCAGGGACGAGAACGGCTTCTATGAGGGAGGCCCCGTCTACGTCTCCGATCAAAACAGGATCTGGACCCGCTCGGGCCCGGGCACAGAGTACCGCATCACAGGCTCCAAGCGCATCGGCGAAAGGCTCACCTTTGTTTCCTATTCGCAAAACGGCGCTTACTTGAGGCTTGAAGATGCAGACGGCAAGACGGTGTGGATGGAAAAGGATACCGTGCAGCCTGAGCCTTGCGGGCCTGCGCAGGTTGAGATCTTGGAGAGGGAGATCAAGTCGCTTCAAGATCAGCTTGAAAATTACGACAATGCCCTCTCGCGCGAGCTTAAGCAAACACAGCAGCGCCTAAGCCGCCTTGAGCGGGAGAATAAAGGCATGAGCGAGGCCATCGCGCAAAAGGATGCCACCATCGCCAATCTTGACGAATTGCGCCGCGAGTACGCCGACCGCCTGCAGACCAAGGAGCTTGACATGCAGATGCGCTGGTGGATGCAGGGGGCGCTGATTGCACTCTCCGGTGCCATCGCAGGCATCATCTTCTTATATATTCCAAGACCCAACCGCAAAACCAAGCGCGAAAGATTTTAAAGCCAAACTGCGCGGCCGTGCGTTGTTCCTGCTACATTTTGATACAATTATGGTGAATGTGTAAGTCGGGGAACATAAGGCCATGCAGGTCTATTTAGTAGGCGGAGCCGTCAGAGATGCCCTGCTTGGGATCAACGGAGCCGATAAAGATTATGTGGTGGTTGGATCGACCGCCGCACAGCTTAAAGCCTTAAACTTCAAGCAGGTCGGCAGCGGCTTTCCGGTCTTTTTGCACCCGCACACCCGCGAAGAATATGCATTGGCCCGCACCGAGCGCAAAGAAGGCCTTGGCTACAAGGGCTTTATTTGCGACTTTGGCCCGCAGGTGACCTTGGAAGAAGATCTAAAGCGCCGCGATCTGACCGTCAACGCCATGGCCCAGGACAGCGAGGGCAACCTTATCGATCCCTGCAACGGCCTGTCCGATCTTAAGGCCAAGATCTTGCGCCACGTTTCCCCTGCCTTCTGTGAAGATCCTTTGCGCGTGTTGCGCACCGCCCGCTTTTTGGCCCGCTTTTACGGCCGCGGCTTCAAAATTGCCGACGAAACCCTTGAGCTGATGCAAAAAATGTCTTTGTCAGGCGAGCTTGCCGCACTCACCCCCGAGCGCATCTTCATGGAAATTGACAAGGCCTTGGGCACCGATTACCCTCAGGTATTCTTTTCCACCCTCCATGACATAGGGGCTTTGCGCTACATCCTCCCCGAGGTTGAAAATTTGTTCGGCGTGCCGGGGCCTGCCAAATGGCACCCTGAGATTGACAGCGGCGTGCACACCATGATGACCTTAAAAGAGGTGAGCGCCCTCACCACCGACAGAGCCACCCGCTTTGCCATGCTGGTGCACGATATAGGCAAGGCCCTCACGCCCAAAGAAGAGTGGCCCCACCATCATCTGCACAACAAATTGGGCTTAGCCCCCTTGCAGGGCTTGTGCCTGAGGCTGCATGTCCCCAAGGATTATGCCGAGCTCTCCTCGGTCATCATGCTTTACCACAACGATTTTCACCATCTGCAAAAACTGGGAGCAGAAGGCATAGTCAGGCTGTTTGAAGGCTTGGACGGCTACCGCCGCCCCGAGAGGATCATGCCCTATCTTTATTGCTGCAAAGCAGACTTTTTGGGCCGCAAGGGTTTTGAGAAGATGCCTTTTCCGCGCTTTGATGCAGCCTTGCAGATGTTCAACCTCACCTTGGAGGTCAGAGCCGCAAGGTTCATCAGTCAGGGGATTAAGGGCAGTGAAATCGCAGAGGCGGTGCACCAAATGAGGGTCAAACTGCTTGACGATTACATCAAGACTCTGCCTGACTGCATCTTATCCGATTCGGCCCCGCCCGATGTGCAGCTGTAAGCCCGGGACATCTTCTCAAGCTTTAAAGGCTCCTTAAGCTGCATTATGACCTGCCTTATTGCCAGCAAAAGAAATACAACAGGCCAAAGCCCAGCACCAGCCTGTAGAGCACAAAGATGCCCATGCCCGATTTGGCAATGAACTTCATGAAAAAGTGAATGACGCACAATGCCACGACAAAGGAGATGACCGCGCCTATCAGCATCTCTATGAAGGCTGCCCCCTCAAAGCCTTGCACATAAAGCTTATAGCCTTCCAAAGAGGCCGAGGCAAAGATCACGGGAATGGAGAGCAAAAAGCTAAAGCGCGCGGCCGCCTCGGGGCGCAGGCCCAAAAACAAGCCTGCCGTCAGGGTGATGCCCGAGCGGGAGGTGCCCGGGATGAGAGCGAGGGCCTGCGCACAGCCGATGATGATGGCCTGCTGCCAGGTCATATAGCGCAAACTGTCATGGCGCTGTCCTTCAATCTTGACCAGGGTGCGCCAGCACAAGCGGCGGTTGATGTAGGAGGCAATGCCCAAAAGAATGCCAAAGAAGATGGTGCTGCAGGCTATGATTTCAATGGAGCGGGCTGCCGTGGAGACAAACTCCTCGAGCAAAAATCCCGCTGCGGCCACAGGAACGGTCGCTGCGATGAGATACCAGCCGACCCTGCTGACAGGGCCGTTGCGCCTTTTGTATACCGACTCGACGGTAAAAAAGGCGATCTTGATGAGATCATAAAAGTAATAGATGATGACCGCCAGCAGAGTGCCTGTATGGACGGCCACATCAAAAGCCAAACCCTGATCAGGCCAATTTAACAGCCTGCCGGGCAAAATCAGGTGGGCGCTCGAGGAAACCGGCAGAAACTCGGTGACTCCCTGTAATATTGCCAGCACCACAATGTGGGTTAACGGCACAAAATCTCCTTATTAGTTCCAGTCCGGAGCAGAACGGGAGAAGTCGAAATCCTGTTTTTCAACCTGCATGTTTTCAGGCAGACGCGGAGCCATTTCCGACCAGATCTCTTTGACCGAGATCTTAAGCAGAGGGTGGACGATGTTCTCGTCAATCTCGCACAAGGGGCACAATACGAAAGGATAATCCTGAATATCGTGGCGGGGCACCTTGCAAGGCTCGGTGGCAACCAGATCGCCGTAGAGCAGCACGTCGATGTCCAAACGGCGCTTGATGCCGAAATTGGTGCCGTTGTGGAACATCATCTCGCTGCCTGCCTGCTGCTCGATGTTTGCAATAACCTCCAAGAGATCGTTTAAAGACAACTTTGTGTCGCCCCCAGCCACCATGTTGAAATAATCTGGCTCGGCGCTGCGCACGGCTTTGCTGCGCCATACCGACGAGACGGCAAAATTCTCAAACAAAGGCTCGAGTTTGGCCTTTGCAAACAACATGGCATTTTCGCGATTTAAATTAGACCCAATTCCCAGATATACCTTAGTCATTTAACTCCCCCGCAGTCATAGCCGCCTCGACCCCTACTCCCTGCGTGAGCGGCACGGCCTGAAGCTTGGTCAGGGCAACTGTGACTTTTTGCAGCTTAAAATTCTTCAATATAAACGCACACACCTCGTAAGCAAGACTCTCCAGCAGCTGTGCTTTGCGGTGCCTGATAAAATCCGTAACCTGACGGCACACTTGGGCATAATCGACCGATTCGGCAAGATCGCCCGTCAGTGCTGCCTTTTTAAGATCCAGCTCCATGACAATGTCCGCTTGCAGATCTTGTTCAAGCTCTCTTTCGTGGGGCAGGATGCCGACGATGCAGGAAATCCTCAAGCCCCTGATAAAAACCTTGTCCATCTTACATGGCCCTAAGCTCGGACAGAGGCCAGCGCGGATGCACCTCCACGCTCAAATCCTTAACCTGCCCTGCCTTAAAGCGCAACATGCCGGCAAAGGCAATCATAGCCCCGTTGTCGGTGCAAAATTGGGGTCTGGCAAAATAAGCTTTGCCCTGCCGTCTTGCCATCAGATCGCAAAGGGCATTGCGCACTGCCATGTTGCAGCTGACCCCGCCTGCTGCCACCAAGACGTTTAACCCTGTCATGTCCAGAGCCCTTTGGCATTTGAGCACCAAAGTGTCGGCTGCCGCCTGCGTGAAACTTGCGGCGATATCTGCCTTGTCTTTTTGAAGATCAGCCGACCTCAACACGGCATTGAGCACCGCCGTTTTAAGTCCTGCAAAGCTGAAATCGCAATTGGGCCGGTCGGCCATGGGCCTGGGGAAATGAAAAGCATGCGGATCGCCCGTTTGGGCAAGTTTCTCCAAGGCAGGCCCCCCGGGATAAGGCAGGCCCAGCAGCTTGGCACTTTTGTCAAAAGCCTCGCCTGCCGCGTCATCGACGGTCTGGCCAAGAAGCTGGTAGCAACCGGGTTTCTCTACTTTAATCAGCATGGTGTGGCCGCCTGATACCAAAAGAGCCACAAAGGGGAAAGAAGGAGGATCAGGCTCAAGCATGGGCGCGAGCAGATGGCCTTCCATATGATGCACCGCCACCGCGGGGATCTTGAGGGCATAAGCCAAAGCTCGTCCTGCCACGGCCCCGGTGAGCAGCGCTCCGATGAGTCCCGGGCCTGCGGTATAGGCAATGGCGCTCAAATCGGACAATTTGAGATCGGCTTGCCTTAAAGCTTCGTTTACAAGAGGAACGATCCTTTTGATGTGATCGCGCGAGGCCAGCTCGGGGACCACCCCGCCGTATTCTGCGTGCATGGCGATCTGGGTGTGCAAAGCATGGCTGAGCAGGCCCTGCTTGTCATCGCAGATGGCAACTCCGGTTTCATCGCAAGAGCTTTCAATACCTAGAACTCGCATAAGAAGAGCACGCTTGAAAAAATCAACACAAATGAGGATTTTAGCAGAATTCGGCTTGCAGCACACTAAAAAATTGGCCCTGCACAAAGGCGCGCACCATCCCTGCAGGCTTTGCAAAAAAGATCTTCTTGCATCTTTTGGCAGA
>CAZYXT010000048.1:0-17152 GCA_964651505.1 uncultured Enterobacterales bacterium
CTCTATATAGGCATCCCCAATGAAGAGGTAAAAACCGCTTTTGCCGATGTGATTTTGGCCAAATTGACAAAGCAGCAAATAACCCGCGCCGATGAGTTTATGGAAGACTATTTGTTTAATGTCCGCGAGGCCTTTGAAACCAAGAACCTGCCTGCCATCAAGAAGGTGATGAATGACATCATCAATCATTTTTCATACGAGTGCTTTAAGCAGTTTGATGAGCGCATGTTTGCCGAAGTGCTCAAGGTGCTGATATTTGTCTTAACCCTGTTTCGCTTCAAGTGCGATTGCGAAATACAGTCGGCCAAAGGCCGGGCCGATTTGCGCATCAGAGGGGGCAGGTATCACTACATCATCGAAATAAAAGTTGCCTATGACCGCAAAGACGCAGATGCCGCCTTTGAAGAAGGCAAAACACAGTTCTTGGACCGCAAGTACGCCAACCTGATAGAGCCTCTCGTCATTGTTCCGTGCGTCATGGTCATCGTCAACGAGCCCAAGCAAAAAGAAAAGAACGAAAAAGAAGCAGGCTCTGCCTCAATGTTAAGGGAGATTGCGTACTTTGAAGAGCTCGCCCTGACCGATGAGCAAATAACCAAGCTTAAGGGGGCAGCGATGGCATAAGATCGAGCGCAGCCTCAGCCAACCCCTGCCCCCGGGACAAAGATCCCCTTTGCAGGCACTCTCGTAAGGGGCCTTGAGATCCTATGGCCTCTTATAAGTTTTAGGCCTTATAATCAGCCTATGACCACAAAATAAAGATCAAGGCCATGCGTAAAAACCCCGAGCTTTACTTTGAAATCACCCTCTTAGCCCTCATCTTGATCCTCGCCTGGGTCCTATTGCCTCAGGCGACCCCCTTTATCAACGGGATCTTGGGCTCCATCACCTTATATATGCTGCTGCGCAGGGTCAATGTCGGGCTGACGCGAAAATTGGGCCCGGCCAAAGCGGCCCTGATCATTACGGCCGTGGTGACAATCTTTTTGATCCTGCCTTTAAGTCTGCTTTTGTGGTATGCCATCGATCTGGCCTCAAGCTTAAAGGGAGTAGATCTGAATATCGATGCGGTCACGCAGAGGATCAATTCCATCGTGCAGATGTGCAAAGAGCGCTTTCAAATCGAGCTTATCTCCGAAAGCTCCCTCGGCTTTGTCACAAAACAGATCACATCCGTGGCCAATATGCTGATGGCAGGGATCAATAACTTTGCCATCAATTTGTTTACGGCCTTGTTGCTGCTGTTTTTCCTGCTCAAAGGCGGCATCGGCATGGAGAGGTATATTGCAAGGCTCCTGCCCTTTTCCGATGGCAACAAAAGGGTCATCATCGAGAAGATCAACCTCATCGTCAAATCAAACGCCATCGGCATTCCCCTGCTGGCCTTCTTGCAAGGGGTGGTGGCAGCTTTGGGCTACTATCTGTGCGATATCAAAAATCCGCTGATGTTCGGCATCATCACAGGCTTGTGTTCCATCATTCCCTTTGTGGGCACCATGCTGGTGTGGATCCCCCTGGCCCTATCCCAATTTTTGGAAGGAAACACCGCCTCGGCATTGATGCTCTTATCCTACGGGGCGATCATCATATCCCAATGCGACAATGTGCTGCGCTTTATTTTGCAAAAGAAGATGGCCGACATTCACCCTCTCATCACCATCTTCGGCGTAATCGCAGGCATACCGATTTTCGGCTTTATGGGCGTGATCTTCGGGCCTCTTTTAATCAGCTTGTTTCTGATGTTCATCGACATCTTTGCAAGGCAATATATCTTGGGAGAGCCTGCCTTGACGCAAGGCAAAAATGCGGCCAAAAACCAAAAGACATCCTTGGCAAGGCCCAAAGAGGACAAAAGCAGGAGTTCAAAAGAAGGCCTCGTGGCAGGCTCTGCCGGGCCTCGCGATTCTAAGATCGCTCAGAGCCCTGATATTTCCCAAATCAAAAAGTGATCTGCAAAGGCACGAGCACCTGTCTTCTGCTGCCAAGAGCGTCTTTAATCCCCGCCCCAAGCCGCCCCTCTGTGCGGCAAAAGAGCGCTTAAATCCCTCTTTTGGCACCCAAAAAACGGCACAGCATCTAAAGAGGCCGAAATTGCCCGATCCTGCGCCAAGGCTTTGCCGTACGGCATTTGTCTGACTGTATAATATCGGACCGGTCCTTTGTATAATAGGCCGTGTTGAGCTTAACTTAAGCTTTATTTTGTAAATTTAGGAAGATGACACATGGTCAGCGATAAGAAATTAAGCCAGTCCAGACTGCGCATTGCTATTCAAAAATCAGGGCGTCTTACTGACGACACCGAGGCCTTATTCAAAAACTGCGGCATTAAGATCACCGAAAGCCGCGATCATCTTCTGGCCCATGCTGAGAATCTTCCCATCGATATTTTGAGAGTGCGCGATGACGATATCCCGGGTCTGGTCATGGATCACATCGTAGATTGGGGCATCGTAGGGCAAAATGTGCTCGAAGAAACCATGATGCAGCGCGAAGTTGACGGCCTGCCCACGGGCTACCGGGAAGTAATGCAGTTAAACTTCGGCGACTGCCGCCTGGCCGTGGCCATCCCCTCAGAGGAGGAGTGGCACGATCTGCACGATCTTGAGGGCAAAAAGATTGCCACCACCTATCCTTTCCTGCTCAAGCGCAAGCTTAAGCAAATGGGGATCAGCCACAAGAGCGTGCTGCTCACGGGCTCGGTGGAAGTTGCCCCGCGCGCAGGATTGGCCGATGCCATCTGCGATCTGGTTTGCACGGGCGCCACATTGCACGCCAACGGCTTAAAGGAAGTGGCCACCATCTACGAATCCAAAGCCGTGCTGATTGCCCGCGATCAGGAGCTCTTCCCCGAAAAGCAGCAGATCGTCGATCTCATCATCCCCAGAATCAAAGGGGTGCTCGCCGCCCGCGAGAGCAAGTACATCATGATGAATGCTCCCAAGGACAAGCTTGCCGAGATCACCGCCATTCTGCCCGGGGCCGAGAATCCTTCCATCATCGAGCTTGACGGCTGCTCTGACAGGGTGGCCATGCACGTGGTTTCGCGCGAAAAAGTATTTTGGGAGACCATGGAGCAGTTAAAGGCCTTGGGCGCAAGCTCCATCTTAGTGGTACCGATTGAAAAAATGCTCGACTAGAGGCTCTCATGGATATTGTCAATTGGCAAGTTCTCGATGAAGCGGCCCAAGAGGCCGTATTGACCCGCCCTGCCCAAACCAACGGGGCCAAGGTGCAGGCCATCGTCGAGGACATCATCAAAAACATCAAAGAAAAAGGCGACGAGGCTTTAAGAACCTACTCTCAAACCCTGGACAAATACGATGGGGTCCTGCAGGTTGCGCAAGATGAGATCAAAGAGGCCTCATCCAAAATAAGCCCCAAACTTAAGGCTGCCATCGATGCGGCCTACCGCAACATTTATAAGTTTCATGCAGCGCAGGAGCCTGCCTGCGTAACCTTGGAGACGTACCCGGGCATCATCTGCCAAAGCGTCACCGAGCCCATCGAGAAGGTAGGACTGTATGTCCCGGGCGGCTCGGCTCCCCTGGTGTCGACGGCCCTGATGATTGCCGTGCCTGCGCAGATTGCAGGCTGCTCGGAGGTGGTGCTCTGCTCGCCTCCGCCCGTGGGTCCTGCCATTTTGTACGCAGCCTCCCTGTGCGGCGTCACCAAGATCTTCAACATAGGCGGCGCCCACGCCGTGGCCGCCATGGCCTACGGCACCCAATCCGTGCCCAAGGTGCAAAAGATCTTCGGCCCGGGCAATCAGTTTGTGACCATGGCCAAGCGCCTGGTATCGGACGATCCGCGCGGGGCGGCCATAGACATGCCCGCAGGCCCTTCTGAGGTGCTGGTCATTGCCGATGATGAGGCCAACCCTGCTTTTGTGGCAGCCGATCTGCTCTCGCAGGCCGAGCACGGCCCCGACTCGCAGGTCATGCTCCTGGCTTTGAGCGACAGTTTTGTGCAAAAAACCCTCGATGAGGTCGAAAAGTTCTTGCAGATCTTGCCTCGCGCCTCCATCGCAAGACAAGCCCTCTCTCACAGCCACGCCATTTTGTGCAAAGATCTTGGCGAGGCTGCGGCCATTTCCAATGCCTATGCACCCGAGCATCTGATTGTGCAGGTAAAAGATCCCAAGGCACTCGCAGGCTCTTTGCGCCACGCAGGATCCATTTTCCTTGGGGCCTATACCACCGAGTCGCTTGGGGACTATGCCCAAGGCACCAATCACACTTTGCCCACCTACGGCTATGCCAAAACGGCATCGGCCCTGGGCACTGCCGATTACCGCCGCCGTTACACCATCTCGCAGGCCTCCCCCGAGGGTCTCAAAGGCCTCTCGGAGGTCGTGAGCACCTTGGCCGATGCCGAGGGGCTGGGAGCCCACAAGCTGGCCGTAACCGTGCGCGTTGACGATTTGAACAACAGGAGTTAACCATGACCTTTGATGCCCAATCCTTGTGCTGCGAGCACATAAAAGTTTTAGAGCCCTATCAGTCGGCACGGCGCATCGGAGGCCACGGGCACACCTTTTTGAATGCCAACGAGTCGCCCAAGAGCCAGCTGTACTTTTTCAACTCCACCGCCTTAAACCGCTATCCTGACTGCCAGCCGCAGGAAGTGGTGACAGGCTATGCCGATTATTGCAATCTGCGCCCCGAGGAGGTCTTGGTCTCCCGCGGCTCCGATGAGGCCATCGGCCTTATAATCCGCACTTTTTGCGACATCGGCGAGGGCATCGTCATCGCCCCTCCGACCTACGGCATGTATGAAATTGCCGCCCGCACCAACCGCGCTTTGGTGTACGAGGCAGACCGCAAAGACGGCTTCAAGCTTGACGCTCAATGCCTGATTGACGCCTGCGCCGAGGCTCCGTTTAAGGTCAAGGCCATCTTCATTGACAGCCCTGCCAATCCTTTGGGCGTAACCTTTGATCTTTGCGAGCTTGAAAAGCTCCTCAAGGCCCAAAGCTCGACTTTGGTGGTGATGGATGAGGCCTATATCGAGTTTGCAGACCAAGAGAAGTCGGCTTTGCCTTTATTGCGCCAATACAAAAACCTCATCATCCTGCGCACGCTCTCCAAGGCCTTTGCCTTGGCAGGCATCCGCTGCGGCTTTGCCCTGGCCAATCCTGACATCATTGCCCTTTTGACCAAGGTCATCGATCCTTATCCCATCCCCGATCCCGTGGCACAGGTGGCAAGACAGGCTGTGGCCCGAGGCGGCGTCGAGCTTATGCAGGAGAGGGTCAAAGAGGGCATCGAGCGCAGAGAAAAGTTGCGCGAGCACCTAAGCGCCCTGCCTTTTGTCAAAGAGATCTTCCCTTCTGAGGCCAACTTTTTGCTGGCACGCTTTGAAAACGGCCCCAAGATCTTTGAGGCCATGAGCCAAAAAGGCATCATCTTGCGCTCTTTTGAGAACAAAAAAGGCCTTAAAGATTGCATCCGCATCACCATCGGCACGGATGAAGAACTTGATGAAGTCATGCGCGTTTTAACCTCATTGCAGTGAAATGAAAAAGTATTTGTTTATCGATCGCGACGGCACCCTGGTCAAGGAGCCTTATGACGAGCAGGTTGACAGCCTTGCCAAGATAGAGCTCGTAGAAGACGTGATCCCCGCCCTGCTGACCTTAAAAAATCACGGCTATGATCTTGTCATGGTGTCAAACCAGGACGGTTTGGGCACCCCATCTTTTCCTTTGCAGGATTTTACTGAGGCTCACGAGTTTATCTTAAAGATCTTCAAGTCCCAGGGTCTTGAGTTTGAGCAGATCTTAATCTGCCCGCACAAGCCCCAAGAGAATTGTCAGTGCCGCAAGCCGGCTTTGGGCATGGTTTATTCGTATTTGAGGGACTTAAACTGGGATCGCAATGCCTCAGCCTTCATCGGCGATCGAGAAAGCGATCTGCTGATGGGCCAAAAGATGGGCATCAGAGCCTTCAACGTGACAAAGACCCCCTGGCTTGAGATTGCACAGACTCTCACCTGCCCCCATCGCACCGCGACGGTGGAGCGCAACACCAAGGAGACTCAGATCTCAATCAAGGTTGATCTCGATACAAGCGGCGGCAGCGTCTTTGACACCGGCATGGGCTTTTTTGACCACATGCTCGATCAGATTGCCACCCATGCGGGGATCCATCTTGAAGTGAAGGTGCGAGGCGATCTTCAGGTTGACGAGCATCACAGCATCGAAGATGCCGGCATTGCCTTGGGCACGGCTTTAAAGCAGGCCTTGGGCGATAAGCGCGGGATCAGCCGCTTCGGCTTTTGCCTGCCCATGGATGAGGTCTACTGCGAGGTCTTTGACAGCGCCATCAATCACGATGATGCAACCGTCGCCCTCGATATTTCGGGGCGGCCCCATTGCAATTTTGATTTGCAGGCCTTGGAGCAATCCTTTAGCGCACCCATGGTCGGAACCATGCCCGTGCAGATGGTGGGACACTTTTTTGAGTCTTTGGCCGTGGCCATGGGACTGACGCTGCATCTTAAGGTCACCCAAGGCAATGCCCACCATCAGGTCGAGGCTTTGTTTAAGGCCTTCGGCCGGGCATTGCGTCAGGCGGTGCGCGTGGTTGACGACAAACTGCCCTCATCCAAAGGCACTTTATAAGGAGTTTGCATGCAGCGCATTTATATCATCGATTCTAAGGCCTGTAATTTAAACTCGGTCTGCCAGGGACTAAAGCGCCTTGAGGGGGACTACGAGATTAAGATCAGCTGCGATGAAAAAGAGCTTAACAGGGCCGACAAACTCATCTTCCCGGGCGTAGGCTCCATGAGCTCGGTAATGCAGGGCATCAGCGATTTTCATTTGACAGACTTTGTAAAATCGGTCAAAAAGCCCATCCTGGGCATTTGCCTTGGCATGCAGATCTTATTTGAAGCCTCAGAAGAAGTGCCCCTGCACAGCACCGCTCAGAGCATCAAGACCCTGGGCATTTTAAAGGGCACGGTCAAAAAGCTCGATTGCCCCTCTCTGCCGTTGCCGCATATGGGCTGGAACAGCATCGAACACAATGATCATCCGCTCTTTTCAGGAGTGAAAAACGGCTCCTATGTCTACTTTGTTCACAGCTATTGCGCGCCTTTGGGCTCCTTTACCATGGCCAAGACCAATTACGGGCAGGACTTCAGCGCCGCCGTATGCCAAGACAACTTCATGGGCGTGCAGTTTCACCCCGAAAAGTCAGGTCCGATCGGGGCTTTGATTTTAAAGAACTTTGCGGAGGCCCTATGATCATCCCTGCCATTGATTTGATTGAAGGACAAGTGGTCAGGCTCAAAAAAGGAGATTTTAACGAGCAAACCACTTTTTCCTATGACCCTCTGGAGAGGATCGGGCAGGCCTTCAAGGAAGGCGCCGGGCTTATGCACATCGTCGATTTGGACGGGGCCAAAGATCCTAAAAAAAGACAGCTTAAGCTCATAGGAGAGCTTGTAAAAAAATCCCCTCTGCCCATTCAGACAGGCGGGGGCATTCGCAGCGAAGATGACGTCAAATCCCTTTTATCTCTCGGGGTTGAGCGCGTGGTAATAGGCTCTGCGGCCGTCAAAAACCCCTTGATGGTTAAAAGCTGGCTTAAAACCTGCGGGCCTGACAGACTCACCTTGGCCTTTGATGTCAAACTGATTGACGGCACCCCCTATGCGGCCGTGCACGGGTGGCAGGAGATCTCGCAAGTTTCGGTGTTCAGCCTGCTTGAGGATTTTGCCGATGCCGGCATCAGACACGTGCTGGTCACCGACATTGACAAGGACGGCATGATGCAGGGGCCCAATGTTGCTTTGTACAAAACCCTGCACGAGTTTGCCCCCGATCTTGATTTTATTGCCTCGGGGGGCATGTCTTCGCTTGAGGATGTCAGGGCCATCGCCCTGTCAGGAGCAGGATCGGTGGTCCTCGGCCGCGCATTGCTTGAAGGTAAATTTAGCGTTAAGGAGGCTGTTGCATGTTGGCAAAGCGCATCATCCCCTGCTTAGACGTCCGCGGCGGCGTCGTCGTCAAGGGAGTGCAGTTTAGAAATCACGAGGTGGTAGGCAACATCGTCGATTTGGCCTCCCGCTATGCTCAAGAGGGTGCCGACGAGCTGGTATTTTATGACATCACCGCATCCTCTGACGGGCGCAGAGTGGACAAATCCTGGGTTGCCAAGGTCGCCGAGGTCATAAATATTCCCTTTTGCGTGGCAGGCGGGATCCGCACCGTTGAAGACGTGCGCGAGATCTTAGCCTACGGGGCCGACAAGATCTCCATCAACTCCCCGGCCCTCTCCAATCCCGATCTCATCACCAAGCTGTCGGATATCTTCGGGGCACAATGCATCGTGGTGGGCATCGACTCGTACTTTGACCAAGCCTCGGGGGCTTATCTTGTCAAGCAGTTTACGGGCGATGAAAAGCGCACCGTCACCACGGCCTGGCATACCTTAGATTGGGTTGAAGAGGTGCAAAAACGCGGGGCAGGCGAAATAGTCCTCAACATGATGAATCAGGACGGCATGCGCCAAGGATACGATCTTAAGCAGCTTAAGCTTGTCAAAGAGATCTGCAAGGTTCCTTTGATTGCCTCAGGCGGAGCGGGAGCCATGGAGCATTTTTACGATGCCTTTGCCCAAGCCGATGTGTCCGGTGCTTTGGCCGCCTCGGTCTTTCACAAACAGATCATCAACATAGGCGATCTTAAAACCTATCTTAATGAAAAAGGAGTATGTGTCCGTGCTTGAGAATTGTCATGGCTTTACCTGCTACAGCGATCTTGACTTCAAAAAAGGCGGCGGCCTCATCCCTGCCATCGTGCAAAATGCCCAGACCGGGCAGGTTCTGATGTTGGGCTACATGAACGAAGAGGCCTTGGATAAGACGGTCAAGACCAAGCTTGTCACCTTCTTCAGCCGCGACCGGCAAAGGCTGTGGACCAAGGGCGAGGAGAGCGGCAACTTTTTGCATGTGCGATCCATCACCACAGATTGCGACAAGGACACCCTGCTCGTGTTGGCCCGTCCCGACGGCCCCACCTGCCACCAAGGCACCGAGAGCTGCTTTGATGCATCCCCTCTGCCTGACAGTGTCAGCCGCTATGCCATGCTGCAGAAGATGAGATTTTAATCATAAAATCTTTTGCCTTGACAGTCCCGGGTGCGGGGCTGTCAGGCCGCGCCTCTTGTTTGGGCCTCTTGTCACTCCTCTTTAGTTGACCTATATCCCAAGAACCCAAAACCCAAGCCTTCCTTGCGTTTAAAGCCGCCCTGCTTTTGCTACAATGTCTTAAGTTGCAAATGCATCTTTACAAACAATGGAGCCTTCTATGCAAAAATCAGGAATGAGCATTTTATTGAAACAAGGCGATTATGAGGCCGTCATCGTCACCGTGGGCGCCGGCATGTGCGCCGTCAAGTTTAAGGACAAATACATCAGCCTGCCTCATGATCCCGATGAGGTGCCGCAAGGGCATTTGGGCAAGGTCTTGATCCCCTGGCCCAACCGCGTCAAAGGCTCGGTCTACACCTTTGAGGGCAAACAGTATCAGCTCAATACAACCGAAGCGGCCCTGGGCAATGCCAATCACGGTTTTTTGGCCTGGAAAGAGTGGCAAATTGAAGATCTCACCCCCTCCAAAGTTGTTTTGAAAGCCTATGTCATTCCCACCACGGGCTACCCTTTCTTGCTTTTAAGCCATGCCGTTTATGAGCTAAAAGAAGACGGGCTTTATGTAAGCCTGACCACGCAAAACGTGGGCAAAGAGGCTGCTCCCTATGGCGTGGGGCAGCACCCCTACATTACCTGCAATTGCCGGGTTTTGGACGAGTGCACCCTGACCTTCCCGTGCACCAAACTGTTTGACGTGGATGACAAGATGTGCCCAACTAGCCTGATTGAGGCTCAAAGCCTGGACCTTGACTTCAAGCTTGAGCGCAGTTTGAAGGGAGTCAGGCTTGATCATGCCTTTGAAAACAGTTTGGGTCCCATCGAGATTGAACTTAACTCCCATGATCTGATGGTCAAGCTTGAAACCTCGGCCCCCTATATTCAGCTTTACAGCGCAGAAAAGCTCGATCGCCGCGGTTTGGCCGTCGAGCCCATGTCCTGCGTGGCCGACGCCTTTAACAATGGCATCGGTCTTGCCATCTTGAAGCCCGGGGAAGAGCACACCCTGACCTATAAACTGAGCGCGCAATTATCCTGGTAAAGAGGGCTTGAGCCTTGCGCCGCTGACGGCGCAGGGCCGCTGGCAAAATAAGCGGCATCTTGACGGCAAGAAAGCTGTTCTTTGCCGTCATGAGCTTTGCCCGGCCTTTATCCTTAACTTCCCGTTCTAATTCCGACTCAAACTAGTTTGCCTCCTCTCTCCGCCTTCCTTTCGGTTTTCTACAAATAGCATTCTTATAACGTTTCTGCCTGTTAGATTTTTTCAAAAAAGCTTCCGTTAGGGGAATTTTTGGGTTATAATTGAGTCGGATAGGGTGACTCAAACATAGGAGCAAGATCGTGAGAAGAAATGCATATGCCGGCACCCCTGTTGACGTGCCAAACGTTCCCGGGAAAATAACTTTCAGCAAAAAGGGCAGGAGCGTTTACGTCTATCTTGATCTGGAAAGAGCCTATCAAAAGGACAAGCAATACAACACCGTAAAGCGCACGTCGATTGGCAAGCTCGTCAATAATGACGACCGCACCAAGATGTACCCCAACGACACCTTCAGAGAGCACTTCCCGGATGTCACGGTCCATGATTTTGCGCCACCCCGCAAACGCAGCGTCTGCCTTAAAGCAGGCGTCTTCATCGTTTTTGAGACCATCATTAAGGAATACTGCTTAGATAAGCTTATGTACAAAATCTTCGCAGAGAAGGGCGGGCTGATTTTAGATCTGGCCTGCCATATGATTGTCGCCGAAGACAATGCCGGCCAACATTACCCCTGTTATGCACGAGAGCACCTCTTGTTCACCCCTCAGATGCGTGTGCTCAGCGATTCCACCGTCTCGAGGAGTTTTGACGAGATCAGGGAAGATCAAATCCTCACTTTTCTTGATCTGTGGAACGAGCCCCGAGATCACCGTCAGAAGATTTACGTTTCCTGCGATTCGACCAACAAGAACTGCCGGGCCGGGGATGTCGATATTGCACAGTTCGGGCATGCCAAAGACGACAAGGGCGTTCCCATCGTCAACTGCTCGACAGCCTTTGACAAGACCAACCGGCTGCCTTTGTTTTATGAGCTGTATCCGGGCTCGGTCAATGACGCCTGCGAGCTTGCCTTTCTGATAGACAAGGTCAAAAACTACGGCTACCGCAGGATCGGCCTGATTTTAGATCGCGGCTATTTCTCCAAGCAAAATATCCAATACATGGATCAAAACAAGATCAGCTTCATCATGATGGTCAAAGGCTGCAAATCGCTCGTCTCCGAATTAATTCTTGAACACTCGGGCACCTTTGAAAGGCGATACGTCAACAGGATGTCCCAAAACTACAACATCCATGCCAAAACCATTGAGCGCAAGCTCTATGACGACGATGACAGAACGCGCTATTTCCACCTGTGCTTCGATGACGACAAGCGAAGCGCCGAGGTCAAGCAGCTTAACAAAGACATTAAAGACATGGCCTTTGAGCTTAAAAAACTTGAGGGCCGCGAGTATGAGGTTGCCGGCCCTTACACGCAGTTTTTTAACTGCTGCTACAAAGAAGAAAACGGCAAAAAGATTTTCTTGTTTGCGCAGGTCAACCCCGATGCTGTCGACCGGGCCAACAACCTGTGCGGATACTTCTGCCTTATCAGCTCCGACAAAATGACCGCACAAGAAGCCTATACCCTTTACCGGGGCCGCGATGCGTCAGAGAAGCTCTTTAGGGCAGACAAGACCTTTTTGGGGGGCAGATCCATGCGCGTCCATTCGGACGAGGCCTTGTCGGCCAAGACCTTTACCGGGTTTCTTGCGCTTATCATCCGCAACCGCTTCTTCAACCTGCTCAAAGATGAGATGGCGAGGCTTAACCTGAACAAAAGGGAAATGACCGTCCCCGCAGCCATCGGCGAGCTTGAAAAGATCACCATGTCAAGACGCGGCAGCCCCATGTACAGCCTCGATTTTGCCCTGACCAAAACGCAAAAAGCCATCTTGCATTGTTTTGGTCTGAGCGCCGACGACTTCATTGCACGGGCGCAAACCGTCGCCAAACAGTTAAACGAACTAAATGATGAAATCACCGCCAAAGAGGAGCAGCAATAAATCCTGCAGCGAAGTTATGACTTTCTTGGGCAAGTAGTGCCTATTTCAGACCTGCCGATAGCGTCGGCAGGATTTTGGGTCGGAAAAATGGGAAGTTAAGGGGATAATATCATCAGACGCACCAGATCTCCTGCACGGCCGTCAATATCAAGGATAATCGCATTGACGATCTTCCCTATCTGACACTGCTCGGCATATGTATAACCTTGAGGGTTAGTGATGACATCATAAAAATATGCAGCCTCTTGCTCACTTAAGTCTTCACCAAAATTGCTGAAAGCATTTTCAAGGGTCTTTTGGGCAATCAAAACCTCATTAGCCGTTAATATTTTGGCCGAAGGATAATCATCAAGTTCCGCTTTAATGGAGCGTTTTATCACCCCCAAAAAGCGGCTGAACGTATCATCGCTCATGTTATCAATACACATGGCTACGGCTTTCGAGTTAGCAGACGGGTGCATCACTTCTAAGCCAAAATGAAATGCCGCGCACAGGCGGTCATCCATATATTCAGAAAGCATTATGGCATGCTCAAATACATATTTGCGATCCTCTGCACTTGTTCTTAAATATCCATCATTGAGCGTTTTCATAAAAAAATCAAAGCTGATATAGAGCATCAGATCGCGATTATCTTCGTTCACAGTGCCGCCAAAGGCATTATAGGCTTCTTGGTACCAACGGGAACACAACCGCTTATCTTCTTGCAGAGATCCCAGAAGCTCGTAGAATCTGGCTTTGCGTTGTTCATTAATAATGGGGATAGTTTGCCAAGCAGTGTTTACCATCTTGGCCGTGCATACATGCTTTTCAAAAGTGGGATAATCCATAAAGGCCCATGATCCCGTGCCCAAGGTTGCTCCGATGCAAAACACCGCCGCACCGGTCAGTCTTTTAATCAATTTTGTCAGCATTTAAACCTCATTCCACGCAACAAAAGCCGGCATCAAAACAAGCCTTGCACAGCAGTGTTGCAAAATGGCTTAAGCAGGTCAAGTCTCTGTCATGCAATGAATGCAGATCGAAGATTGTGTACAAGGATGCGCCTGTGCGCCGGGCGTACGATGACCAAACAGCTCCGGCAAAAACTCAGGATCGGCCGGGGCCGGATTTGAAAACAGTTTGGGCACCATCAAGATTGAACTTAACTCTGATGACGGCGCAGGGCCGCTAGCAAAATAAGCGGCATCTTGACGGCAAGAATGCTGTTCTTTGCCGTCATGGGCTTTGCCCCAACCTTATATATAAAGGTTTGCAGGATCTTTCCTTCTTTCTTTTAAGCATCCTGTCTTATTTTAAGACCGGCTCTTTATGCGCCTTTGCTCATTTTTGGTGTATCTGTCATATTTTTGCCTTAAATTTGTGCACGAATTTTGAAAAGCCTGTAGTTAAGCGGTTTTTCAAAGGCTTTTTTGTCTTCGGTATTGCACAAAGCTGATACCGGCGCTAGGATTTGCCATATTATTGTTTCAGAGCACTGAATATGGAAAATTTAGACATAGCAAAATTTGGCGGGACCTCGGTGGCCGATTACGAGGCCATGCTCAACTGCGTCAAAGTGGTCACTGCCAATCCCAACACCAAGCTGGTGGTAGTCAGCGCATGTGCCGGAGTCACCAATTTATTGGTAGAGCTGGCATCGGGCGCCTGCTTTCAATCCCATATCGATGAAATCATCGCCAAGTTGCGCGCCATTCATTGTGCCATCATCGACAAATTGGATCCTGCGGCACAAGAGCGCTGCCGCGATTATCTTGAAATGCATCTTAAGCAAGCATCCGATCAGGCTCGCGAGGCCAGCATGGGCCGCTCCGATGCCTTAACCGATCGCATTGTCTGCCACGGCGAGCTGCTGTCTTCCTGCCTTATCACCGAGATCTTCAAGGCCCAAGGCTTTAAGGCCTCCTGCTTTGATGTGCGCGATGTGATGCGCACCGACAGCAATTTTGGCTGCGCCAATCCCTTGGCAGAGGTTTTGGGCGCTTTGACCCGCCAAAACCTGTTGCCCAAGCTTGAAGAGGAAATCGTGGTCACCCAGGGCTTTATCGGCTCCAACAGCGAGGGTTGCACAACCACCTTGGGCCGCGGCGGTTCCGATTATACCGCATCGCTCTTGGGCGAGGCCTGCAATGCCGCCACCATCTCCATTTGGACCGACGTGCCGGGCGTTTACACCACCGATCCGCGCCTGGCCGCCAACGCCCGTCCCATCGACGAGCTTTCTTATTCGGAGGCTGCCGAAATGGCCACCTTCGGGGCCAAGATCCTGCACCCGTCAACCCTGGTGCCGGCAGTAAGAAAAGGCATTCCCGTGTATGTGGGGTCTTCCAAGGAGCCGCAAAAAGGAGGCACCTGGGTAAGACCTGCCACCAAGTCGCGCCCGCCCTTCCGCGCCGTGGCCATGCGCAAGAACCAGACTTTGATAGTGCTGGCCTCCCCCAAGATGGTAGGAGCTTCGGGCTTTTTGGCCCGCGTCTTCGGCATCTTTGCCAAGTACAAGCAATCGGTGGACTTGGTTTCAACCTCAGAGGTCTCCATTGCAGTCACCATCGACAGCGGCTCGCAGACGAGCGGCCTGCACTCGCTCTCTGAGGACATGCTCGAGGAATTGCGCTCTTTTTGCCATGTCAAGGTCGAGACCAACCTCTCCTTGGTGGCCATCATCGGCAATGACATGTCGCGCACGCCGGGCACCACCACCAGGGCCTTTGATGCCATCGGCTCTTTTGCCGTGCGCATGATCTGCTATGGCGCCTCCAATCACAATTTGTGCTTCTTAGTCGAAGAGAGCAAGGCAGCCGATGCGCTGGTGAATATTCACAAGGCTTTGCTCGAGAGCTGATAAGACTCTCAGGAAAGAACCCTTGATGGGGCACAGATCTTGTTTCACGCCCAAGCTTCAATGAAGCTTGGGCTTTGCATTTGAAAAGCAGGATCGCAAACGCCCGGGGTCCTCTCAAGCTCTTGCCTGAGGATAGCTCATAAAAACCTAGCGGGGCTGCCCCTTGGGGCTTTTCAATAAGCCTTGCGACACCGTTGAATCATGCCTGTTCTGCGCAAATCAAGCTTGGCAAGCGGCACCTTTAAATTTGCCCAAGCTTTGGCTGCCTTTTCTTTGCATGCAATTGTTCATGTTTGGCAAAATCTGCCGCAAACGGCTTTTTCATCGCATATTTTGAATTTTGATCTTTAAAGTTGGACAGAAGAAAAAATTGCCATAAAATCCCAAAAATCCCATTCAGAAGCTTAAGAACCTCTCTTTTATTCCGTTATTTAGATAACAAAGTTGCGTAACCTTAAGCCCTTGTCATTTACGGGCACAAAATTTGCTCGGTGCAAAGTTAAGGTGCAGGAGGAATATTCATATGACATCATCTATTACATCTGCAGGATCTGCCTCAGGTATAGACTTTGAGTCCATCATCGAGGCCTTGGTCGAGGCCAAAGAAACTTCGCTGAGCAGCACTGTATCCACTGCCAAAGCGGAGACCGAGATTGAGCTTCAAGGCGTGGAAACCTTAAAGTCGGCTTTGGAGACCTTTCAGTCTGCTTTGGAGGCTTTTACCGAAGACAATGCCTTCAATGCCCGTACCATCACCATCGATCAGCCTTCGGATACGACCTATTTCACCGTCACGGCCGATGATGATGTGTCCAACATGACCCACGATGTGATCGTGGAGCAATTGGCCTCGTCTCAAAAGGTTAATCAAACCATTGCGATTGATGAGGAGGCGGGTTTACCCAATGCCTTCGCGGCCGGCACTCTGACCTTCACTTTGGGCACCGACTCGGATGGCAACGAAATCACCTATACGGTAACCATTGATGAAGGAGACAGCCTTGAGCTCATCCGCAAAAAGATCAATGAAAACGACTATGGCCTGACCGCCAACTACGTTTTAACCGAGAATGGTTATTCGCTGACCATCGACACCAATAAGACGGGATCTGATAATAACTTCCTGACCATCACCGCCACTACCACGGGCGACACGGATAGCTATCAATCCTTGGATATTTTTAACTACAAAAGCACCAGCGAGGAAGATGAAGGCAATTGGACAACCACAGATGCTCAAGATGCCATCATCAGAGTCGATGGAGAGAAGGTAACCTCAAGCTCCAACGTATTTGACGAGCAGATTTCGGGCGTTACCATCACTGTCAAGAAGGTCTCCGCCTATACGGAAGATGAAGATGGCAACAGAGTGTACACGGCCAATACCTTTACCGTCGAAGAGGACTACGATACCGTAGCCTCCAAGATGCAAAGCTTCGTCGAGGCTTACAATACCCTGATCTCGGCCATGGATGAGCTGTATACCCACAATACCTACACCGATGGCGAGAACAACTATGACGGCGGCGACCTGGCAGGCGACGCTATGCTGCGCACCTTAAAGAGCCAGCTGCAAAACATGGTTTCCTCGTTCGGTTACAATGCCAACACCGGCCAGTCCATTTACAACATGGGCCTGTCCTTTGAGTCTGACGGCACACTGTCGCTTGATTCGAGCACCTTTAAGGAGGCCTTGGCCGACAACTTCAACTTGGTTGTAAACTCCTTCTCGGGCACTGACGGCTTGCTCACTCAGCTTGACGAGTTCCTCGATGAGTACACCAAGTCCACCGGCATCTTGGCCGACCGCATCACTTCCTTGAACGAAGAGATCAGCGATTACGAGCTCAAAGAAAGCGAGAACGAAGAGTACCTCGAGCAGTACGAAGCATCGTTGAGATCCAAGTACTCATACTTGGACACTCTCATTGCAAGCTACAACAATTCGCTGTCGTTATTGACATCGGCTTTGGGTTAATCGCCAAGCTTAAGCCTTAGGTTGACTCCTTAACCTTATCGCCAAGATCGCAAGATCTTGGCGATTTAGTTTGCATGGGTGAAATTTAA
>CAZYXT010000049.1:0-17081 GCA_964651505.1 uncultured Enterobacterales bacterium
CCTTGCCGTCTATGTTAAACACCCTGCGCGCGGCATCTTTGAGCGGCTCTGAGGCAAACATGCTCATTAAGGAGAGGAAGTCTTGGTTATTTGCTATCCTCAAAATCCTGTTGATGCAGTCGCAGGAGATGTCGGCATCAGGAAAGTCGGGGAATATCAGCTTAAGCTCGCAGCGGCAGCGCTCCCGATAAGCTGCAACACCGGCAGCGGCTGCCCGCTCTTGGGGCCCGGAGGGCTGCTGAGGCTCAGATGCTTGTTTAGACTCCTTCTTGCCGGCCTTGTCATTTAATTTCTCTAATTGCAAATTCGCAGCCAAGTGGGGTTATATCTCCATATGCCGTTTTTTATCTGTCAGGCGTCTGCACCCCATCGCGCAGGGCGATAATCTATTCGCTCATGCAATCACCCTGCTGTAAACCTTCGGCACATCAGCCCATCCCCCGGGTGCAAGAGCCTCCTTTGAACTCATCTTGACTGCAAAAGCGCCGCAAGATGGCGGTGTTTTGGTTTAAAGTCCTCTATAATGTGGCAAATACGTTAGAGGTTTGCATGTTAAGACAGATTGCACTTGATACCGAAACCACCGGCAAAAGCGATGACGGCACCCCGGGCGATCACCGCATCATTGAAGTTGGGTGCGTGGAGATTGTCGATCGCCGCATCACAGGCCGCACGCAAAGGTTTTTGATCAACCCCCAAAGACCCGTGGATCCCGAGGCTTTTTCGGTGCACGGCATCAGCAACGAGATGTTGCAGGACAAGCCTTTGTTTGCCCAAATTGCCCCGGCTCTCATCGACTTTATCCGCGGCGCCGAACTTTTGATCCACAACGCAAAGTTCGATACGGCCTTTTTGGACAAAGAGTGGGGACTGCTCGGCCTTAATGAGAAGACTGCCGATCTGTGCCGCATTGTCGACACGGTGGCCCTGGCGCGCAGGATCAACCCCAACAACATGGCCAATTTGGATAATCTTTGCAAGATCTACGAAATTGACAATTCGCGCCGCACCGTGCACGGAGCATTGCTCGATGCCCAATTGCTGGCCGAAGTGTATCTTGCCATGACCGGCGGCCAAAGCTCTTTTGACTTTGAAGACGGCACGGCGTCCGTCATCGCCAAACGCTGGCAGAGGCCCAAGGGCGCCAAACTCAAGATCATGAGCGTGGAGCCTGAGCGCCTGGCCGTGCACACGGCCAAAACCATCAAGCTTTCCCAAGGCCATAAAATCAAAGAAGACGGCAATGGCGGTTTTATCGCAGGCAGCTGGTGGGGCCCTCAGTTTGACATGCCTTATCTTGAAAAAGGCAAGGAAGAGGGCAAAAAGGATTATGCCAAGAGGCTCAAAGAGCAGTACGAGCAAAAACTTGAAACATTGCTTGACGATAATCTCAAGGCCCTGCTTAAAAGGGAGCAAGAGGCCGATGAGCGCGCCCGGGCCGATTTTGAGGCCAGGGTACAACACCTGTCCTGAAGAATTGCCAAACCCGTAAAACCATCCCCGCCAATGATGAGGAGAAACAGATGCTGTCATTTGACGTTATTGATGATCTAAAAGAGGCCCGCAGGGTGCTTGATGATTTTATGGCCATGCCCAAGGTTAAAGAGGACATCGAGCAGGCCGTTGCCATCATGGCCTGCAGCCTAAGCCATGAGGGGAAGATCATAACCGCAGGCAACGGGGGCAGCATGTGCGATGCTTTGCACTTTGCAGAAGAGCTCTCGGGGCGCTATCGGGATGACAGGCCCTCCTATGCGGCCATTGCCATTTGCGATCCCTCGCATCTGACCTGCGCGGGCAACGACTACGGCTTTGAGGCCGTTTTCTCGCGTTTTGTGGAGGGTTTGGGCTTCAAACAGGATGTCTTCTTGGGCATCTCGACCTCGGGCAATTCCCAAAACATCATCAAAGCCTGCGAAGCTGCCAAGCGCAAAGGCATGAAAACCATCATGCTCTTGGGCAAGGATGGCGGCAAATTAAAAGACATGTGCGATCTGCCGATCATCGTCCCGCACTCAGGATACGCCGACCGCATTCAGGAAGTGCACACCATGATTATTCACATCATGATCCGAGGCATTGAAGAGCTGATGGCAAAGACGGATCTTCACTAGATCAGGTGACGGACCGCCGCCTTAAGGCAGCCCATCCTTCAAGAAAAGATAATAAAACCCCAAGAGGCACGGCGCTTTCAAAAAGAGAGTGCCTTTTTTGTCTGCCCCAAAAACAAAGCCTGACTCTTTTGGAGCCAGGCGCAAATGGGATTTTCATAGATTCAGAAGCATTAAATTCGGCAGAGAATATAGGTCTTTTGCAACCTTAACAACCTATAAGCTTTCAGGTTAACTTTTATAAATCTTTGCAATATGCTACTTAGAACGGCAAGGCGGCAAAAAGTTTCACAAATTTTAAAAAAATTTGCTTTTTGAAAAAAGCATGTAATTTGCGCACGAGCCCCCGCCTGCGGGGGCCGAAGATCATTTAATTTTGTTTGAAGGATTCTTGTTTGCCCGTACCTTGCGTGCTTTTTACTATCTGCATGGAGGATGCAATCAGGCTTGACAGATCGCCTAGGTTGCTTGGGATAATCAGGGTGTTGCCGGTTTGGGCCAGATTTTTGAAGGCATCCACGTACTTTTCTGCAACTTGAAGATTGACCGCGGTCATGCCGCCTTGATCTTGCGTGGCCGAGGCAATATTGCGGATGGCCCTGGCGGTGGCTTCTGCTAAGGCAACGGTGGCGGCCGCCTGGCCCTGGGCCTTGTTGATCTCGGCTTGCTTTTCGCCCTCTGATCTTGCGATGGCAGCTTCCTTTTCGCCCGTGGCCAGGTTGATTTGCTCTTGCTTGCGTCCCTCTGAGGCTGCGATCACGGCTCTTTTTTCGCGCTCGGCTGTGATCTGCTGCTGCATGGCCTGCAAGATCACCTGAGGCGGGGTGAGATCTTTTATCTCGTAGCGCAGCACTTTGACTCCCCAGTTCAAGGCAGCCTCGTCAATGGCGGCCACGACGTTGGAGTTGATGATGTCGCGCTCTTCAAAGGTCTTGTCAAGCTCCATGCGGCCGATGACCGATCTTAAAGTGGTTTGGGCCAGCTGCGTGATGGCCACGATATAGTTTGAGGTGCCGTAGCTGGCGCGCATGGGATCGGTTACCTGAAAGAACAATACGCCGTCCACCGACAATTGCGTGTTGTCGCGGGTGATGCACACCTGCGAAGGGGTATCAAGCGGGATCTCCTTTAAAGAGTGTTTGTAAGCCACCCGGTCGATAAAGGGGATGATGAAGTTGAGCCCGGGGTTGAGCACGCGGTTAAACTTGCCCAAACGCTCCACAATCCAGGCAGTCTGCTGGGGGACCACCTTAATGGCTTTCAAGGCAAAGAGCATGGCAATGACGATTAAAAACGCTGCCGCTGCAATGCTCCCCAAGGTTGCTGTTAACATGTTTATCTCCTTAACCCGGGAAAAGCGGCCCCGGGCTTATATTCGGTATTTTCAAATCGATGACTCGATTGCGCAGCTCTTTTGCCTGCCCGCAATTTAGTTTTCTATCCTTTTTATCATCAGAACATTGCCTTTGATCTTTTCGATGACGTGAGGCCCTGCCTGCAAGGGTTTAAGATCGGAGGCGCGAGCGTGCCATACGGCGCCGCGGTAATTGATCTTGGCCGAGCCGTCGGGCAAAACTTCCTGAACGTTCACCACATTGCCCTGATCGAGGCTGTTTAAACTGTCTTGGTTTTTGAGCCTGCGCACCCTGAACACATGGGCCAAAAACGATCCGAGGATAATGATGACGCCCCCGCAGCTTAATTGCACGGCAAGCGAACAGTCAAAATAGGCACACGCGGCACAGGCTGCAAAGCCCAAGGCAAAGCACAAAAGGTAGATGGTGGACAGCAGCATCTCAAGGCCCAAAGCACAAAACAGCGCAATGAGCCACCATGCGGTCAGCGAAATTTCCATGAGTGCCTCCTTTTGGTTTTGTGCCTTAAATTTAAGACAGGGTGTCTTTGGTTTGGCTTAGGCTCAGCCTTGAGGGCCGCGGCGCCGATGGTCATCAGAGCCTGCCTTGTTGCGCTTTTTGTTCAAGATTATATTGCCTATCATGAAGAAAATGAAAAATGCGATGAAGATGAAGGGATTTTCAAAATAGGCTGAAAAGCCAAGCAAGACTGCAAAGAACAAAAACAAGACATAACCTGCGGGCCTTGACGCAGTGTAAGCCTTGGAGCGGCTTTTGCTTTTTATCCTTGACTTTAAGCGCGCAGCGGTGTCTGCATTTTGCCCATCAATGCTTGCATCAGGGGTTTTTGTCGGCCCGGGCTCCTTTGCAGCATGTGACTGTGCGCCCTCAACAAAAGCTTTATCTTTGATGCCTGAGAACGGCTGCTCTTTTCTTACGTCAGGGGTTGCAGGAATGTCTTTGCCCGGGGGGTTTATCTCTTGCACCCCAAGATCGGTTTGAATGGCTTTTTTGACGTTTTCACGGGCTTTTTGCAGGCTTTGATCATTGGTTTTGAAAAGCTCTTGGGCAAATTGGGCGCTGTCGTTTTTAACCGACTCTTTAAGCTTTGAAGCCTTTTGCTCCTGCAACTTTTCTATATAGGCAACAAAGTCCCCGTCTTTTGGTTGGAGATCTTGGTTCTTTTGGGCCATAAAGCTCTCCTTTGTAAAATCTTGGCGCAATTTGCAAACGCCCTTGGGGCGGCCGATGCGCCTTTGTGACTGTAGCCTAATGCCCGGGGCTCCGTCAAATCATCAGTGCCCCCTGTGATTTTGAAAATGGCCTGACCTGCCGTATCTTCTTTTTAAATGCCAAGAAGATCCTGCCCTTGATTTTGGCGGCTTTGCCCTGATTTTCAAAACAGCGGCAAAAGAGGCAAGAAAGTTTGGTCGGACGGGGCTTTTGCGCTAAAATTGCATACCGCATTTTCAGATTCAATGCTCTTGATGCCTTTGAGAATCAGGCTTTAACCTGCGCGTTTAAAGGGCGCTGCAGGAAAGATGCGAACCGTCAGGATCCTGCCCCTTTGTTGCAGATCCAAAGCGCGGCGCCCTTTTGCGCCGCAGGGCAATAGGCAGAGGCTTTATCGTTTGACGCCAAACTTAAGAGCGGGCGTTTGCGTGCTTCTTTGAAGGCATTGATGCGGTGATTTGAGTACAGCTTTAGAGCATCATACAGATGGTAGTTTTCCATGGACGATAAATTAGTTGAAGCAAGAGAGCAGGGCGTGGCCGCCGCTTTAAAGGCCCAAACCCTGCAAGAGCTTGACGCTGTGCGCGTGGCGTACTTGGGCAAAAAAGGTTTGTTTGCCGACTTTATGAAAGAGCTGGGCAAGTTGGGTCCCGATGAGCGTCCTGCCCGCGGCGCTTTGATCAATGACAACAAGCAGCAGGTGATGGGTGCCATTGAACAGCGCAAGGCCCAAATCGAAGAGGCTTTATTAAATGAGACTTTGTCGGCCGAGCAGGTGGATATCACCTTAAAAGGCCGCGACAGGACTGCAGGGAATCTGCACCCCATCAGCCGCACCATCGAGCGCATCGAAGATCTTTTCGGTGCCATGGGTTTTGAAACCGTGGGCGGTCCCGAGATTGAAGATGATTATCATAACTTTGATGCCTTAAATCTGCCCCCCAACCATCCTGCCCGCGCAGGTCACGACACCTTCATGCTCGATGGCGGCCTGCTTTTGCGCTCGCAAACTTCCTCCGTGCAGATCCGCACCATGGAAAAGCAAAAGCCTCCCGTCAGGATCATTGCCCCGGGGCGCGTCTACCGCAACGACTACGACATGACCCACACCCCCATGTTCCATCAGGTGGAGGGCCTCTTGGTCGACGAGGGGATTTCCTTTGCCAACTTAAAGGGCGTCTTATACGAGTTTTTGCACGCCTTCTTCGAAGAAGAGCTGGAGGTGCGCTTCAGACCCTCTTACTTCCCCTTCACGGAGCCCTCGGCCGAGGTTGATGTCAAGCGCAAGGGCGGCAAGTGGCTGGAAGTGCTCGGCTGCGGCGTGGTCCACCCCAATGTTTTGAGAAATGTGGGCATCGACTGCGAAAAATACACCGGGTTTGCCTTCGGCATGGGAGTCGAGCGTCTTGCCATGTTGCGCTATGGCGTCAACGACTTAAGAGCCTTCTTTGAAAACGATCTGCGCTTCTTAAAGCAGTTTGCCTGAGGATCTGTCAATGAAATTTACTAAAGAATGGATCGACGAGTACGTTGAGCAAAACTTAACGGCCGATGAAATTGCCGACATGATCACCATGGCAGGCTTGGAAGTGGATACCGTCAGCCCCGTATGCGGCCAATTTGACGGCGTGGTCGTGGCCAAAGTGGTCGAGTGCGAGGATCATCCCGACTCGGATCACCTGCATGTCACCAAGGTCGACTGCGGCGACGGAGAACTGCATCAGGTGGTTTGCGGCGCCCCCAACTGCAGAGCAGGCTTAAAATCGGCTTTTGCCAAGATTGGCGCAAAGCTTCCCGGCATCACCATCAAAAAGGCCAAATTGCGCGGGGTCGAGTCTGAGGGCATGATCTGCTCTTATGCCGAATTGGGCATGGCAGAAGAGTCAGACGGCATCATCGAACTGCCCGAGGATGCTCTTGTGGGCGCGGATGTGCATGAGTATTTGAAGCTTGACGACAAGGTCATCGACATCGACCTTACCACCAACCGCCCCGACTGCCTGGGCGTGCGCGGCATCGCCCGCGAGGTTGCCGTCTTGTGCGGCGGCAAGTTCAAAGACTTGCAAGACTGCTCTGTCAGGCCAACCTGCGATGACAAGTACACCGTAGAGGTCATCGACAAAGAGGCCTGCCCGCGTTATTTGCACCGCATCGTCAAAAACGTCAATCCCAAGGCCAAAAGCCCCCTCTGGCTGACCGAGAGGCTGCGCCGCGTGGGCATCCGCTCCATTTCCCCCATCGTGGATGTCACAAACTACGTGATGATGGAGCTGGGACAGCCCATTCACTCTTTTGATTTGGACAAGCTCAAAAGCAAGATCATTGTGCGCAAGGCCTATGAAAACGAGAAGCTGACCGTGTTGTCGGGCGAAGAGCTGACTTTAAAGAGCGATACTTTGGTCATCGCCGACGAAGAAGGGGCCATCGGCATTGCAGGCGTTTTTGGCGGCTTGAATTCGGGCATCGGCACCGATACGGTCAATGTGCTCTTTGAGGTGGCCTTCTTTGCCCCCGATGCCATCAAGGGCAGACCGCGCGAATACGGCTTGGCCACCGATGCTTCCCACCGCAACGAAAGAGGCGTGGATCCTTATGTGCAGCGTCTGGCCATGGAAAGGGTCACAAGCCTGCTTATCTCCATTGCAGGAGGAGAGTGCGGCCCCGTGGGCGAGGAGCTTTGCGAAGAATACCTGCCCAAGCGCAATCAGATCGCCATGCGTCTTGACCGTCTGGCCTTGGTGCTTGGCAAAAAGATTGAGGCGCCCGAGTGCATGAACATCTTGGACAAGCTTGGCATGAAGCCTGTGCAAAAAGACGAGAACACCATTGCGGTCACCGCCCCGTCTTTTCGCTTTGACATCGAGATTGAAGAAGATCTCTTTGAGGAAATTGCCCGCATTCACGGCTACGACAACATCGAAAATGTCTGCCCGAAAGCCATGCTTGTCATGGGCAATCGGAGCGAAAAGGACGTAAAAGATCGCACTGTGCGCCGCACCCTTACATCTTTGGGTTATAACGAGGCCATCACTTACTCGTTTACCGATCCCAAGATCTTGCAGGTTTTAAGCAACAGCGATCCTGTGATCTTAAAAGAGCCCATCAGCATCGAGATGTCGGCCATGCGCACCTCGGTACTCTGTGGATTGCTGACGGCGGCCAAATACAACATTAACCGCCAGCAAAAAAGAGTGCGCCTGTTTGAGTGCGGTTTGCGCTACATCAAGGATGATTCAAGCGAGTTTGGCATCAACCAAGAGCCCATGGTTGCAGGCCTCATCACAGGCTCATGCGAAGATGAAAGCTGGGCCGAGCCTCAGCGCAATGTCGACTTTTTTGACGTCAAAGGCGATGTGGAGGCCCTGTTGGCCTTAACCTGCCGTCAAGGCGACTTTAAGGTGCAAAGAACATCTCAAAAGTATCTGCACCCCGGGCGGGGCGCCGATTTGTATTTGGACGGCGTCATGGTCGGAAGCTTCGGCATGCTGCACCCGGTTGCCCAAAAGGCCCTGGGCTTCAAGCAAAGCGTCGGAGTCTTTGAGATAAAGCAAAGCGCCATCTTAAAGCGCACCGTGCCTGTCTGCTCTGAGATCTCCAAGTTCCCGTCGGTGCGCCGCGACTTTGCCTTTGTCTTGGACAAACAAGTTGAGGCCCAAGCCCTGCTTGATGTCATAGGCGCCGAGTGCGGAGCTCTTTTGAGCGAGGCTCGGATCTTCGATGTGTTCACGGGACAAGGCCTTGGGGACAAGAAGAGCATTGCCTTGGGCGTAACCTTGCAAGACACAGAGCGCACCTTGGATGATGCGGCGGTCGACGAGGTTGCCTTAAAGATTGTGGCCGCGGTCAAGGACAAGCTTGGCGGCGTGCTGCGCTCTTAGTTTCATCAGGTTCAAAAAAAGCCGCGGTGGGCGGCTTTTTCGACAGGCCCGGGAGCTTTGCTTTTGGGCCTGTGATCTTTACAATGAGAAATAACGGTTTCAAAAACGCAAATCTGCTTGGCAGAGCATCAGATATCAAGAGGACAGGATCATGGCCAAAACCGCCTCCAATTTGGAGCAAAGTTTAAACGAGCTTGAGCAGATCGTCTCCAAGCTCGAGCAAGGGCAGATGACCATCGACGAGGCCATCGCCGCCTATACCAAGGGCATGGAATTGGCAGCCAACTGCCGCAAGAGCCTCGATGAGATGAGCAAAAAAGTGGCTGCGGTCAATGAGAGGCTGACAGGACAGGATAACCTGCAAGATTGGTCCCAATCCTCTGCCCGTCCTGCCCCGGGGCAGCCTGAAAATACCAAGGCGCAATCGCCTGATGCCCAACTTGGCGGCGATGAGAACCCCGATATCCCTTTTTAGGATGCTCAAAAGCCCGATCGGGCCTTAACACTCAAAAAGAGCGCCTAAAGCGGCAAAAGTTTTCAACAGGGCTTGTGACAAGAGAATTTGGCGTTAGGATAGACAGATGATCCCCTGGGAACGGCAATTTAAAGACCTCCTTGGGGCGAATAAATCGTAAGGAGTGACAGATGGCTGAGGCTTTGCTTAAATCCTATGCTTTAAAGGTTCAGGAGAGGATCAATGCCTTTTTGCAATCAAGAGCGGATGCATTAAGCTCTGATGTGCCTTATTTGAAGGAGGCCATGGCTTATGCTTTGCTTTTGGGCGGCAAAAGATCAAGACCTCTTTTGGTCTATGCAACAGGAGAAGCCCTGGGCGTCTGCGGCAAAGCGCTTGATCATCTGGCCGCCGCCGTCGAATGCATTCATGCTTATTCTTTGGTGCACGATGACATGCCCGAGATGGACAATGACGAATTAAGACGAGGCCGTCTTACCGTGCACAAAAAGTTCGGGGCCGATTTGGCCCTTTTGACGGGCGATGCCCTGCAAACCTTGGCCTTTGAGATCCTCTCAACCCCCGATTTGGGGCTTGAGCCTTGCGCGCAGATCAAGTGCCTCAACTATCTGGCCGCAAGCGCAGGCTTTGAGGGCATGTGCGGAGGACAGGCCATGGATCTGCATTTTGAAGGCTCGGATCTTGACCTTGAGACCTTAAGATTGTTGCACCGCAAAAAGACCGGAGCCCTCATCAAGGCTGCCGTCATGCTGCCTGCCATTGCCGCAGGGACTTTGCCGTCGGTGCAATACGATGCTTTGGAGCGTTACGCAGCTTACACGGGGCTGGCTTTTCAGGTGTGGGACGACGTTTTGGATGTGACGGGCTCAACCGAAAAACTGGGCAAGACGGCAGGGGCCGATCAGGCATTGGGCAAGTGCACCTACCCCTCCGTCATGGGACTCAAACAATCAAAAGAGTATGCTCAAACCGTGTGCAGGCAGGCACAAGATGCCTTGGCGGTGCTGCCTTTTGATTGCACGGTGCTTCACGAGTTTGCCGGGTTTGCCGTCAGTCGCGATCATTAAAGTAAAGTGAATAGTGCCATGTCCTTGTTAGATAAAATTACCTCAGGTTCCGATGTCAGGGCTTTGGATCGGCAAGAGCTGCCTTTGCTGTGCGATGAAGTAAGAAGTTTTTTGATTGAAACTGTCAGCAAGACCACGGGACATTTAGCTTCGGGCCTGGGCGTGGTGGAGCTCACCGTGGCTTTGCACTACGTCTTCGATACGCCTGACGACAAAATCATCTGGGATGTGGGCCATCAGGCCTATCCGCACAAGATTTTGACCGGACACAAAAAAGAGCTGGCCACCATCCGCCAAAAAGACGGCTTGCACGCCTTTATCTGGCGCGGAGAGTCTGAAGGCGACGTGCTTTGCACGGGCCATGCCTCAACCTCCATCGGCTCGGCACTCGGCCTGGCTCTGGCCTACCGCTCATTGGGCATAGATCAAAAAGTGGTTGCGGTGATAGGCGACGGCTCGCTGACAGGCGGCATGGCCTTTGAGGCTTTGAATCACGCAGGATCGTTTAAAGATTTAAACCTGCTCGTCATCTTAAACGACAACGAGATGAGCATTTCAGAGAACGTGGGGTCGCTGGCGCAGGGCTTGTCGCAGCTTTTGTCCAATCCCCACTATGCAAAGCTTATCGAAGGTGGCAAAAAGGTTTTGACCAGGCTCCCTGCCGTGCGCGATTTTGCCTTGCGCGCCCAAGAGCACGTCAAAGGCATGGTGATGCCCGGAACCTTGTTTGAGGAGTTTGGCTTCAACTACATCGGCCCCATTGACGGCCATGACGTCAAAAGGCTGTGCGCCATTTTGCAAAATTTAAAGGACATGGGCGGCTTGCAGTTTTTGCATGTGCTCACCCGCAAAGGCAAGGGCTACCCTCCTGCCGAAAGCGATCCTGTCTGTTATCACGGCGTGCCGGCCTTCGATCCCTCGATGGGCATTCACCCCACCCCGCATCCTGCGGACAAATCTTTTTCGGCCCGCTTTGGAAGATGGCTGTGCGATAAGGCTGCAACCGACAAAACCCTCGTTGGGATCACCCCTGCCATGCGCGTGGGATCGGCCATGCAGGAGTTTTCCTTAAAATACCCCGATCAGTTTTACGATGTGGCCATTGCCGAGCAGCATGCCCTGGTCTTGGCTTCGGGGCTGGCCGCAGGAGGCATGCATCCTGTGGTGGCCATTTACTCGTCATTCTTGCAGCGCGCCTATGACAGCGTCATTCACGATGCGGCCATTCAGGATCTGCCCATTGTGCTGGCCATCGACAGGGCAGGCATCGTCGGCCCCGACGGTCCCACCCATCAGGGCATGTTTGACATAGCCTATTTGCGCGCCGTTCCCAATCTGACTATTTTGGCCCCGGCCGATCTTAAGGAGCTGTATCAAATGCTCAATACGGCCTATAAGCTGGGGCACCCTTGCGCGGTGCGTTATCCGCGCACCATCGGGGAAAAATTCGACGATCCCGTGGATCTTGACGATTGCGCTCCCCTAAAATCGCAGATCGTGCTCGAAGGTGACGGACAGATCTGCGTGATCGCAGTCGGGCCTTTGGTTTATGACTTCAAAGAGCACTGCCAAAAAATGGGCTATACCCTGGTAAACCTGAGGGTCATCAAGCCATTAGATGAGCATCTGCTGATAGCTTTGGGCCTTGGCCATCAAGTGATGGTCACCATCGAAGAGGGGGTGGTGCAAGGGGGCGTTGGCGAGGAGATCACGGCATTGGTGCACTCAAAGACCGCCTGCAAAGTGCGCAACATGGGCCTGCCCGATCGCTTCTTGATGGAAGGACAGCGAAAAGAGATCCTAGATGAGTGCCTTATCACCTGTGAGGCGCTTGATGCCGTGATCGCAGAGGCCCAAGATGGCCTGTGACAAGAGAGCGCGCAAAGCACAGATTGAAGAACAGGGCAGCAAAAGTGCAGGTTTGCACAAAGATGCGCTCCCTGATAATGCGCAAGAGGATGCGGCCCCCTGCCTTGAGGATGACAGGGAAAACCCGGCTTTAAAGACGGCTGCGCCCACCTCTTTGTTGCGTCAGATTTTTACCAAAAAAATGGGCCTGTGCCTCATCACGGGTTTTAGCTCGGGCCTGCCTTTGTATGTGTTGTTGAGTCTTCTCACCGCCTTTTTGCGCACAAAAGGGCTCGATCTTAAAACCATCGGGGCCTTGTCTTTGATCATGTTCCCTTACACCTGGAAGTTTTTGTGGGCACCCTTGCTTGACAGGTGGCAGATCTTGGGCTTCACCCGCCGCAAAGGCTGGATCTTGGCCTCGCAGCTGGTGCTGATGCTGGGGATAGGCTCCCTGGGTCTGTTTGAGGTGCCTTCTGGCACCGCCGTCATTTGCGCTTTGGCCCTGCTCATTGCCGTGGCTTCTGCCACGCAGGATATTGCCATCGATGCCTTTCGCCGCGAGCTTTTGGGGGACAACGAGCTTGGCTTGGGCAACTCGCTTTTTGTCAATGCCTACAGGGTGGCAAGCCTGATCCCGGGCGGGCTGGCTTTAATTTTGGCCGATTTTCTGCCCTGGTCGTGGGTCTTTGCCCTGACGGGGCTGTCGCTGCTGCCAGGGTTCCTAGTCGTCCTTTTTATGCACGAAAAGCCTGCCGTGTCGGTGCCGCGCACCTTAAAAGATGCGGTGGTTAAGCCATTTTACGAATTTATCTCCCGTCAGGGCATAGGGGCCGCCTTATTGTGCGTAAGTTTTGTCTTTTTGTATAAGCTTGGCGATTCAATGGCCACGGCTCTGGCCACCCCCTTTTATTTGGACATGGGCTACTCCCTCACGCAGATCGGCATCGTGGCCAAAAACGTCGGTTTGTGGTCGATGGTGCTAGGCGGCCTTTTGGGCGGGATCTGGATGCTTAAGATCGGCATCAACAAGGCCCTGTGGTATTTTGGTTTGGGGCAGCTTGTCACCATCTTGGGCTTCTATCTGCTGGCTAAATGGTCGGCTGCTGGCCATCCCGGGATTGCGGCCTTGGCCTTGGTGATAGGAGCCGAGGCTTTGGGGGCAGGCCTGGGGACGGCGGCCTTTGTGGCCTTCATTGCCCGCGAAACCTCCCCTGCCTATACGGCCACGCAATTTGCTTTGCTGACCTCGTTTTCGGCCGTGCCGCGCACTTTTTGCAATGCGGCCACGGGCTTTTTGGTCGAAGGGCTGGGCTGGGAAAACTTTTTCTTGCTGTGCACGGCTTTGGCGGTGCCTGGCATGCTGCTCTTGTTCAAGGTGGCCCCTTTCTTTGCAGAAGGCTCATCATTCGGCAGGCAAAAAGCAGGGACATAGGCCCGCTCTGATGCATTGAAAGCACAAAACCATTGCGTGCAGGCGGGACTTTCTTTTAAATCTTAAAACCAAAAAAGCCTGCCCTGAGGACAGGCTGCGGTGAAGCTTAATATCGGTTTTAAATCTGCTTGTTGTTTAGTTTAAAAGCACGATGTCGTCGGCGCTGACCGTGACCAGGCCGTGACTGAGATCCAACGGAGTGAGGCGGCAGGATTGGGCATAGACCTCGGCTACGCGGTAGACCGAGCCCTGCTGGCCTGCATCATAGGATCTTTGGCGGCGATCGTGGTTTTGATAGGTGTGCACCACCGTAAAGTCGCTGCCTTCGCGCACGCCGTTTTCCGATCCCAAGCCTATGATGAGGTCTGATCCTTTGACTTCGATGACCCGGGCTTTGGCCTTGGTGCAGGCAATCTCATCGATGATGTCGAGGCTTGCCTCGCTTGTGACGCTCAAAACCCTTTGGCCGTAGCTTGAGGCCAAAAAGCTTTCCGAGCGCACATCCACGAATTCGCCCTGCTTGAAAGTCCAATCGCCTTCAACCCGGTAATTCTTGCTGAAGACCAGGGAGCTGTCCACGGCATCGTAGATGTTTAAGGTAAAGTCCAAGGTGCGGGTGGGCGTGTAAAGAAGCTTGGAGAGGGGATTGGAGCCTGATTGGGACAGGGCAAGCGATCTGATGGTGCCTGTAATCACGTATTGCACCCCATCCTGCATGGACAGCGACCTGAGCCCTTTGATGTCGCCGTCGGAAAGGCGCGATCCTGATGAGCTCAAAAAGCGCAGGGGGCGTTGATCGAGGATCTTAAGCGAGCCGCTTTCTTTTAACTTGTTGTAAATAAGGTAGGAGAGTTCTTTGTTAAACTCCTCGAGGCCCGAGGCGCCTGCATAGGTGGTGGGCTCTTCAAAGACGATGGTCAAAGGCAGCACCGAGTGGCGGATGGCCGAGGAGCATTTGTTCATGGTAATGAGCTCTTCGTCGATAAACACCCTCACCCTCAAGCTTACGGCATGGGTGGTGGCTTGTTCTTCCATCACCGTGGTCCTTTTGACAGGATAGTGCATGTCCGTCAAAAACCCGGGACCTGCCTGACCATTGGTGTAGGTGCGATAAAACTTGGCATTGGCTCCTGCTTTGACCAAGGCTGCTTCCACGGCATTGTCGATGGCAGCTTGGCGGGCCTTGGCTATGTCGCCATTTTCGATGGCGGCCCGGCCTTGGGCTTCATACCATTGGGCAAAGGCGGCGTTGCCAAGCAAAAGCATGCCTCCCATTAAGGAAAACAAAGCAAGTTTGAAAGGGTGCATATAAGCCTCGCTGCGTCCTGTGGACCGGTTGTGAAGATATGCCCGCCCCGGGGGACAGGCCTGAAAGCTTGATGCAAGAAACGTGCACGCCTGAGAGCAAAGCCATGCACAGAGCAAAAGCGCAAATTTTCAGGATGTTTTGCTTATAATGCTCAATGCGTCATTTTCAAGGCGCGGCACCATTCTTGCATCAAAGGAGTTGCACCATGCCCTGAATCTTGGGGGAAATTGCGTCCCCGGGGCGGGCAGAACAGGAAGATTACGATAAAAAGAGGCTCAGGATGGATATTAAATCACGCTTAAAACTCGGAGTTGCCGCGGCGGCGCTGCTCCTTTTGACTGCCTCCTGCACGGCAAGGAATGTCGGTGACGGCAGAGTCTATAATCAGCGTGGCATGGAAATCAGCAAGGTCGCAAGGACGATGGCCGACGAGCTTTATCGCACCCTGTACATCAATACCGCCATTGCCATGGGGTATGCCGATCCCGCCACAAGGCAGACTGTCAGAAAAGTGACGCTGCCGGGCGTTGCCATTACCTCTTTTGTCGACACCGATACCTATGAAGAAGCCGGGCATTTGGGCCGCGTCATGGCCGAAATGTTCGTGCACGAATTGAATGTCAGGCGGATCAATGTCTACGAGTACAAGCTGACGGGATCTTTGAGCGTCGCCCCTGATGGCGAATACATCTACTCGCGCGATTACCGCAAGCTGCTCAACGAAGCCTCGGTCTCCCACGTTTTGTCCGGCACCATCAGCCGCAACAGCGAAGGCGTGGTGCTGGTAGGGCGCATCGTGGATCTGGAAAACCATATGGTCAAAGCCTCGGCCACGGGTTTTATCCCTTACTCGCTGCTGCCTTATTGCTACAGAACCAAGGAAAAACAGTGCTCTCTTGGCGATATCGGCGAATATTTGTCGCAATCTGAGCTTGACGATGAGGCCTACCGTCAAAAAGTTTTGAGGGACATCGAGCGCAACCAATACAAAAACGCCGCAACCGCCATCGGCGATGGTCTGACCCCTGCTTCTTACGAAGCTGCCTTGGCTCAGGCTCCCGTGCGCACCGCAGAGGGCGTCTACGCCGTATCAGGCGGCGGCGAGGGCATTTCCAGGGCGCCAAGCTCAAGGGGCAATTTGAGAAACGGCAGGGCCACCATGCACGATCAAGATCCGCTCATCTATGAAGGATCGACCTATGTGCAGGGCACCAGATTAGCCCGCGACATCGGGCCGCAGAGTCAGTATCAAAGAAAGGGGGATGAATGATCATGAATGCGCTTTGCAAAATGACCGGTGCTGCCTTGGGGGTGTGCCTTGCGAGTCTGGCCTTATGCTCATGCTCCAACCTTTTAAGCTCCACTGAGGTGACGCGCAACATTTTTTACACCGACACCGGCGTCAACGCTCCCGATGAATTTCCGGTGCTGCGCGCCCAAGGTTACGCTTCCATCAGCTCGCAGCGGGGACCTTCTGAGAGCCAAAAACAGATCCAGGCCATGAAGGCCTCCAAGATCGAGGCTTATCGCGAGCTTGCCGAGCAATTGTACGGCATGCGCATCCGCTCCACTACCTCCATTCGCGATTCGGCCCAAGGCAGCGATCGCGTGTCGGCCTCGGTGGATGCCCTGGTGCAGGGCGCCCGCGTCATCAGGCAATACCCTCTGCATGACAGTTATGTCACCGAGCTTGAGCTTGACAGCAGGGCCGTTTACGACCTCTATCAGATGAGAGGGGCTTTTTAAAGATTTGATCAAGGAGAGTTTGCTATGATTGCCAAGTTTGCCAAAAAGCCGGCTTCGCCCCAAAAGCTAATCTCCATTCAGGAGTGTTTAAAAGAGCAGCTGAAGCTGTTAAAAGAGACTCATCAGGTCTTAGGCTGGGAATTTGACGCCCTAAAAAGCCGCAACTTAGACAGGATCACGCAGCTTGCGATAAAAAAGCAGGCGCTGATGCAAAAGGTGATAGCCAACGATCAAAGGCTCAAGCTTCACCCTGATAAGGTTTTGCTGCAAACAGACTGCAACCGCGAGGTCGAGGCCATCAAAGAGCTTTTGGTCAGCTGCAAAAAGCGCAACGACATCAACGGCAGGCTGATTCAGTTTTGCCTGGCGGCCAATCACCGTTTGTCCATGGCGCTGATGAAAACGCGCGATCTTGCCACCAAGAATTTGACCTACACCGAAGAAGGGCAGACCATTGCCCGCGGCCTCAACAGGGTTAATCTGACAGCTTAAGTTTCATCAGGCTTTTGAATAAAGGCTCCCATCAAGGGGGCTTTGTGTGTTTTTCAGGGGATTTTATGAAGCCTTGGAGCTTGGATCTTCTTGGTTTTGGCCGATCAAGACCACAAATTTGCAAATATTTTG
>CAZYXT010000050.1:0-17045 GCA_964651505.1 uncultured Enterobacterales bacterium
GCGCCCTTGGTAAGGGCGAGGTCCCCAGTTCGATTCTGGGTATCAGCACCATTTTGCAAAATCTCTCTAAATTCCAATCAAACCCATTATCAGATGCAGCGTCACGCTCCGTGTCACGGAGTGCCCCGTTAACGTATTGCATTTTGCAATGCCTTTGTGCCCTTAATGCCTCAAGGGGAAGCTGCGAAAAGATCATTGTCCCTAAAATCAAAGATCATCTTAGCTTATAACCTGCAATTTAGCGCGTCGTAACTTTATGATCCGACAAATCGTTTACATCGCAAGATCTTATAAAAAAGCGGCAGCGGCGGGTTTAGAATTGACACGCAGGCTGTGCATTAAGATAGATGATGCCGTCACCCTCGGTCAATCCCCCGGGGTAAATAAAAGGCCCTGCAGAGCCAAAGCCGGGTGCAGGCTAATGAGTCTTCTTTTTTGGCTCTTCAAAGATCAAGAAGAGGGCCGAGCTGAATATCAATGCATCGCCCCACAATTCGGCGGTCTCTTCGACGGCGCGCTTGATGGTATAAAAGAAGTTCTCGCCGATGGCATGGATCCAAAAGTGGTGCGAGCCGATTAAGCGGGAAAAGCACAAAGTCACGGTCAATCCTGCAATCATCCACACAAAAGATCGGCAATTTACGCACTCTCTCAAGCCTTCAACGAGCTTGTGCGGTCCTTTGCGCAGTCCCAATATGACAAAGATGACGGTTATTGTCAGGTCTATGTAAAGCCAAAAGCCGTGGCGGATGCAGTCCAAAAAGTAATCAAGCTCTCTTACGAACATGCAGGCAACAAATCCTGAGATCAGAAAGTAAAAACGGTTATTGCGTTGCAAAGCTGCCCAAAAATAGATGCCTGAGGTAATGAGAAGCAGCAAGGCCTGAGCGTTTTCCACAAGGCCATGCTCGCTGAATTTGAGCTTTGGCAGAAAGATGCTGTCGCCAAAGGCTGCGCCGATGGCAAAAAGACACGTCAGCTGTGCCCATACAAAGCAAAAAAAAGTCTTTAAAATCATTTAGTTCTATTGTTCCGTCTAACAGCGAATGGTCCCTTAATAGAACGTTTACAAAACCGCCCAAAGGTATATAATTTTATCATATAGCCTGCACATTTAAAAGATCAAATCTAATAATTGCGCCTTAAGACCTGCAGACAGCCACCCCCGGCCTGTCTTTTAAGCAAGATTTAAATGCAGCATTTTAACCATTGAGCACAAAGTTTTCATATGAAAATTGCGACTTCATGCAATTTTTGTCCGACAACTTCGCGTTTTATGGCAAAATCCCTGCACCGGGCTCTGTTTGCATCAAGACGAAACAGCAGGGCAAACGTTACAGGGCAGGAACTTGAGGGCATTTGCATGCTTTAGCTGAGGAAACATATGCAGGACTATCAAAAAAGACGCAATCAAGAGGCTTTGGCCAAGCTTAATCTTAAAAATTTCTGGCATCTTTTGGCCGTGGGCTTGGGCTCGGGCTTAAGTCCCAAGGCTCCCGGCACCTGTGGCTCTTTGGCCATGGTGCCCGTGTGCGCTCTTCTTTTATATGCAGATGTCTATGTGCAGGCGGCCTCGGCGCTTATCATCTTCATCTTGGGACTTAAAGCCTGCAACGAGGCCGAGCGGGCCATGGGCATGCATGATCACAGCTCCATCGTGGTCGACGAGTTTTGCGGCATGGCCATTGCCATCATCGGTTTGCCGCAGCATTGGGCTTATGCAATTTTGGCCTTCGTCTGTTTTAGGTTCTTCGATATCTTAAAGCCGCAGCCTGTAAGTTATGCCGATCAAAAAATCGGCGGGGGATTGGGGGTTATGGTCGATGACGTGCTGGCGGGCATCTATGCCCTGGCAGCCTGTCATGTCATTGTCATGCTCTTGCCTTAAATTTGTGCCGCCCTTAAAAGCAGCAGACACGATGGGGCGGCAAAACCAAGATCATGTCATCTTGCATCCTATGCCGGCCCCGCGATTACATAGTCAAGCCTCTTGAGGTCTTGTGTTTGGTTGAGGCCGCCCTTAGCTCCGAAGAGAACAAGGCTTACAAGCTGCGCGCACCGTAAATCATTGCCTCAATCGCTGAGGCCTGATTCGGCATCCTCGGCAAACAAACCTTTGATGTCGGGGCTTATTGCGCAATAGTCCTCACAATCTTGGGACTTAAACGCCGCACAACGAAAGTTTGAGCGAAAGCCAAGTTTATGGGCCTGTTTCCAAAACGGCCTGCCGATGCGGCATTTCATGCATTTCACTTTATCTCTTCATCTTTATGCAGTCTGCTGCATTTTCTTTTGCAATTTTGATTTTATTCTCATACAAGTTTGCAGGGGCCGCTCACATCACATTTTAGGCTAAGATGATTTGTAATCTTAGTCAATTTGTGATGTCATTAGGTAAGCTAAATTTGCAAAATTTCAATAAATTTTTTTTTTTTTTACGCAGCTTTGTTCAGCGGTCTGTCTTGGTGGCGATATAATAAGAGCGTGTAGATTTTGCAATAAAAATCGATAAGTTAATTTAATCATCAAGGCCGGCGGGCAAAGGCTGACGCCTTCCTTGATAACGGACTCTGCTATGTACGTATTTAACGATGAGTTCATTTTGAAGCGGGTCAGGCACTGGTTGCTCCTTGCAGGGGTGATGGCCTTTGGCATCCTGGTCCTGCTCGTCTTGGCCCTGATGAGTTTGTACGGCATCTTAAAAGATCAGCAGCGCGATGTCATCAAAGCCCACGTAATATCCGACTCCATGGCCGTCACGCAGATGCTGCAAGAAGATCTCGAAGCGGTCAAGACTTTGTCGACGATTGCCGCCTCCGATGATTTTAAGCCCGAGCATTTGGTCTACGGCCTCAAAAGCGTGAATTTAAGCTTCATGAACCTGGGGTATTGCGATCTTGACCGCAAGTGCACCTTGGTCAGAAACAACAACGGGGTCGTCACCTCCGAGGATTTCAAGCCCTCGCTGCCTTATTTGTACGAGGCTTTGGAGCGCTGCAACAGCGGTCTGCCCCACATGTCAGAGCCCCATTTTTCTCACAGGGTGAATTCTTACTTCATCATCCTCGCCGCTCCGGTCTTAAAAGCCAATTCCGTGGACGGCTATGTCTTTTGGTACAAGGACTTTAACGATTATGCAGGGCTCTTAAGCTCTTATCACCGCGAGCCCGGCGACGCACTCTTTATCGTCAACACCGAGGGCGAAATTCTGACCCGCTCTCTATCCGCAGGCGACCAAGGCAAATGGGTGGATGCGATGTTTGGCGACAAACAGTTCAGCGATAAGCTGTACGACGCGCGCATTCGCTTTCTCAACAAAGAAAATTTTGGCGAGATAGCCATGGTTCATAAGTCGGACGAAGGCCACAACCTCCTCGTTTATTCGCGGCCTTTGGGCGTGCAAGACTGGTATCTTGTCTATACGGCTGACGAGAAAAACCGTCTTTTGCCTGCACAGTTCAGACAGATTAGCGAAGCGGCGCTGTTATTTACCCTCCTGATGGGGGCTATCGTGGTTTTAGGCACGGTGGCCTATATCAGCCTGCGCCGCTCGGCTTTAAGGCAGCATCAGATCATCTCCCTCGACCCGCTCACCGGGGCTTTGACATTCAACCGCTTTCACTACGAGATTTCGCGCCTCAACTTTAAAGATCACACCTATGCCATATGCGTGTTCAATATTCGCGACTTCAAGTACGTCAACAAGTTTGCAGGCGATGTGATAGCAGACTTGCTGTTGCGCTCGGTGGTCAACATCGCCTCGGCTGCCGAAAACATGTGCTTTGTGTGTCGCTCTAATGCCGACCAATTCTACTTTCTGCTCAAAGGCGGGGATATCGAAGCGGCCCGCAGCACGGTGCAAAGCATCATCAATGCCCTGCATCGGCACTTTGAGTTCATGAAATTCAGCTACCCTTTGATTTGCTATGCGGCCGTGGCGCTGTCAGAGCCTGACGACGATACCGAATCCCTGCTGCAAAAGGCCCTGGTGGCCTACCGGCACATTTCGCGCAAGTTCTCCCATACCGTGGAATCCTATACCACCGAGATGGCGCAAAAGGAGCGCAACTTAAGGGCGCATGAACAAAGGATGCACATTGCCCTGGAGGCCAAGGAATTTAAGCTGTATTTGCAGCCCAAGATTGACGTTAAGACCCTCAAGATCGTGGGGGCCGAGGCGCTGGTGCGCTGGGAACTGCCTGACGGCAGCCTGGTTTATCCTGACAGTTTCATCGAACTGTTCGAGCAAAACGGCTTTGCCACCGAGCTTGACCTTTACATGTTCGAGCAGGCCTGCATCAAGATCAGGCAATGGATAGACAGCGGCCATGTGCCCGTGCCCATCAGCATCAATCAGACGCGTAATCTTTTGCTGTATCACGAGTACCCCAACCGCCTGCGCTCCATTTTGAAGCGCTATCACATCCCCAAACACATGTTGACGGTGGAGATGCTCGAAGGGGAGATGGCGATCAACATCGAAAACGTCAACAACCTTATCACCATGCTGCATTCTTTGGGGCTTAAGATGTCCTTGGACGATTTTGGCTCGGGCTATTCGTCCTTGAACGTGCTGGCGAGCATGGAGCTTGACGAGATCAAGTTTGACAAGCAGTTCCTGCTCACCAAGGACAAGGTTGAAAGCGAGCGCAACCGCTTTATCATCAGCCATATGATGCAGGTGGTGCACATGTTCAAGATGAAAGCCGTGGCAGAAGGCGTGGAAACGGAAGAAGATCTTGAGTTTCTGCGCAGCATAGGCTGCGACATTGCCCAAGGCTATTATTTTGACAAGCCCATGACGGTCGATGCCTTTGAGAAAAAGTACATTCTGCCCAATGGTCCTGCAAGTTTGAACCCGGGTGACGATGACAAGCCTGAGGCTTCTGAGGGCCAAGGGGCCGATGATGACGATCCGCGTTTTGAAATAGAGGAATATCGGGCGCCTGCCTGATGGGGGTTGACGCAATTTCATGCGATGGTGCGGGGATTGGGGCAAAAGCTTCAATCCTCTTTTTTGTGCTCTTGAGCTTGTAATTTGTCTTAGAAACCCTACAATATCTTTTATTTTGCAATCTTTAAACAGCCATGGTTCAAAACAGCATCTTTAACAACCCCAAATTAAAACCCTTTGTCAAATGGGCAGGCGGCAAGCGGCGCTCCATTCCGCATCTTGTCAAATATTTCCCTCATGAATTGCCCAAAAACTATGTGGAACCCTTTGTGGGGGGCGGGGCCATGTATTTTGCCATCGGCAAAAGCTTTGAGCATTGCCTCATCAATGACGTCAATTTGGAGCTGATGAATGCCTACGGGCAGATAAGGGATCGCCCCGACGAGCTGATGGCAGGGCTGCAGCAGTGCGTTTATGAGCGCGAGTTTTACGAGGTCATGCGCTCAAAAGATCGCGATCCCAAGTTTTATGAGAACAACACCCCCGTGGAGCGGGCGGTGCGCTTTATTTATCTTTTGAAGACCTGTTACAACGGCCTGTACCGGGTCAACTCCAAAAATCATTTTAACGTGCCCTTTGGCAAGTACACCAATGTCGTCATTTGCGAAGAGGACAATCTGCGCGCTTGTCATGATTATTTGAACACCGTGCCCACTGAAATTTGCGCGGAAGATTTTAGAAATCTTCAAGTGCCCGATGACAGCTTTGTCTACATCGATCCCCCGTATGTGAGGGTGGAAGACACCTCCTTTACCTCCTATCAGGCAGGGAGCTTTAACAACCATGTCCAGCGGGAGCTTAAGCTGTGGTGCGACGAGCTTGACCGCCGCGGCATTTATTTTATGGCGTCAAACTCCGATGCCCCCATCGTCTATGATCTTTACGGCGATTACAACATTCACACCCTTACGGTGCCCCGCTTCATCGGCGCCAAGAATGACTCCCGCCGCGGCGTCACGGAGCTTTGCATCACCAATTATGATAAATTCAAAGAGTACCGTTTGGACTGAGGGCACAAAGGCAGTCAGCAAAGTTTGGGCAGCTGATCAAACGAGGTGGTGTAGGCGCAAGAAAGACAGGCCTGATTTTTGTAGCGGCCGCTTTTATCATTAAGATATTGCCCCTGCACTCCCAAAAGCACCAGGTGGCGATCTTTGAAGTTGAGCTTATCAAGAGTCTGCATCATTTTATCGGAGCGTTCCAATTGCTCCTGCTCGTCACCTTGGCTTAAAAACAGATCGCAGTTGCAGGCGCGGCCGGTGCTTAAGTTGCTTAAGGTGACGCCTGCCTTGGCATAACTTACCCCTTCTTTATAGATAAGATCGAGCAGGGCCAAAGCTGCGCTGATGAGCACGCGGGTGTCCTTGGTGGGGATGGCAAAGTCCATGCTCTTGTCGGCCGCGTAGATGCTGCCTTCCTGCAAAAACAATGAAGATCTGATATAAACCGTGATCTTGGAGCAAAAGCGGTTGATGTCCCGCAGTTTGCGCGCCGCCTCGGCCGTAAAGGCGCTTAAGGCCGCCTCCAGCTCTTCTTTTTTCTCAAGCCTGGTTTTAAACGAGCGCGACCACATGATCTGCCGGCGGTTGTCTTGCGCATTCTCTTGCAGGGCATCGATGCCGTTTAACTCCTGTATGGTTTGACAAAGGGTCTTGGAGCCGATTTGGCGCATGTGTTTTAAGTCTGCGCGCGACAGCTCATAGGCCGTTTTGTAGCCTAGGGCAGTTAATTTTTCGTTAAGGCGTCTGCCGATGCCCCAAACTTCAATCAAAGGATTGTCTTTGAGCAGTTTTTCGCGCACCCCCTCTTGCAGGGCGCTGTACACCCCGCAGGTTTGCTTTGGATAATGCTTGGCATGATGGTTGGCAAGCTTGGATAAGGTCTTGCTTTTGGCAATGCCGATGCTCACAGGGATCCCGATGCAGCGGCCTATGGTGTGCTTGACCTTGAAGGCAAAGTCCAAGGCATCATCCTCGCTTAGGTCTTCCATCACCAAGAAGGCCTCGTCCACCGAGTAGATCTCAACTTGCGGGCATAAAGTCTCGTACAGGCGCATGATGCGGTTTGAGATATCCAAATACAGATCAAAGTTTGACGAGAAGACGGCGATATGGTGGCGTTTGATGAGATCTTGGACCTTGAATGCCGCCGTGCCCATGGCAATGCCAAGATCTTTGACCTCCTGCGAGCGGGCGATCACGCACCCGTCATTGTTGGATAAGACCATGACGGGCTTGTCCATCAAATCGGGCCGAAACAGCCTTTCGCATGACACAAAAAAGTTATTGCAGTCCGATAACAGGTAGATCTTGCTATAAATCGATGCAGCCATGCAAAAATAATTAAAAATTAGAGTAACCTTAGGATAACTTTAGTTGTATAATGCACATGTCGGTTAGCCATGGCTAATGACCGGCTTCTTCATTTAAAAAGCATTAACCGAATTTTAATTTTAGTATTTGGGATTTTCAAACATGAAAAAATCATTATTGGCTCTAGGTCTTGCCGCCGCTCTGGGCTCAATGGCAACTCAAGCTGCCGTAGTTTATGACAAAGACGGCACCTCCATGGACATCTACGGGCGCATTCAGGCTGTCTACTACTCCCACGACTCGGGGGCCAACAACAATGACGCCAATGACGGCAATATCGTTGCATCAGGCCGTCTGGGCGTGGAATTGGCCACAGAGCTTAATTCTTACGTCACAGGCATCGCAGGCGCCGAGTGGGATGCCGCAGACGGCGATGATAACGATACATTCTCGGCCCGCACCCTGTTTGTAGGCTTTGACTTTGGCGATTTTGGCACCTTGCAATTTGGCCGCTTTGAAGATGCCGTTTACCAGGGGGTTGAAGCTGCCACCGACATATTGGACGACTGGGGCTGCAACGGCCAGTTCGGCAATGACGATCGTCGCAGCGGCATGGCCATGTACAGCTGGTCAGGTTTCGGCTTTGACGTCATGCTCTCATTTGGCACCGCCAAGGACGATCAGACCGTAGGCGGCGTCTTCATCAATGAGGATGAGTCTGCCGACATCGAATACTCCTACGGCCTTGCCTTGGGTTACACCACCCCTGACGTTCTGTTCGGACCGATCGGCATCAAGCTGGGCTATGGCGGAGCCGAATTCCAAACCGGCAGCGCTTACAGCGACGAAGACCACGGCCATAATGCCTATTTGGACAACTACAGGCACTTTGCTGCCGCCTTGTCCTGGGGCAATGCCGACGAGGGTTTGTATCTGGCTGCCTTGTACACCAGACGCTCCTTTGAGCTTAACGGCGACTTTAAGGGTACTTTAGACGGCCTGATCCAGGACGACTACGACACCACCGGCATTGAAGCGGTCGTTTCTTATGCCTTTGAAAACGGCGTAACCGTCATGGCTTCCTATCAGTACATCGATGTTGATGTCGACAACGGCCCCGATGTCGAAGGTCAGTGCCTGCCCATCTACGTCAACTACCAAATCAACCCCAACTTCCAAGTTTGGTTTGAGGCCCGCTTTGACCTGGGTACAGACGACAGCAAGACCAACGACAACAAGAACCTGGCCATGGTCACTAACGATGTAGTGAACCTTGAGGACAACATTTTCTCCGTAGGCGCTCGCTACACCTTCTAATCAAAGGTCACAAGGGCGGTGAGATGTCCTTGCACCTGACTGCGGTCAAACAAGCCCAAATAACGGCTGTCAAAAGAGTTGGCCGCAGAATTGACGAGGACATACTCGCCTGCGCCCAATCTGACCTTTAGATTTATATTTGGGAGAAGCTGCCCGTGCCCGTCGGCTCGGGCAGGTTTGCTTTTGGGCACAAAGGTGAGGTTGACCTTGATGCCCGTCTCGTCTATTTCAACAAGATCTCCTTGAGTGGCGGCCACATGCTTGCCGATCCCAGCATGATGCAAAGGGCACGTTCCCACTCCTATATAACCGCGCTCAAAGGCCATGCGGGAGTCCTCATCCTTTAAGCAAGAGAGCACCAGATCGCCTTTTTGTATGCTCTGTCCCCTCGTCACCTTGTAGAGTCCCTTGGGCAGGGAGTCTGAGGTATTGATGTAAAGATCAAAGCCGTGCATGAGGGCGCAGGATAGGCACAAGATCCCAAATAAAAAGAGCGCAGCAAGCACAAACCTGCGCTCTGTAAGGCTGCAAGAGAGGCGTGATCGGATGCTTGCGCGCAGCGCCAAAAAAGAGTGCATGAAAACCTCATTTACAATAAACAGGGGCGCAGGGCGCCCCTTAAGATTGATGATGACATCTGTAGTCAGCTTCTCTTGGAATTTAGCCTAGGGCCCGGATAGGGCACGGCTAAGGCTGCCAAAGCCTCTTTGACCTGATGGGTCGACTCATCGGCCTCTTTTTGCACCTGCATGAATGCAATTTGCCCGCACGCTCCCAAGGCAGCTGATCCTATGGCAAGGCACACTAAAAAAAGCTTGAGCATCTCAAGGCTCTTTGGGGGAGCCATGCGCCGCTTAAACTTTAAAGGAGGGCTTGGAAGCTTAAGATCTTCTGTAATTTCAATTTCATGGGCCAAAGGTTTGCCGCAATAATATAGAGAGGGCGCAAAACCTGAATCTTGGCAAAAAGGGTGTGACATATGAATCCTCATAAATTTGTGCTTTGCGATGCCCAAAGTTTACCTGCAAGGCCTCAGACGCCGTGGCTTGATCCTGCACAAATCGCGCGATTTTGCAAAAAATTGTGTAAGATCAATAAGTTAGCTTGGGTTAAACAGGGGGAAAATGTGATTGAGATCATAAACTTTGAAAGCTCGCGCCAATTAAGGCGGGGGCAAAGCGCAATAAGGCGAGGCCTGCACCCGGGCAAGGGCAAAACAAAGCCCGCAGAGGCGGGCTTTAAGAGCATGACAGCACTGAAATGTTTCTTTTAAAACTATGCAGTAAAGTCGATTTCAACTTTGAGCATGTCTGCCCCGTGCTCTGCAAAGTCGGCAAAGGCCTTGGGCGCATCATCAAACTTGTAGGTATTGGTGATGACCTTACTTAAGTCGACCTTGCCCTCTGAGACCAAATCGATGAGGTTTAAGAAGTCTTGCTTTAAGGCATTGCGCGAGCCGAAGACATTAAGCTCCTTTTTTTGAAGCAAAGTGAAGTTAAAGTCGAGGTTCTTCTTGCCAACTCCTATCAAAACCACATTGGCCCCGCAGGCGGCCGCATCGATGGCGCTTTGGAAGGTTGAGGGCAGGCCCACCGCTTCGATTGAGACGTCAAAGCCGTTGCCGTCTGTGACCTTAAAGCACTCTTCAATAAAGCCTTGAGTGCCGTCATTGAAGATGCCGCCTGAGAGACCGAAAGTCTGCACGGCATAATCCATCTTCTTTTTGGCCACATCGCTGATGTAAACCTCGGCCCCCCTGCTTTTAGCGGCAATGGCGGCGAGCACGCCGATGGTGCCTGCGCCGATGACGAGGACCTTATCGCCTGCTTTGACCCGGCCGCGGGTGACCGCGCCGTGGTAGCTGATGCAAAAAGGCTCGATGGCAGCCAGCACATCGGGGGCAAGGCCCTTGCCGTCATAGATGCGATCTGTTGGCATTACGATGTATTCGCTAAAGGCGCCGTCTCTTTGGGCCCCCAAGGTCTCGTTGTGCTCGCAGCAGTTTAGAAGGCCGCGCCTGCACGAGTAGCACTTGGTGCAGTTAAAGTAGGGATTGGCAGTGACCGCCATGCCCTCTTTCAAGCCCGGGGCAGAGCCGTTGATCTCGACAATCTGCGCCGAAAACTCGTGGCCCGGGATCCTGGGGTAGGAGGCATAGGCAAAGGTGCCGCGGTAAGTGCCCAGATCAGAGCCGCAGATGCCGCCTCTTAAGACCTTGAGCAGAGCCTCCCCGCTCTTGGGTTTGGGCATGGGAGTCTCAATGATATCGACTTGCCCGGGAGTCGGAATAATAATAGTTTTCATGACAATCTCTTAATATCAGTAGATTAAGTTGACCAAACCTGTGGAGAAGACCGGAACAAAGGTCAAAAGCAACAGGACCAGCACCAGCAGCATGTAGAAAGGCACGGCTTCGCGAATGAAGGTGCTCATCGGTACCTTGGTAATGGAGCAGGTTACGAACATCAAAGTGCCCATGGGCGGCGAGAGAGCGCCGATGGCGAAGTTGAAGATGACGACCATGGCAAACTGGATCTCGTCGATGCCGAAGTGACGGGCCAGCGGGGCCAGCAGGGGCACCAAGATGATCATGGCCGCGTTGCCTTCAATGAACATGCCCACCAGCAGCAAGAAGATGTTGACGCACAGCAAGAAGATGACGGCGCTGTTTAAGTGATCGATGAAAAGCTCGGTGCAATACTGAGGCACGCGCTCGCGGGTCAGCACCCAGGCAAAGGCCGAAGCGGCGCCGATGATGAGCATGATCGAAGCTGAGGTCAGGATGGTTTCCTTCAATCCGGTGATGATGTCCTTAAAGCGCATCTCCCGGTAAACCACGCCCAGCATCAAGGAGTAAACGATGGCAACGGCGCCTGCCTCGGTGGGGGTGAAAGCGCCGATGCGGATGCCGCCGATAATGATGATGGGCAGGCACAAAGGCAGGAAGGCGCCCTTGAAGGTGGTCAGGATCCGCTTAGGAGAGGTGTCGACCTTAACGGGGCTCCTGTACCCTCTTTTATAGGAGACAAAGCCTACCAGGATCATCAACAATACGCACAAAATGAGGCCCGGGCCGATCCCTGCGACAAAGAGTTTGCCGATGGAGACATTGGCGATGGAGCCGTAAATAATCATCGCAATCCCGGGCGGGATCAGAGGAGTGATGATGGCCGAAGTGGCTACCAGGACGGAAGCAAAGGCCCTTGAAAAGCCTCTTTTTTCCATCTCGGGTACCAGCATCTTAGCTTCCATGGCCGCGTCTGCAAGGTTCGACCCCGACAAACCGCCCATCAGGGTGGCTACGAGGACGGTAACATGGCCGATGCCGCCTATGATGTTGCCCACAATCGATTCGCAAAAGTCGATGATCCTCTTGGTGACGCCCGTGTAGTTCATGAACACGCCTGCGCACACGAAAAAGGGGATCGCCAAAAGCGGAATGGACTGCGAGCCTGCGATGATTCTTTGAACCAAGATGACGCTGTTCAATTCTTGGTGAATGGCAAAGTACACCACGGCCGCGCCCAAGATGGCGATAAAAACAGGCAGTCTCATGAAGAGAAATACCAGCATTAAAACAGAGCTTAATCCAACCACAAAATCCATGATCAGGCCTCCTCTTTTTCCGGATTGATGCCTTTGCGGATATAGCGCACATAGTGATCGCAGGTGGTGCTTACCATCATGATGAGGCAGCCTGCCGGGACCACGGCGTTGATAAAGGACATGGGAATGCGCAAAATGGCGGTGGTCTTGCCGATCTTGATCATCAAAGCCAACAGATCAAATCCCAAGAAGAACAAATAAATCAAAATGCCCATCACGATGATGTAGTTGATGGCGATCAGGATCTTCTGAATGCTCTTGGGCAACAGGTCAAAGACGATTTCCACGGCCACGTGGCTGCCGCAGCGAAAAGCGGCGCCTGCCCCAAGGAATGTGACCCACAAGAAGCACCACAGCTGCACCTCTTCGGCCCACATCAGCGGGTGATTTAAGATGTAGCGCATGATGACGCCGCCGAAGGTAACGACAATCAGGACAACCAGCATGATGCCGGCCAAAATCATGTCCAAATTGCCTATAAGCCTGGCTTTATTCATAGACAAAAACTCCCTAAGCGCTTTAAAAAAAGCACCGTATTAAAGAGGATGGCGCCGCTTTGGCGGCACCGCAAAAATTACTGCATGTTGGCCTTTACGGTATCGTAAAGGTTTTCCGACCAGTCGGAGAAATCGGGCAGGGTATAGAACTTCTTGGAAGCTTCGATGAGCTCTTGCCTGAATTGATCCGAAGGAGAGGTGATGGTGACGCCTTCTTCTTCAAACTTCTTTAAGATCTCAGCTTCGGTCTTTTCTTGGACTTGATTTTGATAGGCGGCAGCCTCATCGCAAGTCTCCTTTAGGAGCTTTTGCTGATCGGCTGTGAGGGAGTTCCAAAAATCGACGCCCACTACCAGGTTGGTGACATTGTAGACGTGCCCGTCCAACAGCAAATACTTTGCAACCTCATGGAACTTGCCGTTGTACAAAACCGCCAGAGGGTTTTCCACGCCGTCAATGGTGCCTTGCTGAATGGAGGTGTAAACCTCGCCCAAGGCCATGGGAGTGGGGGTGGCGCCCAATACCTCAAAGCCCTTTACCTGAATGTTGTTGGTAGGAACGCGGATCTTAAGACCTTTAAAGTCATCAATCTTATTGACAGGCTTGATGGTCAGAGTATGGCGCGCGCCGTAACGCCAGTCGGTTGACAAGATCTGAATGTGGGCTTTTTGAGCCAAGAGCTTGCTCTGCTCTTGATACCAGGCGCTGTGATTGAGCTTGAAAGCCTCTTCCCAGGAGCCAAACAAGAAAGGACCGAACACGATGCCCATGTCATAGACGCCGCGGTCATAGTAGAAAGCGCCGTCGGTGAGGGTGCAGACAGGCTCGCCTGCGACCATCATGTCCATGATGTCGTCTTTGGAACCAAGCTGCGAGGAGGGGTACAGCTCAATTTGCATGGTGCCGCCCGACTTCTCCTCCAAAAGCTCCTTCCACTTGACGCAGCCTTGGTCAAAAGGCTCCCCGGGGTGGTTCTCATAGCCTACGCGCAAGACCACGGGAGCGGCCTTGGCAGGTGTGGCAGCCTTGCTTTCCGATCTTCCCGAAGAAGAGCTGTTGTCCCCGCCGCAGCCGCTCAGAGCCAAAGCGGCGGCAGCTGCCAATAATGTGAGCTTGAATTTAATCATAACACTACATCCTTGTTCGATAAGTTGCTGTTGATAACGCCCCAAGGAGCAAAAGGCGTGCCATTGCGCTAACTTATTGATTTTACTCAAAATTTTAAAACAGGTCTCAAAAACGTTTGTTTAATATTGAAACAACATTGCTTTTGCTTGGTGTTTTGGCATGATTAAATTTGAAACAGAAAAACAAGGCGCGCTTCACATTTCAAAAGGGAGCAGGGCGTTGTGAGGGTTTTGTTTTACAAAACCGAAAGCCATTGCACCCAAGCTTGGCCCGGGAACTGTCATCGCAAGAGGTTTTAAAATTTTGCCTGCAATATCAATAAGTTAAAGAGGGGCGATGCAATAAGATTATCCTTGGCCATGCTCATTTTTTGGGCAGAAGGCTTTTTTACTGCTCGTTGAGCTTGCGCCACACCGTGGTGCGCGAGAGACCTGAGATCTTGACCGTCTCCTTTAGGCTGTGATGCAGATTAAGTTTTTTAAGATAGGCTTTGACCACTTGTTCTGCCGTGGCATCCTCGGGGACTTCCAATGTCATGGTGCGCCTCTTCTCTCCTGTTTCTATCTGATCGGGGTTTAAGCAGCTTTCAAGCACCGCTCTTTTAACCTGCGGTCCGTGAAAAGAGCAGATCTCGGCTATGTTGCGCAATTCGCGCACGTTCCCTGGGAAATCGTAGGAGAGCAAAAGCTTTTGTGCCTCAGGCTCGATGACAGCCTCGGCGCCTTTTAAGTTTTCGCCCATAAAGCGCTTAAAGAGGGGAATGATATCCAAAGGCCGCTGCCTTAGAGGCGGAATGCGCAGCTTTAACACATTGATGCGATAGTAAAGGTCGTAGCGGAATCTGCCCTCCTCGCACAAAGGCAGGATGTTTTGATTGCAGGCGCAAATGACCCTGATGTCCAGGGGAATGAGGCGATCGTCGCCCACGCGCATGACCTCGCGCTCTTGGAGGACGCGCAAAAACTGTCCCTGCACCTCCAAAGGGATCTCGGTTATTTCATCTAAGAAGATGGTGCCGCCTTGTGCCAGTTCAAACAGGCCTTTTTTGCCTTCCTGACGCGCCCCCGTGAAGGCGCCTTCGACATAGCCGAACAATTCGGAGGCGATCAGCCCCTGCGGCAGAGACGCGCAATTGACCGACACGAAGGGCATGTGCGAGCGCAAGGAGGCATTGTGAATGCTTTGGGCAAAGCCTTCCTTGCCCACGCCCGTCTCGCCGCCGATGAGAATGGTCGAATCGGACAGGGCGTATTTTTGGGCAAGCTCAGCCGTTTTGCGCATGGCAGGATCTTCAAGCAAAAGATCACCAAAGCGGGTCTTGGCATACAGTCCTTTGGCATATGCGGCCGTGCGCATGGCCTTTTCTGATTGCTCGATGACCCTCCCCTCTTGCATGATCGCCATGACGCGCGGCACGGCAAAAGGCAGGAGCACGGTTCTGAGCACGCATTGGCGCTGATTGACGGTAACCACGTGCGGGGAGCGGCGGGCGGAGTACAAATATTTTTCGATGGGGACATGCCAGCTGTCTTGCTCGATGCCGCTGAAGATCTTGGAGGCAGCCTCGTTATAAAAGGACGGGGTTTTGTGATCTTCAAAGATGATGATCCCCTCCTCAAGGTTGCCTATGAGGCTGTGCAAGAGCTCGAGGGCCTCGTCATGCTCATGAAAGGTGGCATCTAAGGTGAGAGCCTTGAGCAGGGCCTCTTCAAAGGTCGAGACGTCAAGATCGATAAAGCAGGCCTTAACCCCCAGGTTTTTGGCGGTCTTGACGGCAAAAAAACAGCCCACCACTCCGTCTATGCCTTCTTTGACCTTGTTTTCCACCCGGTACTCGATTTCCATGAAAGAAGAGCAGGGGATGACCTGCACCCGCTTGGCGCCAAAGGAGATGGTCGAGTCTCCCATGCCGATGATGTTGTCGTGGGTGATGATTGCGATGTTGGTGCAGCCTTGGGCGATGAGCTGGGCGATGCCTCGGGAAATGTCGGCAAAGGACGCGCGCAGATCGATGATGGTGCGCCCTGGGTACTTGGCTGCAAGCAGGCGCGAGGTGCCGCCGCGGCTTATCAGGATCTTTTTGTCCTCAAAGTTTTTAACCTGAGAGATCCCCTCTGAGTCATTGCCTATGACTACCGGGATCTCCAAGTTGAGCCTGCGCAAGACCCGCGCGGCCGTCTGAGCCAGTTTTTTGTAGGGGGCGACGATTAAGATTGAATTGGCCATAATCACTCCTCATCTGTATTGTAGGAGATCTTAAAGAACTTGCCCATGAGATATGCTCAATCTTTGCAATGAAAAAGCGGTGAAGAAAATGAAGATCTTAAGGGAGCAAAAGCTAAGGGGGAGAAAAACAAGACAGGGCTTTTGGCCCTGCCATGTCTGTGAAGAGGCAGCTTAAGCTGCGCTTTCTCTTAGAGGGCTGCCAAGATGCCGCCGTCAACGGCAACGAGCTGGCCTGTGATGAAGTCTGCGCAGGGGGATGCGAAGAACAGCACGGCCTGAGCAACTTCCTCGGGCTTGCCCCAGCGGCCTGCAGGAGTGCGGTCGATGATGAATTGATTGAACTTGGGATCTTCAATCAAAGGAGTGTTCATCTCCGTTGAGATGTAGCCCGGGATCACGGCATTGGCCTGAATGTTGTATTTGGCCCAATCGATGGCGATGGCCTTGGTGAACATCTTGATGCCGCCCTTGGAGGCTACGTAAGGGGAGATGGTGGGACGGGCAATCTCGGACATCAATGAGGCGATGTTGACGATCTTGCCGCCGCCTTTTTGCTTCATCATCTCAAAGCAGTGCTGGGTGAGCAGGAAGGCGCCTGTGAGGTTGACGTCGAGAACCTTTTGCCAGGTCTCATAAGGCATGGTCTCAAGGGGGCCGCGCAGATTGATGCCGGCGCAGTTGACGAGGATGTCCACGCTGTACTTGGACTTGATCTCGGCCATGGCCTTATCGACTGATTCCTTGTTGCCTACGTCGCCTTGGACGGCGATGCAGCGGCCTTCGCCGTTCTTGTCGATTTCGGCGGCGCTCTGCTTGAGCTTCTCAAGATTGCGCGACATGATGATTACGGTTGCGCCCTGCTCGAAGAAAAGCTTGGAGATGGCATAGCCGATGCCGCGGCTGCCGCCTGAAATCAATGCAACTTTGTCTTTGAGTAACATATCTAACCTCATAATGAAAAATTTATTTCAATAAATTAAAGCAAAAATGATAGAAAACTAAAAG
>CAZYXT010000051.1:0-16607 GCA_964651505.1 uncultured Enterobacterales bacterium
CTATAAATGGCAATCCTGCCGTGTTGCGCCGCGCAGGGCTTAGGGGGTATTGAGATCCAGCCTGATCCTGCAGGCCTCACAGAGCAGGGCAAAGGCATCTTTGAGGGAGTTTTCGTCAAAATCAAAGGCGCTGTGATGATGGGGAGCCTTAAGGTCGGAGCCCACCACAAAATACACGCCGGCCCCTCCTGCCTTCTGCACCTTGGAGATAAGAAGCGAGGCATCTTCTGAGGCATTAAAGGCAAAGCTTGGCTCAAGCTTCAAACCAAGTGCCAAGGTGCGCTCCCCGATGACATCAATGAGTCTCTGATCGCTTTGGATCTCGCAGGCATGGCCGCAGGGCATGAAGGCATAACCTGAGCCCTCAAACTTTTGTTTGTGCTCATCAAGCAATGATGAGATCATCTGTTCAACTTCAAAAAGTTTTTGGGAGCTCAAAGCTCTAAGCTCGCCTTGGGCCGAGGCCTCATCGGGGATGACGTTGCGAGCCCCGGGCACAAAGATGTTTGAAAAGTTGATGAGCCGCCCTTCATTTGGATCCATGAGCTTGAGGGCTTTGCAGATAAAGGAGCACAAAAAAGCCCCCGCGTTGACGCCAAGCTGAGGGTGGCCTGCGTGGGCCTTTTTGCCTGTGACCTTCAAATCAAACTTCAAGGTTGACAAAAAGCGCTCGGTATTGGCCGCCACGGTGCCGCTTTTAAGTCCCATGCCCAAATGAAAGCAATAGATCTCATCGACCCCGTCTAAAAAGGGGGTCGCAGCGACGATGCGCGCGCCCTGGCAGCCTTCTTCTGCACCCTGGAAGATAAAGCGCACCCTCGCAACATCGGTGTCCTTTAAGAGCTCCTTGTTTTGAGCGATGAATCTGCACAGCTGCAAGGCGACCGCCATATGCCCGTCATGGGCGCAGGCGTGGCAGCAGGAGCCTTGGGATGCAAAGTGCAGCGCATAAGGACGATGATCTTCACAAGTACTCTCTTTGATGGGCAGGCCGTCCATGTCGGCCCTGATGGCAATGGTTTTGCCTTCTTCTTTGATCTTGATTTGGGCGCACAGCCCCGGGATCACAACCTTGCGGCCCATGAAAAAGTGCAGGGCAGGGACGTCTTGGTTGACGGGCAGGGGCGCATAGCCCTGTTCCATAAGATTGAGCACTAACTGTTGATCAATAAAGGACAGTTTGATTGCATCCGAGTCTTTTAAGGCGTTGACCAGATAGTTTAAAGTGAGCCATTCGTTAAAGGCAGGCTCGGCTATCTTGTGAAGTTCGCGCCTTGAGGCAATCAGAGCCGATCCTATTTGTTGTTTTTGCAAAGCACTCAATTTCACGACTACAGCGCTCATGTGATACTCCTTATGACATTGCGTTAATTCTAAATCCAAATGAGGCGCATGACACTTGATGCACCAAGGCGCGTGTCAAATTTAAACGGTGTGTCAAATTTATGGGGCAGGGTGCGCCGCGACAAGGGCGGGGCAAGATCTTAAAGATGCGGGCAAAACAAAGGAGCCTTGCGGCTCCTTTGGCGATGATCTCTAAATATGAGATCTGACACAGCAGTTATTTAAATTTTTTGAGTCAAAAAGCGGTGCACGCTGCGGGCGCACTCGCGTCCTTCTGCCAGGGCATAGACCACCAGCGACTGCCCTTTGCGGCCGTCGCCTGCGGCAAAGACCTTGGGGATGGAGGTCTGATAGGCCTTCTCGCCGCGGGTTGCGGCCAAAATGTTGCCCCGATTGTCAGTCTTCAGCCCGAAAGCCTTGACCAGCGAGGCCGAAGGATGGGCATAACCCATGGCAATCAAAATCACCTGCCCGTCGATATAGTCTTCGGTGCCCTCGATAGGGGTGGTTTTGCGCCCCGGGCCCCAGGTGATCTTGACGGTATGAATGCCCTTGACTCTGCCTTGTCCGTCGTCCTCAAAGGAGGTGGTATTGGTGGAGAAGAGCCTTACGCACCCCTCCTCCTGCGAGGTGGAAGTGCGTTTGATCTTCTTCCAATAAGGCCACGAGTCAAAAGGATCGACCTGCAAAGGCAACTCGTCGTGATAATCCACCTGCACCGCTTCACGCGCCCCGTTGCGAATGGAGGTGCCGATGCAGTCTGAGGCTGTCTCGCCGCCGCCTATGACCAGAACCTTTTTGCCTTTGACATCGATGGGATTGGGCTCCAAGCCTGCGTTTTCGCGGTTTTGGGCAATCAAAAAGTCCAAGGCAAAGTGGATCCCTTTAAGATTGCGCCCGGGCAGGGGCAGATCGCGGGGAGCTTCGGATCCCGGGCACAGCACCACCGCATCAAACTGCTCCATCAGGGTATGCGGTTTGATGGCAGACACTGCATCAGAGCGGACTCCTGGCTCAAGATCCTCGGGGTTGCCGACCAGGGTCTTGGTCAAAAAGGTGACGCCCTCGGCCTCCATCTGGCTTAATCTGCGATCGATGATGGTTTTGGAGAGCTTGAAATCGGGAATGCCGTAGCGCAAGAGGCCGCCTATGTGATCGTTTTTCTCAAAGACGCTCACCTCGTGCCCAAGCCTGCACAGCTCTTGGGCGCAGGATAAAGCAGCAGGCCCGGAGCCCACGATGGCAACCTTAAAGCCTGTCAGCTTCTTGGGGAGCCTGGGCTTAATGAGGCCCTTGTCGATGGCATAGTCTGCAATCTTGCGCTCAACCGACTTGATGCCCACAGGCTCTCGGTGCAGGCCCAAGGTACAGCCTTCCTCGCAGAGGGCAGGGCAGATCCTGCCTGTGATCTCGGGGAAGTTGTTGGTAAGCTCGATGATCTCATAGGCTTTGTCAAAATCGCCATCGCACATGGCCTGATTAAACTCGGGCATGATGTTGTGCAAAGGACAAATATGCGAGCAAAAAGGAATGCCGCAATCCATGCAGCGGCCTGCTTGGATCTTGATGTCCGCATCCGACAAAGTCTTGATGAACTCGTTAAAGTGCTTTACGCGCGAGGCCTTGTCTTCGTGCTGAGGCTCAATGCGCCCGTACTCCATAAATCCGCGTTCAAAGCCCATCTTAGCGTCCCTCCTTTAAAGCACTTAAGGCCTTGCGATACTCAAGCGGCATCACTTTGACAAAGGAGCTTAAATTCTCCTCAAAAGAAGCGAGGATCTCTTGAGCCTTTTGACTTGAGGTCAGTTCTTGGTGCTCGGTCAAAAGAGCCTTGAGCAGCTCTTTATCGGCATAGCCGTCATGGCACAAAGAGCCTTGAGCCTCGGGGGTGCCAAGACGCACCACCTCAAACTGACCGCTGCTTAAATTGCCTTTGAGCGCATCGCAGGGGTCATAGACATAAGCGATGCCGCCTGACATGCCGGCTGCAAAATTGCGCCCGGTTGTGCCCAAAACCACCACGGTGCCGCCTGTCATGTACTCGCAGCCGTGATCGCCCAAGCCCTCGCACACGCAGGAGGCGCCGCTGTTGCGCACGGCAAATCGCTCGCCCACGCGGCCGCTGATAAAGGCCTTGCCCGAGGTGGCGCCGTACAGGCAGGTGTTGCCTGCGATGATGTTTTCATCAGCCCTGCCTCGGAAGTTTTCATCCTTGCAAATGGAGATGATGCCGCCTGAGAGGCCCTTGCCCACATAGTCGTTGGCCTCGCCGCGCAGGCTTAAGGTCAGGCCCTTCTTTAAGAAGGCGCCCGCGCTCTGTCCTGCGGTGCCGTGCAACTTCAAGGTGATGGCGTGATCTTGCAGATCAACACCCTTTCTTGTGATGAGGCCCGACAAATAAGTGCCCACCGAGCGGTTGACGTTGACCACATTGTGCTCGATGACCAGGTTGTGCCCTTCGTTTAAGGCCTTTTCAACCTGCGGGGCAAACTTGAAGTCCAAGGACTTGTCTATCTCGTGCACCTGCTCGACGGTCTGGTAAGAAGAATCGGGGCTTTGGACCTTAAAGAGGATCTTCTTGAAGGACAAATTGCGGCTCTTTTCAAACTGCTTTAAGTTGTCCTGCACCAAAAGCTCGGTGTGGCCGATGAGATCGTTGAAGTTGCGCACGCCCAGGGAAGCCATGATCTGGCGCACTTCTCTTGCCACAAAGTAGAAGTAGTTGATGACGTTTTCAGGCTGTCCCACAAATTGTTTGCGAAGATCAGGATCTTGGGTGGCGATGCCTGCAGGACAAGTGTTCTTTTGGCACTTGCGCATGATAAGGCATCCTAAGCACACCAAAGGCGCGGTGCCGAAGCCGAACTCGTCTGCGCCCAAGATGGCGCCGATGACCACGTCGCGGCCCGTTTTGATCTGCCCGTCAACCTGGACGCGCACGCGCGAGCGCAGCTGGTTGAGGCACAAGGTCTGCTGAACCTCAGAAAGCCCGATCTCCCAAGCAGAGCCCGTGTGCTTGACCGAGTTTATGGGGGCAGCGCCCGTGCCGCCGTCGTGACCTGAGATCACGATGTGATCGGCCTTGCACTTTGCCACGCCCGCAGCCACGGTGCCGATGCCGTTTTGGGCCACCAGCTTGACGGAGATCTTGGAGCGGGGGCTTACGGACTTTAAGTCGTAGATGAGCTGGGCCAGATCTTCGATGGAGTAAATGTCGTGATGAGGCGGAGGCGATACCAGGCCGATGCCAGGCAGACTGTGACGCAGGTAGCCGATGTAGGGGGATACCTTGTGGCCGGGCAGCTGTCCGCCTTCGCCTGGCTTGGCGCCCTGGGCCATCTTGATTTGAATCAAGTCTGCGCTGTCAAGGTAATCTGCGGTGACGCCGAAGCGGCCTGATGCCACCTGTTTTACCTTGGAGCGCAGAGAGTCGCCCTTGTGAAGCTTGATGGGCACCACGGCGTTTTCGCCCAAGACATCAACTAAGGTGCAGTCGCGCTCGATGGTCTCAAAGCGCTTGGGATCTTCGCCGCCTTCGCCTGAGTTTGACATGCCGCCGATGCGGTTCATGGCCAGGGCTAAAGTGGCATGGGCTTCTGCCGAAATGGAGCCCATGGACATGGCGGCGGTGGCAAAGCGTTTGACGATGTCATTGGCGCTTTCAACTTCCTCCAAGGGGATCGCAGGGCCTTTGGGCTTGAACTTTAACAGGCCCCTTAAGGTCATCAGGCGCGAGCTCTTGTCGTTGATGATGGCCGCGTACTTTTGGTACTCCTCGTAATCGTTGTTGCGCACGGCTCTTTGCAGATGCACCACGGCCTCGTAGGTCCACATGTGGGCCTCGCCGTCGGCGCGGTCGACCAGATCGCCTCCCGAGCTTAAAGTCTGATCTTGACAGGTGATGTCTTTGAAGGCCTGCTCGTGAATGGTCACGGCCTCCTTGGCAATGTCAAACAGACCCACGCCCTCGATGGCGGTGGGGGTGTTGGTAAAGTAATCGTGCACGAAATCAGAAGACAGGCCCACCGCCTCGAAGATCTGGGCGCCGATGTAGGACATGTAGGTGGAAATGCCCATCTTGGCCATGATCTTGTTGAGGCCCTTGTCAACGGCCTTGATGTAGTTGTGCTCGTATTCGTCCTCTTGGGAGGGGTTCTTGGCAAAGCTTCTGACCACCTTGAGGGCGGTGTAGGGGTGCACGGCTTCGGCGCCGTATCCTGCCAGGAGGGCAAAATGATGCACGGTGCGGGCAGAGCCGGTCTCGACCACCAGACCCGAGGAGGTTCTCAAGCCATGTTCAACCAGGCACTGATGCACGGCCGAGGTGGCCAAAAGCGCAGGGATGGCCACTCTTTGGCGGTTAACCTTGCGGTCGCTGATGATAAGGATGTTGACGCCGCTCTTGATGGCATCGATGGCGGCAGCCTTGATGGAGGCCAGGCGCGCTTCAATGCCGTTGACGCCCCAAGAGAGAGGATAGGTGATGTCAAGCTCCCTGGACTTGAACTTGTGCTCGGTAAACGAGGCAATGTGGCGGATGCGCTCCATGTGGGCGCAGCTTAGAATCGGCTGATCCACTTCAAGACGCACCGGCGGATTGATGGCCATGATGTCCAAAAGGTCAGGACGCGGCCCGATGAAGGAAATCAGGGAGGTGACCATTTCCTCGCGAATGGGGTCGATGGGAGGATTGGTAACCTGGGCAAACATTTGCCTGAAGTAATCGTAAATAAGGCGCGGGCGCTCGGACAAGACGGCCAAAGGCGAATCGTTGCCCATGGACATGATGGGCTCGGCGCCGTTTTGGGCCATGCCTTTTAAGATGCGGTCAAGATCTTCGCGGGTGTAGCCGAAGACTTTCATCTCATCGGAGAGCTTTAAGCTGTGCTCATCGCCTTTTGGCACCTCGTGGATGTCGTCAAGGCGTATGCGCAATTTGTCCACCCACTCTTGGTAGGGCTTGATGGTCGACAAGGTGGTCTTGATCTCCTCGTCGCCGATGATGCGCCCCTGCTCCATGTCGATTAAGAGCATGCGCCCGGGCTCCAAGCGGTGCTTTTTGACTATCTTGGACTCGTCCACGGGCAGAGTGCCTGACTCGGATGCCAAAATGATGGTGTCATCTTCGGTGATGAGGTAACGGGCAGGGCGCAGACCGTTGCGGTCCAAGGCCGCGCCGATCTGACGGCCGTCGGTGTAGACGATGGCCGCAGGTCCGTCCCACGGCTCCATCATGGCCGCATGGTATTCATAGAAGGCCCGAAGCTTCTCGTTCATCTGATGGTTCTTTTCCCAAGCCTCGGGGATCAGCATCATGGCAGCCTGCGGCAAAGAGTAGCCCGACATGGTTAAAAGCTCAAAGGCATTGTCAAATGAGGCGCTGTCGGACTGGCCTTGGAAGATCAGAGGCCACACTTTTGACAATTCGTCGCCGAACAAGGGAGAGCTGATGTGCTTTTGTCTTGCCTGAATCCAGTTGAAGTTTCCGCGCAGGGTGTTTATCTCGCCGTTGTGGGCGATCATGCGGAAAGGATGGGCCAAAGACCACTGCGGGAAAGTATTGGTCGAAAAACGCTGGTGGATGACGGCCAAGGCAGACTTGGTGCGGCTGTCGGTCAGGTCGCGATAGTATTGCCCCACCTGCGAGGCGAGCAGCTGGCCTTTGTAAACCACGGTGCGCGCCGACAACGAGGGAATATAAAATTCCTTGCAGTGCTTTAAGTGCAGGCTGGCGATGGCAATGGAGCTTCTTTTTCTGATGAGGTAAAGCTTGCGTTCAAAAGCATCGGTTACCAGGATGTCAGGGCTGTGACCGATGAAGATCTGGCGGATCACAGGCTCCTTGTCCTTGACGGTTTTGGACATGGGCAGGGCTTTGTTGACGGGCACGTCGCGCCAGCCCAAAATAATCTGTCCCTCCGCTTGCACTGCCCTTTCGATTTCTTCTTGGCAGGCGTGGCGGGAGGCCTCTTCCTGAGGCAAAAATACCATGCCTACGCCGTATTCGCCCAAAGGAGGCAGTTTGACCCCCAAGGAGGTCAGCATGTCATCGCGATACAGTTCGTCAGGAATTTGAATGAGAATGCCGGCACCGTCGCCTTGCAGCGGATCGGCTCCCACCGCGCCGCGGTGAGTAAGATTCTTGAGGATCTCAAGACCCTCGCGCACTATGCCGTGACTCTTCTTACCCTTGATATTGGCAATAAAGCCTACACCGCAGGCATCATGTTCGTTGCTGCGGTCGTATAAGCCTTGATCGGTCATAGAATAAATTGTCCTGCATGTGTCAGCAAAGCCCGCCCCCCTTACGGGAGGCGGGCCTTATAAGGTTTAAGATTAAAGTGAATAGTAAAGCTCGAATTCGGCAGGGTGAGGAGTGGTGTTGATCTTGTTGATCTCGCCTTGCTTGAGCTCGATGTAAGAGTTGATGAAGTCCTCGGAGAAGACGCCGCCCTTGGTCAAAAATTCGTGATCGGCCTTCAAAGCAGCGATGGCTTCGGTCAGGGAGCCGCAAACCTGAGGAACGGCGGCAGCCTCTTCAGGCGGCAGATCGTACAGGTTCTTGTCCATAGGGTCGCCCGGGTTGATCTTGTTCTCGATGCCATCCAAGCCTGCCATCAGCATGGCGGAAAATGCCAGGTAAGGGTTGGCCATGCAGTCGGGGAAACGGACCTCGATGTGGGCAGCCTTGGGATTTAAGGCATAAGGGATGCGGATGGAGGCCGAGCGGTTGGAGGCCGAGTAGGCCAGCATTACCGGGGCTTCAAACCCGGGAACCAGACGCTTGTAGGAGTTGGTGGCAGGGTTGGTGAATGCATTGAGGGCCTTGGCGTGCTTGATGATGCCGCCGATGTACCACAAAGCTTCCTGAGACAGGCCGCCATAGCCGTTGCCTGCGAAGATGTTGACGCCGTTCTTGCTGATGGACTGATGGCAGTGCATGCCCGAGCCGTTGTCGCCCATGATGGGCTTGGGCATAAAGGTGGCAGTCTTGCCGTACTGATGGGCAACGTTTTGCACTACATACTTGTAGATCAATACTTCATCGGCCTTCTTGGTCAGGGTATTGAAGCGGGTGGCGATCTCGTTTTGGCCGCAGCTGGCAACTTCGTGGTGGTGGGCTTCCAAGACCAGGCCTAATTGCTTCATGATAAGGCACATGGCCGAACGGATGTCTTGCGAAGAATCTACCGGAGGAACGGGGAAGTAGCCGCCCTTGACAGCAGGACGATGGCCGGTATTGCCCTCGGCATAAACCTTGTCGGTGTTCCAGGAGGCCTCGATGTCGTCGATGGCGACCATGCTGCCGCTCATGGAGGTCTTAAAGCGGATGTCGTCAAACAAGAAGAACTCGGGCTCAGGGCCGAAGCAGGCTTCATCGCCGATGCCGGTGGACTTCAGATAAGCTTCGGCGCGGCGTGCTACCGAGCGGGGATCGCGGTCGTAACCTGACAGGGTTTGCGGATCCAAAATGTCGCATCTGATGACCAAGGTAGGATCTTCGTAGAAAGGATCAACGAAGATGGTATCGCTATCGGGCATCAGCACCATGTCTGACTTGTCAATGCCTCTCCAACCGGCGATTGACGAACCGTCAAACATCTTGCCCTGAGAGAAGAATTCCTCATCGACCGCTTCGATGGGCAGGCTGATGTGCATTTCCTTGCCCTTGGTATCGACAAAGCGCAGATCGGCAAACACCAAGCCTTTCTCTTCGATTAAACTCTTGATTGCTGAAAAATCCATTTTTGTTGCTCCTAAATTGATTTTTGTGACTATCATAATGGCAAAAATTCCGAAAACGCTTTAAGCCTCGTTATGGAGCATATTGCCCTGATTATGGTGCAGGCTGTATTTTAAAAGCGCACTGAAAAATACGAGCTTTGAACACAATAAATGCTATTAAAATTATCTTTATACCAAGAATGTATAGAAGACAGGGCAATTAACCTTCAAAAAACGCACTATATAGATCATATCAATCAAATCTAGATCTTAATTATGCACTGTTTGACAGCATGCAAAAATATCTGCCCGTGCTTGGTGCTGAACAATTTTGGTGCAGGCAGATTTTGGGGCATGCCTTGTGCACTTTGAGGGGCGGCGCGGATGCGGGCGCTCAAAGAGCGGGCAGATCTTTATCTGCCTCATCGGTCACGGTTTGCCCAAGATGCACAAAGCCGGGCAGGGCCCGGCTTTGCAAGAGTGTCTTTATGAGTGCTAGCAGTTCATGGGAGCGCCTGCCACTTCATTTTTGCCAAACTTCAAAAACGAGATCAGACAGATGGCGGCAACTGTGATGCCCATGACTTCTGACACCAGGATGTCCAGGCCGAAGCCCATGTTAGACTCGTAAAGAATATAGGTTACGCAGGCTGCCGTAATCAAGGTGGCAGGGATCGAGCAAATGCAGTGCAGCTTTCCGTGCCGATACAGGTAGGCTGCGCAGGCCCACAGCATGATGCCTGCTAAAGTCTGATTGGACCAGCCAAAATAACGCCAAATGATGTTAAAGTCGATCTGCGAGAGGGCAATGCCCACGGCAAACAGAGGAATGGCGATGATAAGGCGCCTTGCAGGCTTGGCCTGCGACATGCCCAAAGTTTCGGCAATGGTCAGACGGGCTGCTCTGAAGGCGGTGTCGCCTGAGGTAATTGGCAGCACGATTACGCCCAAGATGGCCAGCACGCCGCCAAAGGAGCCCATCAGCTCAATTGAGCTTTTATAAACCACGGCCGATGCGGTGCCGGCGTTGATGGCGCCCAAAAGGGAGTAGGGATCTTTGTAGAAGGTCATGCCCACGGTTACCCATACCAGGCCGATGAAGCCTTCGGCGATCATGGCGCCATAGAATACGAAGCGGCCTTCTTTTTCATTTTCCATGCAGCGGGCCATCAGAGGCGACTGAGTGGCGTGGAAGCCTGACAGGGCACCGCAGGCGATGGTGATGAACATCAGAGGCCACAGCGGCAGATCCTGAGGGTGCTGGTTGACGCCCCACTCGGCCCAAGAGTAGAAGTCCTCGTTGCGCGAAGTAAAGAGGGTAAAGGTGATGCCGACGGCCATGATGATGAGCAAAGCGCCAAAGAAAGGATAGATGCGGCCGATGAGCTTGTCGATGGGCACCAAGGTTGCGATGAAATAATAAAAGAAGATGACGCACAGCCAGAAGACGAAGTCCAAGGCATCGGGAGTAAGCTGGGCGAGGAGGCCTGCAGGAGCGGTGGCAAAAACCACGCCCACGAGCAAAAGCAGCAAGGTTGCAAACAGCTTCATGAGCTGCTTGGCAAGGTTGCCTAGGTTGTAGCCTACGATGGCCGGAACGTTGGCACCGTTGTAGCGCACCGAGAGCATGCCCGAAAAATAGTCATGCACGGCACCTGCAAAGATGGAGCCGAATACCACCCACAGCAAGGCGGCAGGACCGTACAAGGCGCCCATGATCGGACCGAAGACCGGGCCCACGCCTGCGATGTTCAAAAGCTGAATAAGCCAAAGTTTCCACCTTGGCATGGTCACATAGTCTACGCCGTCGTTATTGACGATGGCAGGAGTCTTGCGCTTGGGATCAGGTGCAAATACCGATTCGACGAAGCGCCCGTAAATGTAGTAGCCTGCAATAAGACCGATTGCGGCGATGATAAACCATAAATAACGTGGCATAAGGAAATCCTTACAGCAGCAGTACATTGAACGCACGTTTAAGCCTGCGCTCTCTTAAGATCATTGTAGAGGGCGCCCTCACAAAGACATGGCCTGACCGGGCTGATATGTGATCACATTCAAACAGTTTGAATGCAAATTTTGCACACGCGCACAAAAAAGAGCACTTCCCGGGCGCAAATCCGGGAAAGGCTGTCTCGATATTCTGAGAACTTATTCAAAATAATAAACAAAATCAAAGCGTTAAAGCCCGGGGGCAATGCTGCTCATTAAGATTAAGGCGCTTTGATTGGTCAGCCGCAGCACAGTCCGCCGTCTATCAGATGCTGCGAGCCTGTAATGAAGGAGGCCTTGTCGCTTGCCAAAAAGTACACAAGCTCGGCCACTTCTTCGGGGCGGCCCATGGAGCCTCGCAAGAAGAGCGCATCTTCGGCGGCCAGCTCCTCTTTGATCTTTTGCGGATCGCCTTGGCAGACCCTGTTGAAGATCTTGTCGACCAGAGGCGTGCGAATGGTGCCCGGGCACACGGCCGTCACCCTGATGTTGTAAGGGGCAAGATCGATGGCCAGGCTTTTGACGATCTGCCCCAAGGCTCCCTTGGTCAGACCGTAGGAGAAAGAGTGGGCCTTGCCGATGACCGCCTGATCGGATGCATTGATGACGATTGCTCCCTTGCCGTTTTCGATAAGATAGGGGACGGCCAGGCGCAGCGTGTTGACGTTGCCGACGATGTTGATGTTGATGTGATCCAAAAGCTCTTCGTCGGTGATGGAGAGCACGGTATTGGATTTATGCACCCCGGCATTGCAAAAGAGGGCGTCAAAGCCCCCGAATTTTTCTTTGCCAAGCTTTAATGCCCGCGCTATATCCTCTTTGACGGTGGTGGAGCCGTGAACAAACAACACCGAGTCCTTGTCAAGTTTTGAGGCTAAAGCCTCTCCTGCCTCTTTATCCTTGTCCAAAAACGTAACCTTGCAGCCCTCATGGCAAAACTTGGCAACGCAGGCCTCTCCTATGCCCAAGGCGCCGCCCGTAATAAAGATGCTGTCCATAACCTGTCCTTATAATCTTAAATGCATGAGGCTATTGTAAGGCACGAGGCGCTGCAAGGCCAAGGGAGGGCAAAAAGAGCTTTTTCAACGAGTGCAAAGAGAGGGGTTTTTAAAGCCCAAATTAAAAACCCCCGCAGGGGCGGGGGTTTAAGGCTTGAGGGTTATTCCCAGCCTGAGCCTTCTTCCCCGTCATTTTGCGGGACGTCGGAATTGAGCTTCATGGAGTTCCAAACCTGATTGGTGATGCGCGATACCTTGGCAGAGGTAGGCTTTACGAAGTAAGCTTTTTTGATCTGCTCTTCTGACAGATTGATCGAAGGATTGGTCTTCAAGTCTTCATCCATTCTCTCAAGACCGCCTCTTACGGGCAGAATATAGCGGGTCTCGTGGGAGATCTCGGCTGCAATCTCGTCTTGCATCAGGAAGCTGAACCACTTCATGGCGTTGTCGTAGTTGGAGGCCTTGGCAGGCACTACCCAGCAGTCAAACCACAACAGCGAGCCTTCCTTGGGGTAGACGTACTCGATGGTGTAGTCGCGCCCTGCGCTCTTGGCGCGATCGGCAGCCTGCAAAATGTCGCCCGAGTAGCCGATGACGGCGCAAACCTCGCCTGCGGCCAGATCGTTGATGTAGCGCGAGGAGTGGAAGTAAGCCGTGTTGGAGGCCAAAGCGGTCAGCAGAGCCTTGGCTTCGGCATAATCGGCAGCCTTCTCCGAGGCAGGGTCTTTGCCCAAATAGTGCATGGCAGCAGAGATGATCTCGATGGGAGACTCCAAAACGGCGATGCCGCAGCTTTTGAGCTTGTCGGAGTTTTCCTTTTTGAACAGGAAGTCCCACGAATCAACCTGATAGTCAGGCCCGAAGATCTCGGCGATCTTTTCTTTGTTGTAGCCGATGCCGATGGTGATCTCGGTATAAGGATAAGCATAGTCGTTGTCAGGATCGATGGCGGCCAAGAGCTCCAAACGATTCTTGTCTATGAGATCCCAATTGGGGATTTTGGTCTTGTCAATTTTTTCGATGGCGCCTGCCTGGGCCAGACGGGGTACATAATAAGATACCATCATCACTGCATCAAAGCCGCTGTGCCCGGAAAGCAGACGGGCCTCCACCAGCTCGTTGGAATCAAAGAGGGTGTAGTTGGCCTTAAGGGACTCTTGCTCTTCAAACTTGGAAACGGTGTTCTCGGCGATGTAATCGCTCCAGTTCCAAATGTTGATGTCGTCTGCTGAGCACAAAGAAGGTACCAATGCGCTGATCATTGAAGCCAAAATCAGTTTTTTCATATTTGAACGCCTCTGACGAGTGCGCCTCCGTTTGCAGGATCACGCTCTAAAAAGAACAACAACCTGACCTAAGTCAGAACTTGGGCCTTGCTCGTTCCTTTCCCGCCCGGAGGATGGACGGTGAGTTAGGAGTGTACCATTCGGCAGGATCTTAAATTTAAGAGTGCCGAATAAAGATGGCACATCTTAGCGATAAAAGATTTTGATTTCCATAAAAAGTTTGCAAAATTTAAGCTTGGGCCGCAGATGGTGCAATTGTGCGCCTTTTTAACAAATTGCTGACCCAAGATCGAGCGTTCGTCAGGAGAACAAAGAGCCGATGTCTTCTGCCGGAAACTGCGGGTCGGAGCGGGGTCGATCCAGATCGTTTTCGCGGATGACCGATGGCAGCAGGTTTAAAAGTTCAGGATTAAAAGCCCCGCATTGGCCGTGCATGATCATGTACAGGGCATCATCGACGCTGAAGGCATCCTTATAGCATCTGTCTTGCGTCAAGGCATCAAACACGTCGGCAAGACCCACCACCTGCGCGGCAATGGAGATCTCGTCTCCATTGAGGCCGTCCGGGTAGCCCCCGCCGTCATAGCGCTCGTGATGGTGCAGGCAGATATCGTAGGCATGCTCCAAGATGGGGTTTTGCTTAAGATCCATCTTCTCGATGATGTCAGCTCCGATTTTGGAGTGGTTTTTCATGATCTGATACTCCTCATAGGTCAAGGGCCCGGGCTTGTTCAAGATCGCCTCGGGGATGGCGATTTTGCCTATGTCGTGGAAGATGGACGAGTAGGAGATGATCTCGATGGTGCGATCTGACATGCCCACGCAGCTTAAATGGCGGTTGAGCCTGAGTTTTTGCAGCATGGCGCGCGTCAGCAGCCTGATGGTGTGGATATGGCTGCCAAGCTCGCCTGAGCGAAATTCGATGGCCGCGGCCAAGGAGGAGATCACTTTGACGTTGAGGTTTAAAAAGTCGTTGGTGTTTTGCGCCGCCTCTTGTTGCTTTCTCATCAGGCCGTACTCAAGCGAGCGCCTGGTTGCACACAGCTCCATGCCGGTTTTGACCCGAGCCTTGATTGCCGCGGCAGGAGAGGGCAGCCTGATAAAGTCGCGCACCCCAAGCTGCAAAAAATCCAGGGTCGTCTCCTCTTGAAGATAATCATGAAAGACAAGGTAAACGGGAGCCTTGGATAAGATGCCTTGCCGTTTGGCGTGATAGAGCATCAGTTGGGCGCTCATGTCATTGCAACGGGGGGAGATGAACAAGGCTGCCAGATCGTCTTGATGCTGCAGCCACCTGCACAAGGCATTCGTGCCGCTTGAGGCGGTCTGCACGGTATAGTCTGAGGCAAACAGCGAGATCAGGAGTCTGACATCGTTGTCGTCGTCGGAGGCGATCATAATGCAACGGGGTTTTTCTTCCATGGGGCATCCTTACTGCTTTGAGCGGCTCTTTTAAGTTTTATTTTGCTGCCGCAGTTTCAGTCTAGCACTTTGCAGGTCCTAAGATGCGCCTGAGCATCAATTGCGGGGCTCTTCTATTGTTATTTGTGCATAAGATCGCGCTTTGGGGCCAAAACCCGGCCGGGGTCGATTTCAGAACTGAAAGCTATGTGGAGCGCAAGGGGGTGCAAAAAAAATATTTCTCCTCCCTGTGGGAAACTGTGTGGAAAACTTCAAAAACTGTGGGAAAATGGCTAAACTGCGGGCCTTGGCGGGGTGTTGACAAGTAAAAATTAAAGTCCTTGCATTTTATAATTTCTTGTAAATTCAATAAGTTAGCTTGCAAGGGCTTAATAGATTTTCCCACAAACCCGTATTTTCAACGATTTGGCACGACTTTGTGCAACAAGAGAAGATCTTAAAAACCCAAGGCTTTAGGATCTTATTGTGGGAAATTCGGTGGGTAAACTCGTAAAAGCGCATTCTTAAGCCATTTGGTTAGTGGGTAAATTAACTAAATCGACTCTTGTCCGCCTAAATTACATTCATGAAAATCAAGAGAATTTTTCAAAAATTTTACGCCCTGTGGGAAATCTTGTGGGTTTATGCCGAAGAAAGCGCGCTTAAGCGGTGGGAAATTTGGCGGTTTTGCACAGGATCAATTCCATTGTTTAAAAAATGCAAGTAAAATCAATAAGTTAGCCTGTGGGAAATCGGATTATTTTCCCACAGGCACAATTTTTCGGAATCTTTTTGCGCCATTGAAAGTGTGGGAAAAAACTTTGCACAAGATAAAATCTTGAACTTGAGTTTAGAGCCTGATTGCAAGCAATGAGCAGGGCAGGGAGCGTAAATTGCGCACTTATGAGCAAAAAACTGCAAGAGCCTTGGATTTGATGCAGGCATGAAAGGGGGCTGTTGTGCCCGGGACTTGTTCAAAAGAAGAGGGGGAGCGCGCTACTCGATCATTTTTACCGTGAACAGCTCTTCGCCGTAGTCGATGATGCCGGGTTTGTGCATGCTGATAAGCTTAAAATGCGCAGGGTTGCACAAAACCATCACCACGATGTCCTGATAGCCCAAACTTTTGATGAGTTTGCGGTCAAATTCCACGATGGGATCGCCACGCTTTACTTTGCTCCCGCTGCCCATCAAGATCTTGAATCCTTCGCCGCGCAGGTTGACGGTGCCGATGCCGATGTGCACCAAAAGCTGCAAACCGTTCTCGGCTGTCAGTGCCACGACATGGCCGCCTTTGAAAGTCTGCGTGATGGTGCCGTCAAAAGGACTTCTGATCACGCCTGAGTATGGGATGATGGCGGAGGTGGGGCCGAGCATGCAGTCGGCAAAACCATCATCGGGGATGTCTGCATGGTCAATCAGCTTCCCGGTGATGGGAGCATAGATCTTCAACTGATGGCTTCTTCTGCCAAATATCGAGCCCAAACTAACCATAGGAACCCCTTATGCAAACCTGATATCAAGTATCAAGGTCTGAATTGTACTCCTTATTCGCAGCAAAAATTCAAAAAACAGTCTGCACAACAGTAAATTTGCTCTTCAAAGCAAATAATTTTGCAATCGGTCCAAACAGGCAAAATCGGGGCAAAACCCACACGATTTTGTCTATTATCCAAAACTTAATTCTTATTGTATCGCAAAAGGGCATAAATTGTGACCGGCTGTATTAGCATCCTAAATGTCGGAAGATTTGTTATATGACGCTCTTGCAGCATTCCTGCCTTGCCGGCACATGATTTTATTTGCTTTTCTTGCCTGCTCTCTTTTTAGGCTTTATCACATAGTGATCTTCAAGCCCCAT
>CAZYXT010000052.1:0-16584 GCA_964651505.1 uncultured Enterobacterales bacterium
TTTATATTAACACAATTTTGTGGATTTTTAAAGTATTTTCTGATTTTTTAGTATTTTTACGGCAAAAAGAAAACTTCAGGCCCGGCAGCGCATGAAAGCCGCAATAACGTGATTTATAAGCGCTTTGTTAAAATGAAAAGGAAATTACGAGGCAGGACAGGCAAGATAGAAACAACCAAACCCCCGGGCAAAATGGCAGGGGTTGGCGGGTATAGTTACTGAAATTGGAATTTTTTAGTTTATCCTGAATCTGCCCGCCTCAATCTCATCTTCTGACCCGTCTTCATGCTTCACCCACACCTAGAGACAATCATGAGGTGATTATGTAAATCAAGCACCCCACAATGACCAGTCCTGCAAAAATAATAAAAATACCTGCGAGGATTTCCATTACAGCCTCCTGTACCGTTGTAAATATTTGCGTATTATCAGGGCGCACAAAATCATTCCAAAGGCACAAATCAGCCCGAAGATTACGACCATGCTGAACCATGTTGTATCTAAAGTCGGACCGTAAAAAAACAAAAAAGTAACGACTGCCGATAGTACGCCTGTTAGATATTTGAATGAATTTTCAGCGTACTTTAATACGCGCTCCACATAATCTTTTTCGCTCACTAATTCCCCTCAAAATTACTGTTTTTCCTCTTCCCTAGACGCTGCTCGCTGCCGATCCTGCTCCTTATTTTTACGACGTTGTAAAAATTTTTGCAGCATTTCGCGACACAAATCCCTTTCCTTCATAGCCCGCTGCAAGTCTTCTCCTAATAGCACAACCCGGTCTTGCAATCTGTTGCACTGCTTGCGCAATTCATCGGCCTTTCGCAGCTCGGCGCCGAGCCGTGCGACGGTGCGTTTTGCCTCCATGTGCTGCCGTACCGGCCGCATTTGCTCTGAGCGCCGATAAATGCGCTCAGAGGCCTGCTCCTGCTGCCGGGGCTCCGCGTCTGCGCGGGGCCTGTAAAACCCCTCTTCATGCAAGGTCGTTACTGCAGCGCTCATGGTCTGTCCCGGAGTTTGGGCTATGACCATCAGATCGCTGTATTGACTGTCGGTCAAATACAGGGTCACTTTGCGGCGGGCCTTGGTTTCTTCGGACTTCGGCGCCTGCCTCTGCGTCGATCCTGCATGCTTGCCCGGTGCCCGCAGGGCAGACGCTCCAAATTCCCCCCCCCCCTAAAAGAAAACGCTTTTTGCAACTCCTTCAGAGATCATTCTTTTTAAAAGAGACGGACCCCCCAAGACTAATCTTAACACGACTTTCGGATTAAGAAGACTCGTTCAAACTCTTTGCGGAAGGGGATTTGATCGGGAATTTAAATCCCTAAAAGTCGAGTTTTTGATTTTGTACCCTAAGCAAACTTTTGGCAAGGCTGCTTGGCCCCCCGAGGTCTGATGCTTGCTCTTTTCATAAAGCATAAACATCATCCATTCTTTATCGGCCGCGGCGGTTTCTTTAGCGTATATTTGCGCATAAAAGTGTGAATTGACTTGCAATTCTGCTAAACTAAGGCAATTTTAAAATTGCAGGGCCACTGCCCGGTCTTGCGATGAAACCTAAGTTTTTGCAAGCATGATCCTGCCTCTTGCAAGAGCCTGCACTTAAGATGAGGCTCAAGGGTGCGGACGCTTTTATTGTCAATCTTTAGAGGTACAAAAACCTATGTTTATTTCTGATGCTTTAGCCGCAGACGGAGCTTCTCAGGCCGGCGGAGATATGAGCATGATCATCGTGCTCACCGTGTGCATGCTCGCAGTTTATTTCTTCGTCATGCGCCCCAATTCCAAGAAGCGCAAAGAGATGCAAAAACTTCTTGACAACTTATCCGTCGGCGATGAAGTTTTGACCAACGGCGGCATTGCAGGCCGCATCGTCAAGCTGCCCGATAACAAAGAATATGTCCTCGTTCTGGTTTGCGACGGCGTGGTTATGCAGATGAAGCGCAACTACGTGGTAGCCGTGCTGCCCAAGGGCACCTTAGCCGACGTTGCCGACAGCAAGGCCTCCGATGCCCCCGCAGCCAAGGAAGGCAAGGGCAGGAAGAAAAAGTCCAAGAAGGCCCAGAAGAGCGAGGTTTTGGAAGACAAGAGCAAGGATGAGGCCGAGATCAAGGATGAGGCTGCTCAGGTTCAGGAATCTTCCGAACAATATGCCTCTGAAGTCAAAGAAGAGGCCCCTGCAGAGGCTCCTGTCGCAGAGGAGGCCCCTCAGCAGAGCGTTCAAGAAGAGGCTCCCGCCCAAACCGAAGAACTTGCGGATACTCAGCAAAATGCTTCTTCTCAAGAAGACAAGCCCAAGGCTTAATGCATAATTAAAGCACAAACCCTCCTTTGCGGGGGTTTTGTGCGATTATCAGGCCCGTGCCGCAGGCACAGTGTCTTTTATAAACTTAGGATCAATCGTGTTAAACAAGTTTCCCTGGTGGAAAAACCTTCTGGTGTTCGTGATCATCGCCTTAGGTTTATTCTACGCCTTGCCTAATCTTTATGGTGAAGATCCTGCGGTGCAGGTTTCAGGCACTCGCGGTCTTGACGTGGACTCCAAAACGCAAGACACAATCCGGGCTGTGCTTGAGGCCAAGAACATCGCAGGCGATTACGAGCTTGAAAACGGTCAGCTTCTGATCCGCTTTGTCAGCACCGAAGAGCAGATCGTGGCCCGCGACATCATCTCCGAAACTCTGGGCGCCAATTACATCACCGCTTTGAATCTGGCCCCTGCCACCCCTGCCTGGATGCGCGCTTTGGGCATGCATCCTTTGAAGCTGGGCCTTGACTTGCGCGGCGGCGTGCACTTTTTGATGGAAGTGGACATGGAAGAGGCCATGAACAAGATGAAGACTCAGCTTGTTCAGGACTTCAGAACCGAATTGCGCAATGCCGATCTGCGCCTGTCCGGGGCGAGGGTTGACGGCGACGGGGTCTTGGTATCGTTTCGCGACGAGGATGTGCGCGACAAGGCTTTAAGCCTGCTTGCGTCCAATCACCGCGATTTTGTCATCACCTCCTTTGAGCGCGAAGGCCGCTATTATCTGCGCGCCGAGATGACGCAGCAGAGGCTCTCTGAGACCAGAACCAATGCCGTCGAGCAAAACATCAACATTTTAAGAAATCGCGTCAACGAATTGGGCGTGGCCGAGCCTCTGGTGCAGCGCCAGGGCGCAGACCGCGTCGTGGTCGAGTTGCCGGGCATTCAGGATACGGCCCGCGCCAAGGAGATCTTGGGCGCCACCGCCACCTTGGAGTTTCGTCTGGTGGACACCGAAGCAGATCTGGCCGCAGCTGCCAACACCGGGCGCGTGCCTCCGTCCTCGGAGCTGCACTTTGACAAAAACGGCTATCCTGTCGTGCTTGAAAAGAGGGTGATCTTAACAGGCGATCACATCATCGACGCCTCCTCCTCCACCGACGAAAACGGCCGTCCGCAGGTCAATATTTCCCTGGACAGCCGCGGCGGCAGCATCATGTCCGACTTTACCAAGGACAACGTGGGCCGCTCCATGGCCACCAACTTCATCGAATACAAGGTGCTGCCTGTCGAGGATGAAAATGCCCCCAAGCCGGGCGACCCCGACTACAGACCCAAGTTTGAAAAGGTCGAACAGGTCATCAACGTGGCCACCATTCAGTCGCGTCTGGGCTCAAACTTCAGGATCACGGGCATCGACTCTCCCAAAGAAGCCCATAATCTTGCCCTCCTGCTGCGCGCAGGCGCTCTGATTGCGCCCATTCAGATTGTAGAAGAGCGCACCATCGGACCGTCCCTGGGCCGGCAAAACATCGACAGCGGCCTTAAGGCCATGATTTACGGCTGCACGGCTTTGGCCATCTTTATGGTAATTTACTACAAAGCTTTCGGCCTGATTGCCAATTTGGCGCTGTTCTTCAACCTCGTGCTGATCGTAGGCTTGCTCTCCTTGATCCCGGGGGCAACCATGACGCTGCCCGGCATCGCCGGCATCGTGCTCACGCTGGGCATGGCCATTGACGCGAACGTGCTCATCTACGAGCGAATACGCGAGGAATTGAGAGCCGGGCGCACCGTGCAGCAATCTATCAGTTTGGGCTATGAGAAGGCTTTTGCCACCATTGCCGACGCGAATATTACGTCCTTTATCACCGCCTTGATCTTGTTCATGGTGGGCACGGGATCGGTCAAGGGCTTTGCCCTGGTTTTGATGATCGGTCTTGCCTCTTCCATGTTCACCGCGGTCACAGCCTGCCGTGCCATCGTCAACCTCATCTGGGGCGGGCGATCCAACGTCAAGAAGCTGAGTATTTAGGAGCAAGAACATGCTGCAGTTTATTAAAGATGGCGTAGTCATCCCCTTCATGAAGATTAAGGGGGTCATTGAGATCTGTTGCGTGATCCTGGTGATTGCCTGTTGCGTGTGCATGGGCATCAAGGGCCTCAACTGGGGATTGGATTTTACGGGCGGCATTGTCGTGGAGACGCGTTACAGCGCCCCCATGGATCTTGAAACAGTGCGCGATGCATATGCACAAGAAGGCATAGCAGGCACCACCCAGCACTTTGGCACCCCGCGCGATGTCATGATCCGCGTGGCCCCGCGCGAGGACTTGCAGCAGCAGGAGGTGGCCGACAAGATCATGGCCGCAGCGCGCAAGCTTGACCCCGATGCCCGTCTGTCGCGTTCTGAGTACGTGGGGCCTGCCGTGGGCGAGGAGCTGGTCCAAAGCGGCGTGCTTGCCATCATCGTCTCTTTGATTGCCATTTTGGCCTACATTGCCTTTCGCTTTGAGTGGAGAATGGCCACGGGAGCCGTGATCTCGCTTGCCTACGACGTCATCGTGGTGCTGGGAGTCTTCTCTTTTTGGCAAATCGAATACGATCTTACCGTGCTTGCGGCCGTGCTGACGGTGGTGGGTTATTCGCTCAATGACAAAATCGTCGTGTTTGACCGCATTCGCGAAAATGCCTCGCGCCTGTCGCGGGCTTTGACCATGCAGGAATTGTTTGACGTCTCTTTGACTCAGACTTTGTCGCGCACCATCATAACCTCGGGCACCACGCTGATGACGGTGTTGTCGCTGCTTATTTTCGGCGGCAGCATGATTTACGGCTTTGCCCTGGCGTTGACGGTTGGCATCGTGTTTGGTACCTTCTCTTCAATCTATGTGGCCAGCACCTGGGCGCTGCTGCTTAAGATACAGCGGCGCAACCTGATACCCATGAAGATTGAAAAGAAAGAGACCGACGGCATGGAATCGATGGATTAGCGCATGCAACAAAACATCGCAACGACTTTTTTTAAGGCAAGGGCATTAAAGGCTCTTGCCTTTTGCGCCTTAGGAACCCTGGGCTGTGCCTGTCAGAGCCTCACCGATCTTAAATCTGAGGATTTTGAAACCTTAAGCCTGCCCAAGGATCAGGTGGTGCTCACGGTGCCTCCTGCCGAGCTTTCAGAATACGATCAGATGCTCATCGTCAGGCTCTCGGAGATCCTCGACAGAGGCGCCCGTACGCCCGAGGAGAGGGCGCAGCTTTTTTACGAGCTGGGCATAGTCTATGACAGGCTGGGCCTTGAGGGCTCGGCACGCACCATGTTCATGAATGCCCTCATAGAAAAGCCCGATTTCGTGCCCGCCTACGATTTTATCGGCATCTATCTTGCCTCCCACGGTTACTTTCAAGACGCCTATGATGCCTTTGACAGCGCTTTGGAACTGGCAGGCAGACAGGGCGTGGAGCGCGTCTACACTTACTTTTCCCGCGCTTTGGCCCTCTATTACGGCAACAGGGCGCACAATGCCTTGGATGACATGAACCTCGATTACACCATGAGGCAGGGCGATCCTTACCGCATTTTGTGGTTTTACCTCATAGAGCGTGAAGCCTTGGGGGAAGAACAAGCGCGCCTGGGACTTAAAAACCGTCTGGCGGCGGCCGTGGAGTTCATGTTTGAGGAGGGTCAGGTCGAAGACGGGCAGGAGATCTTCGAGCCCAAAACCCCCGATGAAAAAGCCTTATTCCAAATAAAAAGCCTTGAGCATTTTGACAAGTTAAAACAGGCCGATTTTAAAGAGATTGCAAGGGGCAACTTTGGCATCGGGCTTTGTTTGATGATGGCAGGCAAAATTTCTGATGATTTTATCTTCTCTTTAATCAAAGATGATGAAATCACGCAGCAAGAGCGCATCGAAAAAGCTTGCGAGGCATATTTTTATTTGGGCAAAAAAGCTCTGTTCGAGAAGCGCCCCGTCGATGCTTTTTGGTATTTTCAGCTGTCTTTGGCCACGGGCAAATACGACTTTTTGGAGTGCCGCTATGCCAGGGTCGAGCTTGACAGGCTTGCCAGGCACTATCAAATCAAACCCTTTTTGAATACCAGCACCATGCACGGAGACGGCAATGGACAAGAATAAGCCTCAGGTTTTAACGCAGAGCGAAATTGAGGATGTGCGCGAAAAACTGATGGGCACGGTCGATGTGGCCGTCACCTGCGAGTTTTTCAAGGCCCTCTCCGATCCCACCCGCATCTGCATCGTCAACGCTTTGCAATTGCACCGCTGGCTGTGCGTAAGCGATCTGGCGCTCATTTTGAATATGTCTCATTCGGCTGTCTCCCATCAGCTTGCCTATCTGAGGTTAAACAACCTGGTAAAATCCAGGCGCGAAGGCAAAAGGGCCTATTATGCCTTGTGCGATGATCACGTAGAACAGGTTTTTGCCATGGCCGTCTCCCATGTCTATGAGGATGAAGAACATGGCGACGACGAATAAGCCTTTTATGCCGGTCTATTTGGACTATGCGGCCGCCACTCCGACCGACGAGCGCGTCATCAAGGCGATGGTCGATTGCTTAAGATTGCAGGGCACCTTTGCCAACAGCGCCTCGCGCGATCATGTTTACGGCTGGCAGGCAGCCGAAGTCGTGGAAAATGCCCGCGGCAAGGTTGCAGACTTATGCGGCTGCTCGCCTCTTGAGATCATCTTCACCTCGGGGGCAACCGAGAGCAACAATCTGGCCGTTTTGGGTCTTGCCAAAGCTCTTGCGGATAAAGGCGATAAAAGGCGGCGCATCGTCACGAGCATGGTCGAGCACAAAGCGGTGCTGCAATCTTGCCTGGAGCTTAAAGCTCAGGGCTATGAGGTCGATTTCATAAAACCCCGCCCCGACGGCTCGATAGATGCAGATCTTTTAAAAGAGCATCTGACAGAAGACACTTTTTTGGCATCGATTTCGCAGGCCAACAGCGTGGTCGGCACGGTCAACGACATGCATGCCTTAGCCTCATTGTGCAGACAAAGGGGCATCTACTATCACTCAGATTGCGCCCAAAGCGCAGGTTACGAGCGGCTTGAGCTTGATGACTCGGACATCTCCATGATCTCCCTTGCCTGCGAGAAGATCTGCGGCCCCAAAGGAGTGGGGGCGCTTTTTGTCAAGCGCGATCAAAACGTGCCCTTAAAGCCATTGATCTTCGGGGGCGGACAAGAGCGCGGCTTGCGCTCGGGCACGGTTGCCTCCCATCAGGTGGCGGCCATGGGCGAGGCTTTTTTTATCATGAAAAAAGAGGGAGCCCGGGATAAAGAGCGCATGTTAAAACTGCGAGAGCACCTAAAAGAGGAGCTTTTGAGCATTGACGGGGCGCACTATAACGGCTCTGTTGAGCGTCATCTGCCAGGGATTTTGTCGATCTCCTTTGAGGGCATCGAGCCTTCCGTCTTTTTGCCCTCTTTGAGCGAGGTGGCAGCCTCCACGGGATCTGCGTGCAATTCCCAAAGTCTTGAGCCCTCGTATGTGCTTACGGCCATGGGCATCGATCCGCATTTGGCGCGCACCACCGTGCGCTTGTCGCTGGGGCGCTTTACTACATCCGATGAGATTGAGAGGGTCATTGCCTGTTTTAAACGGGAAATTCCCAAGCTGCAAGCTGCATGCGGCAAAGGATGATCCTGCCCCAAAAGTGATCTATTTTGCACAAGCCAAATTAATCTTATCCTATATGAATCTGCTCTCTTCAATGCAGTTAGAATAGGGTCAATAAAATGCAAACTAAAAAAGCGGAGTTGCTTATGACAGCTTTTAACCCTGATGTGCGTTTCCTCTCCGAGCCTGACGCCGATCTGGTGCCGGTGCGCCTTGTCGAGGGGACTGCCCCTGCCCCTTATGCAGAATGCCCCCTGTTGCCCAATCCCAAGGGCGGGTTTTGCATCTATGTGCAAAGTTCGGATTTTAAGTGGGCGCAAATGGCAGGGCGCAAGGCAGCCTCAGGCGGCGTCTTTAAGGTGGCCTTATCCGCCGATAACCCTTTGCTCCTCAATGAGCACACCCTGCACGACTTTATCGTAGGCTTGTTTGACAGCAGTCATGAAATCGCCTTTTATGCGGACATGGACGAGGATACCCGCATTGCTTTGATGACGAGCACTTCCTATCTTATCGAGGCGCGTCTGGCTGCGGATATGTCGGCCTCGGACATGTTTCCCGAGAAACTTGCTTCCTATTTGGAAGAGATGGTGGAAAACTCCTGCTGCGACGACGGCTGTGTCACCTGCGCGCGCCTTAACATCAAAGAACACGATTTTTCGGGCCTGGAGTACGTGGGCGCAGGCTCAAGCCCTGCGCGTCCTGCGGTGATGAGCCAAATCGACTATGTCCCCAAGGGCAAGGTCAACGACGGCACCTTCGATATCATCCTGGTGGGCAAGGGCATCACCTTTGACACGGGCGGTTATGACTTAAAGCCTCCCAAGTTCATGCAGGCCATGCGCACCGACAAGTGCGGGGCCGTGTATCTGGCCACTGCCCTGGCTTTGGCCATCGAAAACGGCCTTGACAAAAAAGTGCGCCTGCTCTTGCCTTTGAGCGACAACTGCGTGTCAGGCTCGGCCATGAAGCCCGGGGACATCATCTGCTATCCCAACAACAAGAGCGTGGAAGTGGTCAATACCGACGCCGAGGGCAGGCTCGTTTTGGCCGACGGCATCATCGAAGGATGCAAGTGCGCCCCCTCGTACCTCATCATCGCCGCCACTTTGACGGGGGCTGCCAAACATGCCTTGGGGCGCGACATCACTGCCTATTTTACCGACGATGACAATCTAAGCTCTCTGGTGCAAAGCGCCTTTGAGAGCAATCACGAATTGTGCTGGCGTCTGCCTTTATTGCCTCATTTTGCCAAGAGCCTCAAGGGCAAGAGGGCCGATCTTAACAATTGCTCAAGGGACGAGGGCGTGCCCGGGGCCAGCAGCGCGGCCATGTTCTTAAAGTCCTTTGTGTCGGGCAACCCCAAGTTTTTGCACTTTGATTTAAGCTCGGCCTACAGCAATGAAGGCGGCGCCTTTTACTGCCCGCAATTTCCCACGGGCGCGGCCATCATGAGCCTCTCTTCTTTGCTGTGCAGCTTGCAATAGGGGCCATGAGATGAAAGGCATCGTGGTGCTGACCGGGGCCGGCATTTCGGCAGAATCGGGGATCCCCGTGTTCAGAAGCGAAACCGGGCTGTGGGAGCAGGAGCGCATCGAAGATGTGTGCGTTCCTTCTGCCCTGGTCAAAAATCCCCAAAAAGTGCATGACTTTTACAATAAGATGCGCCGCTCCTTAAAGGAGAAAAAGCCCAACGAGGGGCACCTTGCTTTGGCCAAATTGCAAGAGGAGTGCAAGGCCCGCGGGGTCAAGTTTACCTTAGTGACGCAAAACATCGACGATTTGCACGAAAAGGCAGGATCTGAAGATATTATTCACATGCACGGGTTTTTAAACAGCCTGTTGTGCCCGCGTTGCGGGGGACATTTTCCCTTTTTTGAAGACAGCAGGGCGGATATGACCTGCAAAAAGTGCAACAAGGGCATATTGCGCCCCGACATCGTATTTTTTGAGGAGATCCCGTACTTTCTTGACGAGATTGCCGCAGCCTTGGAAGAGTGCTCGCTTTTTATGTCTGCAGGCACCTCGGGGGCGGTCTATCCTGCCGCAGGTTTTGTGCGCCTTGCCAAGCGGGCAGGGGCGCATGCCGTGGAGTTTAATCTTGAGCCATCCAAGGTCAACCGCGACTTTGACGAGGGCATTTACGAGAGCGCAAGCAAGAGCCTGCCCAAGTTTTGCAAAGAGCTTTTAAAGAGGCTCTAAAGCTTTAAATCTTTCTTATGCCGATGCTGCCTTGGGCGGCATCAGCGTCCTCTTTTGTGCAAAAACACCCTGACATTCTTGGGAAAATAGGTAATGGCGCAATATATGCACAAGATTGTCAAAAGCACGCACAGAGCCTGCGAGACAAACAAAGGACCCATCAGGCCCCTTTGACCCAATCTTAGCAGACAAGGCACCGCCACCAGCAGGGCACAGACGAGCAGCACGGCCCGATAGCGGATCATTGCCCCGTTGGGGCTGTTGCGGCGGATAAGGTTGCGATCAAAGGTGATGGCTTTGCCCTCTTGCCCGTTTAAGGCAGATCCGCGCACCCTGGCCATGGTCGCCTCGGCCGTCCACAACAACCCTTTGCCAAAGCGCTTTGATTTTGATGAAATGGTGAAGTTTAAAAGGGCATTGACGTTATGCCCCTGCACGGCTTTGCGCAAAGCCTGCACGCAGGACTTGGGATCGGGGCCTTCTGCCTTTAAGATAAACTCTGTGTTGATGGCGGCAACTTCATGCTCCGGGATCTCATGGCTGCGGGTGATGACAAGATCCGGGCTTTCAAGCTCTAAAGGCAGGATCTTGGTAACCGCAGCTTCTCCCTTGGCATCATCAAGAGGTTCTATCAGGCAGCTGTCGCCCGGGGCGCACCCTAAGTTCCTGCTAAGTTTAAAATGATACGATTGGCGTGCCGTTGTGCACCTGCCTTCAAGGCTTGCAGGATCATAAGCAAAAATTACCGCTTGCACCGCGTGCTCCCTTTAATTTTAAAATTTCGTCTCTGTGTATTAGGTATATTGTAACGTTAAGGAGCCCAACTCGTGAGAATTTTCCTGTTCATCTTGATGCAAATAGCCGTGTTGGTCATGGTCAGCATTGTGGGAAGCGTGCTGATGGCGGTGCTTGGGATCAGGGTCAGCCCGGGCGCTTACAGCGGCCTTTTGACCATGTGCGCCATCTTCGGCTTCACAGGTTCCGTCATTTCCCTGTTTTTATCCAAGTTCATGTGCAAAAAGGCCTACGGGGTCAGGGTGATCTCAAACCCGCGCAGCGAGCGCGAGCAGTACCTTGTCAACGTGGTGACCGACATGGCCCGCCGTTACGGCTTCAACACCCCCGAAATAGGCATTTACGAGTCGGCCGACATGAATGCCTTTGCCACGGGCGCAAGCAAGAACTCGGCTTTGGTGGCAGTCTCCTCGGGACTTTTGTACAACATGAACCCCTCAGAGCTTAAAGGGGTGATCGGCCATGAGATGTCGCACATTGAAAACGGCGACATGGTCACCATGAGTTTGCTGCAAGGGGTGCTCAATACTTTTGTGTACTTTTTCTCCTATATTGCAGCCTCGCTTATTTCAAACGCCATGTCCCGCTCAAGCGACGAGAATTCCTCAGGCGGCAATTTCTTTGTGTTTCATATGGTCAACATGCTCTGTCAGATTGGCTTTGGGCTTTTGGCCAACCTCATTTTGATGTGGTTCTCCCGTCATCGCGAGTATAGGGCCGATGCAGGCTCGGCAACTCTTGGCGGCAAGGATTGCATGATAAGGGCTTTGCAGGCTTTAAAGCGCAGCGCAGAGCCGCAGCCTGCCAAAGGCCAATTTGCAGCTTTGTGCATCCAAGGCGGCTCTTCCATGTCCGAGCTTTTCATGTCCCACCCGCCTTTGGACAAGCGCATCGCAGCCTTGCAGGCTTTGCAGACTTTTTAAGGCAGTCTTCTGTTTAGAACTTTTGTGTTGCCCGGGGGAGCTCTCCTCCCCCGGGTTTTAATTTGCGTCAAATTTTGCGCTCCTCCATCCAGGCTCAGGATGGCATTTTCAAGATAAAAGTTTTTGCCTCAGGACTTTGGCGGCGGTGCCGTCATAAAGAAAATAAGAAAACACGCAGGAGAATGCCATGTTAAAAGGCCGCCCTTCCATAGTCGCCGAGATCTCGGGCAACCACCAAGGCTCTTTGCAAAGAGCCATGATGCTCATAAGATTGGCCGCAGCGCACGGAGCGCATGCCGTTAAGATCCAAACCTACGAAGAGGACAGCCTGACCTTAGACTGCCTGCGCGAAGAGTTTATGATTAAAGACGGGCTGTGGGCAGGGCAATCCCTGTATGACCTTTACAAAAAGGCCAAGACCCCGCGCTCCTTTGTCAAACCCTTGTTTGAGATGGCCAAAGAAGAGGGGATAGTGCTGTTCTCATCTCCCTTTGCCAAAGAAGACGTGCAGGTGCTTGAGGACAACGACTGTCCCATCTACAAGATTGCATCCTTTGAGGTGCCGCACCTGCCCCTCATCGCCTTGTGTGCCCAAACCAAAAAGCCTTTGATAATTTCAACGGGACTTGCATCCTTGCCTGAAATTGATCGGGCGGTGGATACGGCTTTAAAGCACGGCTGCTCTGATCTTACCTTGCTTCATTGCGAGAGCCATTACCCATCGGTGCCATCGGATTTTAACCTCAACTCCATTCCCTTTTTAAAAGAGCGTTACGGCTGCAAGGCAGGGCTCTCCGATCACAGCTTAAGCTTAAGCGTGGACATAGCGGCTGCGGCATTGGGGGCAAGTCTTATTGAAAAGCACTTTATCGATGACAGAAGCATCGATGCGGTGGACGCGCCTTTTTCATTGATGCCAAAGGAGCTTGCAAAGCTTGTGCAGCAGACCTCACAGATTGCAGGGGCTCTTGGGCAAAAGGACATCGTGCTTAAAGACAAAGATCTCAAGGCGCGCCCGGGGCGGCGCTCGGTGTATTTGGTAACAGATCTCAAGGAGGGGGAGATCTTAACGCAAGAGTGCGTGAGGATAGTGCGCCCGGGGCTTGGTCTTGAGCCTTACAAGCTGCAAGGGCTTCTTGGCAAAAAAGCGCTGAGGCGGCTTGAAAAAAACACCCCGCTTAAAGAGGAGGACTTTGCGTAGCAGGCCTTTAAGCCTGAGATCTTTGAGAGGGGCCTTGGCTCATTTAAAGCTCCCTAGATCGCAAAGAGGCGCCTGAGCGCCCCTTTGATAAGATCTTGCCTGGAAGATGGTTATTACTTGCCTGAATCTTCCATGCTGCGGATCAACTCCAGAACCTTGTTGGAGTAACCGATCTCATTGTCGTACCAGGATACCAGCTTGACGAAGGTTTCGTCGAGCATGATGCCGGCGGTTTCGTCGAAGATGGAGGTGTGGGTGTCGCCGAGGAAGTCGGAGGAAACAACGGCATCGGCAGTGTAATCCATTACACCCTTGAGCTCGCCATCAACGGCAGCCTTGATGGCGTCGCAAATGGCAGCATAGGTGGTCTTGGTCTTGAGCACGCAGGTCAGGTCGACAACGGATACATCGGCGGTAGGAACGCGGATGGCCATGCCGGTGAGCTTGCCGTTGAGCTCGGGGATAACCTTGCCTACAGCCTTGGCAGCGCCGGTGGAAGAAGGAATGATGTTGGTGGAAGCACCGCGGCCGCCGCGCCAATCCTTCAGGGAAGGACCGTCAACAGTGCGCTGAGTGGCGGTGGTGGAGTGAACGGTGGTCATCAAGCCTTTCTCGATGCCGAAAGCTTCGTGAACAACCTTGGCCAGAGGGGCTAAGCAGTTGGTGGTGCAAGAAGCGTTGGAAACGATGTCTTGGCCTGCGTAGGTCTTGTCGTTTACGCCGACTACGAACATGGGAGTGGAATCCTTGGAAGGAGCGGACATGACAACGCGGCGGGCACCGGCTTCGATGTGCTTGCGGGCCTTCTCGTCGGTCAGGAACAGACCGGTGGACTCGACAACGTACTCGGCACCGACATCGCCCCACTTCAAGTTGGCAGGATCGCGCTCGGCGGTAACGCGTACGGTGTTGCCGTTTACGACCAGGTTGCCGTCAACGACTTCTACCTTGCCCTGGAAAGGACCGTGCATGGAGTCATACTTGAGCATGTAGGCCATGTAGTCGGGGGGAAGCAGATCGTTGATGCCAACAACCTGAATGCCCAACTCGGGACGGTATACGGAAGCGCGGAATACGAAACGGCCGATGCGACCAAAGCCGTTAATACCAATCTTAATAGTCATAATCTAATGTCACCTGAAAGGAACAAAAATAATCTAAAACAGCTACAAAAATACTCTCTTTGCCGATTTTGTCAAGAATAGCCTGAGCCCCCTGACATAAATTTGCGCTTTTGGCGCCGGGCCTCATTTTTATGATGCAAAGCTTGGCCATTGCCCCTCATCGGCCGGCAGTGCTCTTGAAGGCTCTTCAAAGGCAGACAGTCGCCTGCCTTTGGCTCCTTGCGCATGATCATGCCGCGCTGAAACTTGCGGCGGCAGTCTGACTTTGAGTAAAAGACGTTATCGACGATAAGGCCAAAGGCCGTGCGCGATCGGACGTGCTTGCCTTTCCCCTGCCGCATAATCTTTTAACCAAGATTATGCGGCAAAGACGACATAAAATCAGCCCCAAAAGGGCTGAAAAAATTGGCGCTAATGGCTTTTTAATGCAGGTTTAATGACCGGTTGGCAGGCAAAGGGAGGGGCGTTAAGAACCGCGAGGCGTTTATCGTATAATTAGCTTTGAATTTGTATCCCCGACTTCAAAAATTGACCTGACTTTTCAAGGAGTCTTTCATGTTTAAAAAATTAGGCCTTAGCGCAGCTTTTCTTATATCTTGTGCCATCCCTTATCTTCAGGCGCAGGCTCAGCCCCCGGCCTTTGATGTAGGACAGATGCGTGTTACCGTAATTGATGACAGAGACAATCCCTTTGCAAGAGAGCTTTTTGGTGATCTTGATCCTGCCTTGGAATCCTATTTTGAAAACGGTGCCATTTGGGCAGTTGTCAGAACCTTCCTTATAAAAAGCGATGACAAACTTATTCTGATAGACAGCGGCTATGGCATCGCAGAAGGGGGCAAAACCGAAAGCGTTTTAAAGGAGCTTGGCATATCATCTGATGATATTACCGACATTTTGTTAACCCATTTTGATGCAGATCATATCTTAGGACTTGCCCGTAATGATGAGGCGGCATTTAAAAAAGCCCGTGTACATGTTGCAGCCGCAGAATATGAAGCCTGGATTGAAAAGGGGATTGGAAGAGCCCCTAAGGCTATTGACTCTGCCCGCAAGATCCTCAGTTTATATGGCGACCGAATTGTTATCTTTGACTTTGGACAGGAAGTGCTGCCCGGGATCACGGCAATTGCTGCCACAGGACATACCATGGGCCATGTCCGCTTTGATCTTGATTCATCAGGCGATGATCTGACCATTGCAGGAGATCTCTTGCTGACCTATCCTTTGCAAATGCATCACCCTGAGGTAAGTTCTGAGCTGGACAACAATAAGCAAGAAGCTGCTGCCACCAGGGAGGCGGTTTTAAAGGAATTAAGTCAAAAAGGACGCTCGGTAGCTTTTACGCACCTTGTAACCATCGGGCAAATTGAGGCCCGCAAAGAAGGCGGCTATGACTTTAAAAAGCAGGACTGACAAAGCCTGCTTCCCGTGAAAACCGGATCTTCTTTGGGCTCCTTTGCATTGCAAGACACTGTTGAAGGAGCCAAAACCAGCATTGATAAGACAGCACAGGCTGCCTAAAATGCCGCAGAAATTCTGCTGCGGTGACGCGCAAATATCCTAAGGTGACCGGTTGTCTCTGTTATGGGCGGGCATACCCTCTTTTTGAAGCCCGATCTCATCAGGGTGATTGCATGAGCGAATAGATTATCGCCCTGCGCGATGGGGGTGCAGACGCCTGCAAAGCCTTGTTTTTTCTTTGTTTCTTTCTTAAAAAGTCCTCGCAAAGCCGAGGATTTTTAGCTCTTGTCAAAATAGTGTGAATCTTCTGATTTGAAATTAACGTGTCAGCAGGAATAGAAACGTCCTCATTTGCCCATTCCCCCTCTTAGCGAGCAACAAGCATTGTTCCTGTGCCGCCGTCAAGGGCGACTTTTCAGGCCGCAGGCCGTTAAGAAAAGTCGTTCATCTTGACCCTTGACGGCACAAGGCACAGAGGGCAATACAATCTCCTTTAAGAGGGGGAAAGGGCAAGCAAATGACAACGAGAGCCGCAGGGCTGCATGATCCCAGGGGCAGTTCCCGTAAGACAATCAGACGCCGATGAAGAGGTGTCCTGCATGTTTCACATCATTTCTGACAAGACCCGAAGATTTTCGACTCGGGCGCCAAGAGCAATCATGACCGCATTGAAACCCGCCACACACAAGTGCTTCCCGGCAGAATGTTGTCCGACTCTTTAAAAAAGCTCCGGCCCGGCCTCTCCGAAGGCTCGCTCATCATGACCGCCGCTGCCCGCTTGGGCAAGTCCGACGACACCATCAACAGCTGCCAGACAGGATATTTCATCAGCTCTCTGCCCTTTAAACAGGATGACGCGGCAAGGATTAATGCCGAGGTTATCAGAACGCACCTGCCTATCGAGAATTCTCTTCACCGGGTGCCAAACCTTGTCTTTAACGAAGATCGCGTTCATGCCGCCAATTCTGACTGCTTAATGA
>CAZYXT010000053.1:0-16548 GCA_964651505.1 uncultured Enterobacterales bacterium
TTGTCAAACATTTTTTGCAAAAATTTCTCTTAATTTTGCTAACTTATTGATTTTCATGCAAATTTTCTTTGCTGTTTTTCTATATCTTCAGGGCTTATTAGCAAAAATTCAAGGATTTGCGCCATCTGCCCTCAAGGCACAAGACCAAGCGCCCTGTGAGCTCTTGGTCTTGATATCAGGCTGAAGATGCTATGAGCGAAGCCTTAAAGGCTCTTTAACACACTCTCTCCCATGTCGTCATAGTCAAGCTCGTACTTGCGCCCGGGCAAGAGCCTGCCCTCTAGGATCATCTTTGAGAGCGGATCTTCGATGGTGCTCTGAATGGCCCTCTTCAAAGGACGGGCACCGAATACGGGATCGTAGCCGACCTTTGCTGCATGATCGATGACCCTCTCTGAGAGGGCAAGCTCGATGCCGCCTGTTTTGACCCTCTTAAGCAGAGCATCAAGCTGGATCTTGGCGATGCTCTTGATCTGCTCGCGCCCCAGAGGATGGAAGACCACCGTCTCGTCCACGCGGTTTAAGAACTCGGGCTTAAAGTGCTGCTCCAAGATCTTAAGAAGCTGCTCTTTGATCTGATCGTAGCCTGCATGCCCGCTTTGTTCTTGGATCATCGATGAGCCCAGATTGGAGGTCATGATGATCACCGTGTTCTTAAAGTCCACGGTGCGGCCTTGACCGTCGGTGAGTCTGCCGTCATCGAGCACCTGCAAGAGGATGTTGAACACATCAGGATGCGCCTTCTCTATTTCATCAAGCAGGATCACAGAATACGGCCTGCGTCTTACCGCCTCGGTCAGATATCCGCCCTGCTCGTAGCCCACGTACCCGGGAGGCGCTCCGACTAATCTTGAAACTGAAAACTTCTCCATGAACTCCGACATGTCGATGCGCACCATGGCCTTTTGGGTGTCAAACAAAAATTCGGCCACGGCCTTGCACAGCTCCGTCTTGCCCACGCCCGTAGGCCCCATAAACATGAAAGAGCCGATGGGACGGTTGGGATCGGACAGCCCTGCGCGGCTGCGCCTGATGGCCCCTGCAATGGCGGCCACCGCCTCATCTTGTCCGATCACGCGCTTATGAAGCTCTTCTTCCATGTGCAAAAGCTTGGCCCTCTCGCCCTCGAGCATCTTGGATACGGGAATGCCCGTGGCTTTGGAAACCACCTCGGCAATCTCGGTGTCGGTGACCTTATGCCTGACCAGTTCGTTATCCTCGATCTCAGCTTGCGAGGCATCGGCAATCTTCTTCTCCAAAGAGGGGATCACGCCGTATTGCAGCTCGCTCATGCGCGTAAGATCTCCTTTGCGCTTGGCCACCTCAAACTCATAGCGGGCCTTGTCAAGCTCGACTTTGATCTGCTGCGTGCCCTCGTGGCTTAACTTTTCTCTCTTCCAGATCTCATCGAGCCTCTGGTACTCTGACGATGCAGACTTTATCTCATCGTCGATGGCCGCAAGGCGCTTCCTGCTTGCCTCGTCGGTCTCCTTGGCCACGGCCGCGCGCTCCATCTTAAGCTGGATGAGCTTATGGTCCAGCCTGTCCAAAGGCTCGGGCTTGGAGTCTATTTGCAGCCTGATGCTTGCGGCCGCCTCGTCGATGAGATCGATGGCCTTGTCAGGCAGTCTGCGATCGGTGATGTAGCGGTTGGAGAGCGTTGCCGCCGCCACGATGGCAGGATCTGTGATCTGTACGTGGTGATGGATCTCGTAGCGCTCCTTAAGGCCTCTTAAGATGGCGATGGTGTTCTCAACGGAGGGCTCATCGATCAATACCTTTTGGAAGCGCCGCTCCAAGGCTGCATCCTTTTCGATGTACTGGCGGTACTCATCGAGGGTCGTCGCGCCCACGCAGTGCAGCTCGCCGCGGGCCAGGGCAGGCTTTAACATGTTGCCTGCATCCATGGAGCCCTCGCCTTTGCCGGCGCCGACCATGGTGTGGATCTCATCGATAAACAAAATGATCTTGCCTTCCTCTTTGGAAAGCTCGTTTAGCACCGCCTTCAAACGCTCTTCAAACTCGCCGCGATACTTGGCACCTGCAATCAGGGCGCCCAGATCCAAGGCCAGCACGCGCTTGCTGCGCAAGCCTTCGGGCACCTCGCCCTTGACGATGCGCTGGGCCAGGCCCTCGACTATGGCGGTCTTGCCTACGCCCGGCTCGCCGATGAGCACGGGGTTGTTCTTGGTGCGTCTTTGCAAAACCTGCATGGTGCGCCTGATCTCTTCGTCCCGCCCGATCACGGGGTCCAATTTGCCCTGCTCGGCCCTTTCGGTCAGATCGATGGTGTATTTTTTCAAAGCGCCGCGGGCATTTTCCGCGTTTTCATCGTTGACATTTTGCCCTGCGCGCACGGTTTGCAAAGCCTTTAAAAGCTTGTCGCGGGTTACCCCGCACTGCTCGAGGATCCTTTGCAGCTCCCCGCCGCTTTCCATGGCTGCCAGCACAAACATTTCCGAGGAAATGTAGGCGTCATTGTTCTTTTGAGCGAACTTGTCGCATAAATTCAACAGTCTGCCGGTTTGAGGAGACAATTGCAGATCTCCTCCCACTCCCTTAACCTGCGGGAGTTTATCGACGGCTTGGTCGAGCAGCAGCTTGACCGCCCCTGCATCCGAGCCTGCCAGGGTCAGAAGGGGACGAACCGAGCCGTCCTCCTGATTGACCAGGGCCGACATGATGTGCACAGGCTCAATAAACTGATTGTCATGACCTACTGCCAAAGACTGAGCATCGGATAAGGCTTCCTGAAACTTTACCGTAAACCTGTCTAATCGCATGTAACCTCCGGCAATTATGGATTTTCTCTTTACTGACTTGAAAATGGGGGCGGGAGGGGAGTTTTTAAAGATGTAAAAGTCAAGATTATTTTTTATTGACCGGGCGCTGCCGCCTGCCCGGTCCAAAGCAAAGATAAAGCGCAAAAGCGCCTGCTATCTTTATGACTGCGCCAAAGGGCGGGTCATTTTGACGATGACGCAGGCCATGCGCCCCGTGGTCTTGTTGCGCCTGTAGGAGTAAAACCTGCGATCCGTGAGGGTGTCGGCGTTGCAAGAGTCGCAAAGCTCTGCTCCTGCCGCTTTAAGATCGATTAAGGCTGCAGCCCTCAAATCAAAAAGGCAGTGCCCCTTAGAAGCGGCCTGTGCAAAAGCACCTTCATATTGCAAGCCAAACTTGTCTTTAAGCGCATCATCAACTTCATAGGACATCGGCCCGATGCAGGCCCCGAAGGCTGCCCTGACAGGCCTGTTTGAGTGCTCTTTTATCATCGCCACGGCATTTTTGATGATGCCGCTTTGCAAACTGCGCCACCCGCAATGCACCGCCGCCACGACTGCCCCGTCCGAGGAGGCCAACAGCACCGGCAGGCAATCTGCCGTGAGCACCGCCAAGGGCAGATCGGATGCGGTCGTGACCAGCCCGTCGCACTCTTGTGTCTTGTCATCAGAGGCCCTGCACACAAGATTGCCGTGCACCTGATGCATGTAGCACACAGAGGGCAGATGCAGTCTCTTTTCCACAATCTTGCGGTTTTGCAGCACGAGCCCCGGGTCATCGCCGCTGTTTAAGCCCAAATTAAGGCTTTGATAGGGACCCTCGGACACCCCGCCTGATATGGTGGTTTGAAAGGCGGCAATGCCCGGGATCTTGAGGTTTAGAACAACAATCTCAAATCCCATGCTCTTGATTATCCTTGCGCAGCAAATCCATCAGGTTTTGAAGATCTAAAGGAACCTTGGCATCAAAGGCCATGATCTCCCCCGTGGCAGGATGGAGCAATTGCAAATGCGCAGCATGCAAAGCCTGACGGCGAAAGCCCAAAAGCGCCGCATCAAGATCGGGGGAGGCCTTGGCCAAATGGCGCAATCTGCGCCCGCCGTATTGGGGATCGCCCAAGAGCGGGTGATGCAAATAGGCCATGTGCACCCTGATCTGATGGGTGCGCCCGGTCTCCAATCTTAATCTTAAACGGGTGTGGGCCCTGTAATGCTCGGCGACGCGATAATGGGTCACCGCCTCGCGCCCCATGCCCTCGGGCATGACGGCCATGCGGGTGCGGTTGTGCAGATCGCGCCCGATGGGGGCATCCACGGTGCCTCCTGCGGTGATGATGCCCTCGGCGATCGCATCGTATTCGCGCACCACCTCATGGTTGGAAATGGCCTCCATCAGTGTTTGCCTGGAAGTTTCGTTTAAAGCTACGACCATAAGGCCCGAGGTATCTTTATCGAGGCGATGGACGATGCCCGCACGAGGCAAAGCGGAGGTTTTCGGGTAATGAAACAACAGGGCATTCATCAGGGTGCCGTCTGTCACCCCGGATCCCGGGTGCACCACCATCCCTGCGCTTTTGTCGACAATGAGGATGTCCTCATCTTCATAGATGACGTTTAAGGGCAGATCTTGGGGCTTGTCATCGGTTGACTCGCGCTTTGGCAGCTGCATCAAGATCTCCTGCCCCAAGGTCACCTTGAACCTGGGCTTTTCGACCCTGCCGTCAACCAAGATCTTGCCATCGTCAATCAAGGCGCGCAAAGCCGTGCGCGAATAATCCTCGCACAAGGCGCCCAAGGCCTGATCCAAACGCAGGCCGTGCTCGGCCTCGGTGATGTGTAAAATACGCTCTTCCATAAGGGTTTTGTCTTATCTTGCCTGCCCTAAATCGCAGTTTAAAAAATCTGCAATCAAAGCAGGCTTTTTGGGGCAATCTTAGGCAAAATTTCATGTTTGCCAAATTAAAGGGGAAGTTTAACACAGCCTTGCGCCAAGCGCGGACTGCGATTTTAAGGCAAAAGGCTCACAACAGGGCAGGGCTTTTTGGCAGGACTGCCCTTTGCCCCCTGCCACAGGCAAACGCCGATCGCAAGCTTTGCCTTGCCCTGCAAAAAGAGGCTCGGGCCAAAAGAACGCTAATAGCACCTGCGGCCTTCAAACGCGGTTCGTCTCATGCTCTGCCAATCGGCCCTTGTTTATATTATAATCATGCCCTGTACATTGACTGATAGACCGTGGCAGGAGTTTAGAATGTTCAAGTTTCTTATGCCTTTAATCATCGCAACAGGCATAGCATGCGCAGGCTGCTCTTCGAGCAACTACAATCGCGACGAGGTGCCCGATACCGATCCTGATTCTTTGTATCAGGTGGCTCAGGCTTCGATGGCCTCGGGCGATTATTCCACTGCACGCCGCTACCTTGAAGCTTTGGACTCCCGCTACCCCTTTGGCGAGATCTCAGAGCAAGTGCAGCTTGATCTCATCTACGTGTATTACAAGAGCCGCGAAAGCGCGATGACGCAGGCTCAGATCAACCGTTTTTTGCGCTTAAGCCCCACCAGCCCCCATCTTGACTACGTCATGTTCATGAAGGGCCTCAATCAGATCCAATTTCGCTCCGATCTCATTCAGGACTTCTTGGGGCTCAACCGCTCGCAAAAAGATCCCACGCAGTACTATGAGGCCATCAATACCTTCAAGGAGCTCATCGCAACCTACCCTAGCAGCCCCTACGTATCCGATGCCTATCAGCGCATCATCTACATTCGCAGCCAGCTTGCCGAGCGCGAGTACCGCATTGCCGAGTTTTACTTTGCCAAGCAGGCCTATGTCTCCTGCATCCGCCACTGCCAAAACATCCTGTACTCCTATCGCGGCACCGAATACCTGCAAGATGCCATGGAGCTGATGAGCCAAAGCTACCGGGCCTTGGGATTGCCTGCAGCTGCCGAGAATACCGAAACAGTCATGCGCGCATCCTTTGCAGGCCGCTAGGTTACACTTGTTTGAAAGGCCCGCAGCTGCGGGCCGTTTTTTTAAGGAGCCGCCATGGCCGTCCCCCGCACCTTTGTCTATGATCCTCCCTCAGAGCCTTTTTTGGACATACTCTACGAAGATGAAGATATGATGGCCGTCAACAAACCATCGGGGATCTTGTCGGTGCCCGGGAAGGTTTACAGCGACTGCATCATAAACCGCATCAGAGTCAAATATCCCAAGGCTCAGGCCGTGCATCGGTTGGACTACGGCACCTCGGGGGTGATGGTGGTAGGATTGCACAAAGCGGCTGTCTCCGAGCTTGGCAAGCAGTTTAACAATCGCCAAACCACAAAGCGCTACGTGGCCAAAGCCGCCGGCATTTTGGAGGGGAAAGGACAGATCAATCTGCCCTTGCGCACCGATCTTGACAACAGACCTTATCAGATAGTGGATTTTAAGGACGGACGCGAGGCGGTGACCCTGTATGAAAGCCTCTATGCAGACAAGGGCCTCAACTGCTCCTGGGTCAAACTCACCCCGCTTACGGGCAGATCCCATCAGCTGAGGGTGCATTTAAAGGAGCTTGGCCACCCCATCTTGGGCGACCATCTGTATGCTCCCGATGAGGTCTATCAAGCCTCCGCGCGTCTTGAGCTGCACGCTTATTATTTGCAGATCTGCCACCCTCTTACAAAAGAGGCTATGAAGCTGTACGCCCCGCCCTCCATCGATCTGCCACAGGGTATAGAGCTTAAGCTTTTATGAGCTACTTTTCGCCGCGGACCCTTTTAATGAGGTCAAAGGCTGCCTGAATATCCTGCGCCTTTTGCGTGTACAGCTTGATCATCTCGGGGGGCAGGCCCTGCGAGGCCAGGCGATCGGGGTGATACTTGAGCATCAGGCGCTTGTGGGCCTTTTTGATGTCCTCAAACGAATCGTCGGGGCTGACACCCAAGATCTCGCAGGCGTGGGTCAGATCATCATCATTTTGACCTGCGCTTTGTCTGTAAGAAGAACCGCTCTGTTCATTAGACCCGCCGTACGAGCCCTGATAGCCGTAGCCTGATGAGGAGGATTGGCGGTACTGCCTGAACTGCTGTTCAAAGCGCATCTCGGCAAAGCGGATGTTGATGAGGGTTTTGATCTGCTCTTGGGAAAACCCCAAAAGCCTGCCGATGAGCAGCAGCCGCTCGGCCTCCCCGGGGGCGAGAATGCCGTCTGCCAGGGCAATTTGGATCTGCACCTCCATAAAAAAGGAGAGGATGGCGACATTGCCCTGGCAAACGCGCAACAGCCTGTTTATCATGGGCTGAGGATCAAAGGACTCAGACTTGCCCTGCTCAAAGCACTTGGCAGCCCTCACCCTGCCTTCGCCGTCGATGCCCATCATGTTCATGTACGATTGGGCCTTGCTGATGTGATCTTCGTTGATGCGGCCGGCACCGCGGGCCACATAGCCCATGAAGGTGAAGGTCAGCTCCAAGATCTCGTTTGAAGATGCGGCCCCGCGCCGGTAAGAAAATGCCTCGCGCGTCTGCTGCGCCCTCTGTGCAGCCTCAATCTTAGGCTTGTCCACAAACTTCCAGCCGATGAAAAAGCCGATGAGGGCTCCCAAAGGGCCGAATAACAATCCTATCAAGGTGCAAATGATCCTGCCGGTCCACATAACTGTATCCTCAGTTGCTCTGCCCTGTCATATATTGCTCCGCCTCATTAAGACGCTGCACTGTCCCAACATCAAACCAGGCGCCGCAAAGCACTTCTCCTTTGAGCCTGCCCTCAAGGCTTAACCTTTCAAACACGGGGCGCAGGGGCAGCCTTTGCACCGGCATGGAAGCAAAAATTTTGGGGCTGTAGACGGCTGCGCCGCTGAAAGTGTAAGAGCTGCCCATCAAAACTTTGCCGTCTGTAAGGTCAAAATCGCCCTGAGGGTGATGGGGCGGGTTTTTAGTCAAAAACAAATGGGCCTCGCCATCTTTGACCTTGGGGAGCAAAAATCGGCCGTAGTCTGCATCCATCAGGGTGTCGGCATTTAAGGTCAAAAAAGGATCGTCCCCCAAATAAGGCAAAGCCTTGATGATGCCCCCTGCCGTCTCCAAGCCCCCCGGGCCTTCCACGCTGTGGGTTATGTGCACCCCGAACTGTGCCCCGTCCCCGAGGCGCTTTTCAATCTGCTCGTGCAGATGGGCGCTGTTGACCACGATATCGATGATGCCTATCTCTTTGAGCTTTTTGATGTGCCTTACAACAAGCTCCTCTCCCCCCACCTTGATGAGGGGCTTGGGGGTGCGGTCGGTCAGAGGTCTTAAGCGCTCGCCGCGGCCTGCGGCCAAGATCATGGCCTTCATTTACTCGCCCTGCTCGGAGACGATGGCAAGCAGCAAGGCCCCGAGGGCATGCAGCTGCCTGATCGAGCCGCAAATTTCCATGATGTTTTGCAAAACCCGCGGCAGATGCTGCATGTACGCATCCTTGCCGTCGCGAAGCAGCAGGCGCGAGAAGATCCCAAGGCACTTGATGAGCCTCTGGCAGGCGGTGAGTTTGACAAAGGCACTAAAGTCTTGATAGCTGCACTTAAGCCCAGCGCGGGTATAAATCTTATAACCTGCCTCGATGAGGGCCTGCCTGAAAGGCTCGTCAAAATCGACATAGCAGTCATAGCACAAGGAGGCCAGATCATAAGTAAGAGGACCTTTGACCATATCCTGAAAGTCGATGACCGCCAAATTCTGAGCATTGTCGGTTATCATCAGATTGCGGCTGTGAAAATCGCGGTGCATGGCAATTTGAGGCAGTTTTTGGCACATGGCGGCCAAAAATTGAAAGCCCTCGCGCAAAGTCTGCTCTTCATTGGGCTCAAGCTTGCGCTGCAAGGCCCCGTCGATGAACCACTCTTTGCAAATATCAAGCTCATTTAAGATAAATTGCGCGTCAAAGGCAGGCAGATGCTTGGGCTCGACGCGCCAAATTTTATCTAGGATCTCAACTGCCTTGCCGTAATAAAGATTGCGCTTTTCATTATCGTTGACAACGCCGATCAAAGGCGTATCTCCCAAATCTTCTTGCAAAAAAAAGCCTTGTTTGAGATCTTGCTCGTAAATCTTGGGGACCCTCACCCCTGCTGCCGCAAGATACCCTTGGCAGCGCACGAACTCGGCATTTTTTTGGGTATCGGGGGGCGAATCGACGGCAATCTTCCCGTCAATGCGGTAGTACTTGCGAAAGCTCGCATCCCCGTTTAAAGGCTCTAAAGCTGCCTTAGGGGCAACCTTTCCCTCCAGCCATTTTTTTAATAATTCAGTCCTGCTGTGCGTCACGTTCAAACACCACATCCCACACCCCGTGACCCAGGCGATCGCCTCTTTCTTCAAACTTGGTAAGAGGCCGCCAGTCGGGGCGGGGCATAAATTTACCGTCGGGGGCAGCATTGACAAAGCCGTCGGAGGAAGAGAGGCACTCAAGCATCTGCTCTGCGTACTCCTGCCAATCGGTGGCCAGTCTGATCTGCCCTTTATCCTTGAGCAAAGGCTTGATAAGCTCGATAAACTGCCTGTTGATTAATCTTCTTTTGTGATGGCGGGCCTTAGGCCAGGGATCGGGAAAGAAGATCTGCAAGATATCGATGCTCTGCTCTTTTATGGCATGCTTTAAGATCAAAAAAGCATCATATTGAATGATGCGCACGTTGGAAAGCCCCTGCTCTTCTATGAGCATCAGGGCAGCCCCCACCCCGGGCGGATGCACCTCGATGCCAAGATAATTGCTGCCTTGATCGGCTGCTGCCATCTGCACAAAGGAGCGGCCCATGCCAAAGCCGATTTCAACCGCCAAGGGCGCTTTGCGCCCGAAGATCTCCTCAAAATCAAGCGGCTGCTTGAGATTGTCTTGGTCGATGCTCACGATGTACTTGGGCCCCAGCCTTTGCAGGGCATCTTTTTGGGCATTGGTGATGCGCCCCTGCCTTATCACGTAGGAGCGCACGTGTCTGTCTTCAAGATTGGCAGGCTTTTGATCTTGAGCATCTGTCATCAGATAAGACCCAGGTTTTGCATCTCTTTTTTGATCTCAGTCTGCCATCTCTCCGACAGCGGCATGATGGGCAGGCGCGACTCGTTGCAGCACAGACCCAACAGGGAGGCTGCGTACTTGGCACCTGCAGGAGAAGGCTCCTTGAACATCAAAAGATGCAGATTCATGAGCTTATCTTGCAAGGCGCGGGCTTCTTCCCACTTGTTTTGCAAAGTCAAAGCCTGAACTTGCGAGACGAGCTTGGGGGCAACGTTGGCGGTCACCGAGATGCAGCCGCAGCCGCCTGCGGCGTTGTAGCTTACCTGAGTGGCATCTTCGCCTGAAAGCCAGGCAAAGTCTTGGCGCTTGATGAGCATGCGCTCGATCCAGGGGCGGGCCAGATCGCCTGTGGCATCCTTGATGCCTGCAATGCGCGGCAAATCGCAGGCCATCTTGGCCAAGGTCTCAGGCAGAATGTTGACCACGGCGCGGCCCGGGATGTTGTAGACGAAAATGGGCAGATCGGTATTGTCGTGCACGGCCTTAAAGTGGGCATACAAACCGTCCTGGCTTGGTTTGTTGTAATAGCCTGCCACGTGCAACAGGCCGTCGGCGCCTGCCTCTTGGGCCTCCTGCGAGTATTTGATGGCCTCGATGGTGTTGTTTGAGCCTGCCCCTGCCATGACCGGCACGCGGCCTGCGGCAATCTTGACGACCAGCTCCACCACTCTTAAGTGCTCATCGCCCGACAGTGTGGGGCTTTCGCCCGTGGTGCCGGTGGGCACGATGGCATTGGTGCCGTTTGCAATCTGAAATTCGACTATGCGCTCTAAGGCTTGTTCATCAACCTTGCCGTCTTTGAAGGGGGTGATTAAAGCCACTAACGAGCCGTGAAACTTGTGCATTGCGTCTTCCTTGGAACTTATCAACGATTAATCAAACTGTCTTTGTCTTAATGCTGAGTAATTGTAGCAAATGCAGCGCCCAAAAATGCAGCCTGCCCCAAGATTGAGACAGGCATTTGCGCTAATTGCGCTGAGGTCTTAAGGTGGGGAACAAAATGACGTCGCGAATGGTATGGCAGTTGGCAAACAGCATCACCGTGCGGTCGATGCCGATGCCCTCGCCTGCGGTGGGCGGCAACCCGTGCTCGAGAGCAGTGATGTAGTCCTCGTCATAGTACATGGCCTCATCGTCGCCATGCTTCTTTTGCTCGGCCTGCTGGCGGAAGCGCCCTGCCTGATCGTCAGGATCGTTTAGCTCGGAAAAGCCGTTGCCCATCTCGCGCCCGCCGATGAAAAACTCGAAGCGGTCGGTAAAATCGGGATCGCTGTCGCTGCGGCGGGCCAAAGGCGACACCACGGCAGGGTAAGAGGTAATGAAGGTTGGCTGCTGCAAATTGTGCTCGACCAGCTCCTCAAAGAGGGCATTGATGTAATGCCCGTGCTCCCACCCCTCTTTCATCTGACAATGAAGCTTTTGGCACCATTCTTTGGTCTTGCCCTCATCGCTCAGATCATCATGGGTGATGCCCTCTGAGTACTTGACGATGGCCTCCTTCATGGTCAGCCTGTCAAAAGGCTTGGCAAAATCGATGTCAAGCCCCTCCTCGCCCTCTTTGCCGTAATGAATCTTGGTGGTGCCCAAGACATTAAGCGCCATGGAGCGGAACAAGTCTTCGGTAAAGTCGATGAGATCTTGGTAATCGTGATAGGCCATGTAGAACTCAATCATGGTGAACTCGGGATTGTGGCGCACGTCAATGCCCTCGTTTCTGAAATTGCGATTGATCTCATAGACCTTTTCAAAGCCGCCTGCCACCAGGCGCTTTAAGAAGAGCTCAGGGGCAATGCGCAAATACATGTCCATGTCCAAGGCATTGTGATGGGTCACGAAAGGCTTGGCATTGGCGCCTCCCGGGATCACATGCATCATGGGGGTTTCCACTTCCATGAAGTGATGGCTGTCCATGTAGGAGCGGATAAAGGAGATGATCTTGGATCTTATTTCAAAGGTGCGGCGCGACTCTTCGTTGGCAATCAGGTCCAAATAGCGCTGACGGCAGCGGACCTCCTGATCGGTTAAGCCCTTGTACTTTTCAGGCAGCGGCCGCAGGGCCTTGACCAAGAGGCGCAAAGAGGTGACATGCAGCGTAAGCTCCCCGGTCTTGGTTTTAAAGGCATAGCCCTCAACCCCGATGATGTCCCCCAAATCAAGCTTTTTGAAAAGCTCCTGGTATTGCCCCTCGGGCAGGCTGTCGCGGGTGACGTAGATTTGGATCCTGCCTCCGACATCCTGCAAGGTGGCAAAGGAGGCCTTGCCCATGATGCGGCGGGTCATGATGCGCCCTGCCATGGTGTAATGGTGCTTGTCCCCCTCCAAGGCATCCGCATCAAGATGACCGCACTGCTCGATGATATTTTTGGAGACGGCGTTGCGGTGAAAGTCGTTGGGATAGGCCTGCCCCTGAGCGCGCAGCTCTTCAAGCTTGCGGCGGCGCTCCTGCATTTGAGTGTTTAAATCGTTTTCCATCATCATTCCAAAGTTACAGGCCGCTTTTGAGGGCAGCCTCGATAAATTCGTCCAAATCGCCGTTGAGCACTTTTTGCGTGTCGCGGCTTTCCATCCCGGTTCTCAGATCTTTGATCCTCGCGTCATCAAGCACATATGAGCGGATCTGAGAGCCCCAGCCGATGTCGGACTTGCTGTCCTCCAGGGCCTGTTTTTGCTCCTGCTGTTTTCTAAGCTCCATCTCGTACAAACGCGCCTTAAGCTGCTTTAAGGCGGTCTGGCGGTTGCTCAGCTGGGAGCGCTCGTTTTGACAGGTCACCACGATGCCCGTGGGCACATGGGTAATGCGCACGGCCGACTCGGTCTTGTTGATGTGCTGGCCGCCTGCGCCCGAGGAGCGAAACACGTCCACCCGCAAATCGGCAGGATTGATGTCAATTTGAATGGACTCGTCGATTTCAGGATAGGCAAAAGCCGAGCAAAAGGAAGTATGCCGGCGGTGATTGGAGTCAAAAGGGGATTTGCGCACCAGCCTGTGCACGCCGGTTTCGGTTTTAAACCAGCCGTAGGCATGAGGGCCTGAAAATTTTAAGGTTGCCCCCTTGATGCCTGCTTCTTCGCCTTCGGTCACATCGATGATCTCGACCTTAAAATCATGCTTTTCGCCAAATTTGACGTACATGCGCATGACCATTTCGGCCCAGTCCTGAGCTTCGGTGCCGCCTGAGCCTGACTGAATGTCCAAATAACAGTCGGCATCATCGTGGGGGCCGCAGAACATGCGCTCAAGCTCAAGGGCCGTCAGCTCCTGCTCCAAGGCAAGGGCCTGCTCCATCGCCTCTTGCAGCGATGCCTCGTCGTTTTCTTCTTTGGCCAGCTCTTGAAGCATCAAAACATCGTCAAAGCCCCTCTCCAATTTGTCAAAGGCTTGGATCTTTTCGCTTAAAAGCTGCTTTTCTCTGCCCAAGGCCTGGGCTTTGCCCGGGTCGTCCCATAACTTGGGATCTTGCAGGAGTCCTTCGACCTCCTCTAAACGCTCTTGCTTGCCCTGCAGGTCAAAGATACCCCCTCAGCGCCTGCGAGCGCTCGCGCAACTCCTTGATTTTGGGTTGTAATTCTATGGTTTCCAAGTGTCACCTTCGCTAATCTGACTGTATTCTGAGCGAGGGTCTGCCTCGCGGTCGCAAAATTATAGCAAACCGCGCTGCAAAACAGCAGGAGATATTAGGGCAAACCAAAAGTGTTATAATTTTTGGCACGTGCCTAAGGTTATTTTAAGGAAGATATCATGCTCAAAGATGATATTGTCAGCAACGTCAAAGCTGCCCTGCAAGAAGATTTGGGCGGCAGCGTGACGCCTCAAAACGACGTCACTTCCCAACTGATCCCCGCCTCCAAAAAAGCAGTCGCTGCCGTGATCACGCGCGAGGGCGGCATTTTTTGCGGCAAAGAGTGGGTAAGCGAGATCTTCGCGCAGCTTGACCCCGACGTCAAAATTACCTGGTCTGTCGATGATGGCGACAAAATAAATCCCGGGCAGGAATTGTGCCGCTTTGAGGGCAAAGCCCGCAGCCTGCTTACGGCCGAGCGCACCGTGCTCAATTTCATTCAGACTCTGTCGGGCGTGGCCACGCAGGTGCATGAGTTCGCAACTGCCATGGCAGGCACTTCCTGCAAGCTCTTGGACACCCGCAAAACCATCCCGGGACTGCGCGCGGCCTTAAAGCATGCAGTAAAGTGCGGCGGCGGCACCAACCACCGGGCGGGCCTGTTTGACATGTATTTAATCAAGGACAATCACATCGCAGAGTGCGGCTCGATAGCAGATGCCGTGCAGAAGGCCCGTCAAGAGCATCCGCAGCTTAAGGTTGAGGTTGAGGTTGAAAATCTTGAGCAGCTAAAAGAGGCTTTGAAGGCCAAGCCCGACATCATCATGCTTGATAACTTTGATTATCATGATATAGAGGAGGCCGTGCGCATCACCGATCACTCAGCCAAGCTTGAAATCTCGGGCAATGTCACCATCGAAACTTTGGCAAGGTTCGCATCCTGCGGCATCGATTACATTTCGGTGGGGGCCCTGACCAAGAACATCAAGGCCTTGGACTTGTCCATGCGCTTTTTAAAAGAAGAAAAGACTGACTCTTAAGCCGATTGCGCCTCTTTTTTTAATTTTCTTCAATTAATCTCCATTACTTTCCTCTTATCCCGGGGCTCTCCCCCGGGATGCAAAAATTACCCTCTGACCCCCGTCAACAGCGCCGCCATGCTGCGAGTGCCGCCAAAGCTTCGATGCTCGCCCAAATAAACAGCCTGCCAGGTGCCAAGCACCAGGCGTCCCCTTTGCACCTGCAAAACAAGACTGTGTCCCAACAAAGAGGAGAGAATATGGGCGGTCATGTCATCGTCCCCTTCGAGCACATGGTTAAAGTACGGGGCGCCGTCCGGCACGGTCCTTTTGAAAAAATTGAACATGTCGGTGCGCACATCGGGATCGGCCGACTCGTTTAAGGTGAGGGATGCCGAGGTGTGCAAAAGATTAAGCTGCAGCACTCCGTGCTCAACCTCCTCAAGCTCGGGCAGCGCGTGCACGATGTCGGGGGTGATGATGTGAAAACCGCGGGAGCGGGGTTTTAGGTCGATGATTTTCTGCACGATAAAATCCACGGCACAGTCTCCTTATTTAAGCTCTTTAAAATGCGCTACTGCGTGATCTCAACATCCACCCTGGGCATGATATGGCACAAAAGCTCGTAGGGGATGGTGTTGCACAAGGCGGCCACCTTTTCGACGGGCACCTCTTTGCCCCACAGCACTGCCTCGTCGCCCGCCTGCTCTTGCCCCTCGGGCCCCAAATTTACAAACATCATGTCCATGCACACATGCCCTGCGCTCTGTACGAGGCGGCCCGTGCCATCCTTGCGCCTGATATACACCGGGGTGCCTGAGGGGGCGCAGCGCGGATAGCCGTCCCCGTAGCCTACCGCCACGATGGCAATCTTGGTGTCATAGGGGGCCTGCCAGGCAGCCCCGTAACCTACCTTGGCGCCTTTTTTGACCTTGCGCACGGCAATGATGGTGCTGTGCAGCGTCATGACAGGCTCCAAGCCAAAATCGGCCCCGATTTGGTTTTCCAAAGGGGAGATCCCATAGAGGATGATCCCGGGGCGCACCCAGGCCGTATGGGTCTTGGGCCACAACAGAATGCCTGCCGAGTTGGCAAGGCACAGATCGCCTTGAAAGTCTTTGGCGACCTTAAAAAAGCAGTCTATCTGCTCTTTATTGTAGTCAAACTCGGAGGGGGTGTCGGCCACGCTCAGATGGGAAATGAGCCCCAAAGGCTTGCACACGTTGGGGCATTGCTCCAAGCGCGCCTTGATGATCGGCACTTCCTCGGGGGAGGCTCCGAGTCTGTGCATGCCGATGTCAATTTTCAACCAGCACCTAAGGGGCTCGGGGAGCACGGCCTTTTCGATGTCTTCAACCTGCGCCATATCGTGGACGGCCATGTAAAAGCCGTTTTGGGCAATCACGGGCAGATCTTCTTTGTTTAAAAATCCCTCAAGCAGGACGACGGGCTTGGCCACGCCGTTTGAGCGCAAGGTCAAGGCCTCCTCGAGTCTTGCCACCGCAAAGGCATCGGCATAGTCGTCCAGGGCCCGCGCCGCAGTCACCAGGCCGTGGCCGTAGGCATTAGCCTTGACCACCGCGATGATCTTGGAGGATGGCACCAGGTTTTTGATGACCTTGGCATTGTGCACCAAGGCTTTAAGATCGATCTTTACGCTGACTGCTTTCACCTTGCATCCTTACAGGACTGAGCCTTGATTAAAAACTTAAGCATTTAAACCTCGACTTTTTGGGATTTAAATCCCCGATCAAATCCCCTTCCGGCAAGGGGTTGAACGAATTTTCTTAACCTAAAAGTCGAGGTATTAAATCCCTTTTGAACTGAGTTCTGCGTATTTTTCGCAGCCTGTCTGATACCTTAAACTACAGCCCTTGCCGTATAAAGCTTTGGCTTGTTGAAGATCTTGTTTTATACCGGTTCCAAATTGGTAACAGAGACCAAGAGCAGAACAGCCACCTCCATCTTGCAGATCGCAGGCTTTTTGGAATAGCTCAGTCGCTTTGAAGTAGTCCTGTTTGACCCCGGTTCCATTTGCGTAGCTGAGGCCAAGGTTAAAACAGCCACCTCCAACCTGCAGATCACAGGTCTTTTGGTATAGTTCGTTGGCCTTAAAGTAGTCCTGTTTGACTCCGGTTCCTTCT
>CAZYXT010000054.1:0-16480 GCA_964651505.1 uncultured Enterobacterales bacterium
ATGATTGTCGCTATCCGCATGATATGAAGAGTTCTTGCGCACTATCGTCAAGATCTCAGGCATCCCGTTCTTTGGCGGATCCGGGGCCAAATGCAGTCGGTCATGAGGGTGCGGTGCGCCGTGTTCATGATGATGGGCATGCCCCGCCTCGTGATGATGATCATGATCGCCATGGCTGTGAGAGTGCTCGTTGTAAGCCCCGCTTTCAGGTTCAAAGGGTCTTTTGACTTTCTTTAAAGCAAGACCAAGCTTGAGGCACAGATCTTCTATCACCTTATCGGGTGCAAAATAGAGGGCATCTGCCGTTATCTGCAAAGGCAGATGCCGGTTGCCCAAATGATAGCAGGCCCTTGCAAACAGCAGGGGATCTGAGGTTTGCGCCTCAATCAGATCTTCATTTGCCGCCTTGATTAAAGCTTGGGTGCCGTCCTCTGCGACCAATACATCATGAGGGCGGCACAGCCTTGAGGCGCGCGGCAGGATGATCCCCACTTCGCTGCCGTCATCTGAGGTCGTGCGCAGCCTGTAGGAGGCCCTTTGCCCGTAATCAAGCCTCAATGTCAGCTTTGGCAGTTGCGACCCCTCCTTGAGGGGACCCGCGTTGGTTTTGAACAACAACATATGCATGCCTTAAAACAAGAAGTACCGCTGAGCCATGGGCAAAACCGATGCAGCCTGACAGGTTAGCAATTCCCCGTCGGCTTTTACTTCATAGGTTTGAGGATCAACCTCAATCTTGGGCATGGCGCCGTTTAAGATAAGATCGGTTTTTTGCAGGGTGCGCGTGCCCGATACGGCCTCGTAGCGGCGGTGCGAGCCCAAACCGTGCATCCTGAAGTTGCCGCCTTTGTCCATGAAAGCCTTGGAGACAAAGGTGATGCAGCTTTGCGGGGCGGCAATGCCCATCCCGCCGAACATGGGACGCATGTAAACAGGCTGCGGAGTGGGAATGGAAGCGTTGATGTCGCCCATCAGGGCCGCGCAGATCATGCCTCCTTTTATGATCATCGAAGGCTTGACCCCAAAGAAGGCAGGACGCCACAAGACCAGATCGGCAAGCTTGCCTTCGCTCACCGAGCCGATATGGGCTGAAAGACCGTGGGTTAAGGCAGGGTTGATGGTAACCTTGGCAATATAGCGGCGAACGCGGATGTTGTCATTGCCGCTGCCTTGATCTTCAGGCAGGGCGCCGCGCTGCACCTTCATCTTGTGGGCAGTCTGAAAGGTGCGGGTGATGACTTCGCCCACCCGTCCCATGGCCTGCGAGTCAGAGGAAATCATGGACAAGGCGCCCATGTCCTGCAAAATGTCCTCGGCGGCGATGGTTTCCTTGCGGATGCGCGAATCGGCAAAGGCCACATCCTCAGGCAGCTTGGGATTGAGGTGGTGGCAGACCATCAGCATGTCCAAGTGCTCGTCGATGGTATTGACCGTGTAAGGCCTGGTCGGATTGGTCGAGGATGGCAGCACGTTTGGCAAAGAGCAGGCCTTGATGATGTCGGGGGCATGGCCGCCGCCTGCGCCTTCGGTGTGATAGGTGTGAATGGTTCGTCCTGCAAAGGCCTTTATGGTGCTCTCCACAAAGCCTGCCTCGTTTAAGGTGTCGGTGTGGATGGCAGTCTGCACGTCATAGTCGTCTGAGACCTTAAGGCAGGTGTCGATGGCGCAGGGGGTGCTGCCCCAGTCCTCGTGCAGCTTGAGGCCGCAGGCGCCTGCTTCAACCTGCTCGGCCAAAGCCTCATAAGAGGAGCTGTTGCCCTTGCCCAAAAGGCCGATGTTAACGGGCAGATTTTCGCAGCCTGACATCATCTGCTGCAAATGCCAAGGTCCCGGGCTGCAGGTGGTGGCATTGGTGCCCGTGGCAGGGCCGGTGCCGCCGCCTATCAAGGTGGTGACGCCCGAGGAGATGGCTTCATAAGCCTGCTGCGGGCAGATAAGGTGCACATGCGAGTCGACGCCGCCTGCGGTGACGATGAGACCTTCTGCCGAGATGATCTCCGTGGAGGGGCCTATGACCATGTTCACCCCGTTTTGCACCGCGCTGTTGCCTGCCTTGCCCAATTTGGCAATGAGGCTGTCCTTGATGCCGATGTCGCATTTGAAGATGCCGAAAGCATCGACCACCACGGCGTTGGTGAGCACCGTGTCCATGCATTGATCGGCTGTCAGGGCGCTTTGTCCCATGCCGTCGCGGATGGTTTTGCCGCCGCCAAAGCAGACTTCTTCGCCATAGACGGTGCAGTCCTTTTCAATCTCGATGAAAAGCTCGGTGTCGGCAAGGCGGATCTTGTCGCCGACCGTGGGTCCGTACAGTCCTGCATATTGGTCTCTGTCAATGGTTTGCATGAGCGCTCCTTATAATTTGCCGTTTACTTTGCCGTTAAAGCCTGCCGCAACTCTTTGGCCCTCATAGGGGATGAGCTCAACCTTCCTTTTGATCCCGGGCTCAAAGCGCACCGCGGTGCCCGAGGGAATGTCAAGGCGCATGCCGTAAGCTTTTTGCCTGTCAAACTGCAAGGCCTCGTTGACCTCGTAAAAATGAAAGTGCGAGCCGACCTGCACGGGACGGTCGCCAAGGTTGACCACGTCAACGCTGATGCCGATGCGCCCCTTATTTAGGGTGACGGGCGCGTCTTTTAAGATGTATTCTCCCGGTATCATGGTTTACTCCGCACAAATGGGATCGTGAACAGTGACTAATTTGGTGCCGTCGGGGAAGGTCGCTTCGATCTGCACTTCATGGATCATCTGCGGGATGCCTTCCATGACATCGGAGCACTTAAGCAGGGTTTTGCCCAGGCTCATGAGCTCGGCGACGCTTTTTCCGTCGCGGGCAGCCTCCAAAAGCTGCAGGGAAATGTAGGCAACCGCCTCGGGGTAATTGAGCTTGAGGCCCCGTGCTTTGCGCCGTTCGGCCAGCATGCCGGCGGTTACGATCAGTAATTTGTCTTTTTCGCGCGGAAGCAAATCCATGGAAGTTCTCCTTATCAGGTGCGCCAGATGCGCGGGGGCGCAAAGGGCCTGCCCAAAAACGGCGGGCACAGCCTTGAAAGCGCCAGGGTTTGTATGTCTTTGAGGGTCGCAAGGCTTTGGCCGAGCGCCCTCAGGTTTAAGATCCTGTCCTTGGCGCCGGCGGCGCACAAGGCATCGGAGCGTTCAAATTCCTTTAAATCATCCTGCAATTGCAAGCAGATCTCCTTAAGCTTATCGCGGTCTTTTGCCTTGGGCACTGCGCTTAAGGAGAGGTAAAAGGGTTTTGAGTTTAAGGTGATCTTGGAGGTGCGTTTGAAGGTTGTCTCATTTAGGCGCAATCTTTCCGTGAGGATGGGGGTGTCTGCAACTTTGACGACGGTGGTGTTGTCAAGGCTGCCATGGTCAAACTCCTCCCCAAGATCATGGCGCCCAAGACAGCTTATCTCCGAGATCATAAGACAAGATTCATCATCAAGCAGGGCCTCAAGCCTGACCACGGCCCGGGCCTTGTCAAAATACAGGCTCTCCTGCGGCACATAGACAAGCTCGGAGCCTTGAAGCTCAAGCCTTGTGATCTGCGTTTGCAGGGGGCCCGTGCTTTTGTAAAACTTGGAGGCTGACGGGGTGGTGATTAAAACCCGGGCCCCCCTTTTTGCCTTGATATCGATGGCAAGCTCATCGCCGTTGACCAGGCCTCCCGGGGGATGGAGCAAAAGACAATGACAGGGGAGGATCCCGGGCGTTTTTTCGGGGTAAAAAAGCTGTTGCACGCGCAAAGGGCCCTCATGCCTTGCCCTTGTCAGGACGCTTTTGCCCCCCGATGGCTCAAAGGTAAGGTCCAAAAAAGCCTGCCATTGCCTTTGCATGCAACACCTACACGGACAAATAGCGTTTGACGGTGGCATCGTCAAGCGAGGACATGGGGCCTTGGGCCTTGATTGAGCCTCGCTCCAAGATGACAAAGGTGTCGCCAGCCTTGCGGGCAAAGGGCACTTTTTGCTCGACCAAAAGCACGGTCAGATTAAGCTCTGCCCTAAGGCGCCTTATGATCCCTGCAATGTCGCTTACGATGTTGGGCTGAATGCCCTCGGTGGGCTCGTCTAGCACCAAAAGCTTGGGGTTGGTCGCCAAAGCCCGGCCGATGGCCAATTGCTGCTGCTGACCGCCCGACAAATCGCCCCCGCGTCTTCTGCCCATGTCGTACAATACGGGGAAAAAGTCGTAGATAAACTCGGGAACGTGCTTAAGGCCGTCTGAGCGGGCCGCAAGACCCGTCTTCAAATTCTCCTCGACGGTCAGAAGCGGGAAGATCTGCCGCCCCTGCGGGACATAACCTATGCCCAAGCTTGCTCTTTGCTCGGGCTTTAAATTTGTGATGTCAGTCCCCTCGAAGGCGATGGTTCCCGAGCGCAGGGGAATGAGGCCCATCAGCACTTTGAGCAAGGTGGTCTTGCCTTCGCCGTTGCGCCCCATCAGCGTGGTGCATTCGCCCTTTTTGACCTCCAGCGTGATGTCGCGGAGGATGTGCGATTGCGAGTAAAACTGATTGATTTTGTCAAAAGTGAGCATCATTCCTCCTTGCCAAGATAGGCTTCGATCACCTTAGGATCGGAGGCTACCTTGTCCATGGGCCCTTCGGCTAACACCGAGCCTTGGTTTAAGACGGTGACGGTATCGGCGATGGCGCGGATGAAGGCCATGTCATGCTCGATGACCATGATGGCATGCTGTCCTTTAAGCTCGTGCAAAAGCTCGATGGAAAGCTCTATTTCATCGGGAGTCATGCCGGCGGCAGGCTCGTCGAGCATCAAAAGGCGCGGGTTTTGAATGAGCAGCATGCCGATCTCAAGCCACTGTTTTTGCCCGTGCGACAAGATCCCCGCAACGACGTCGGCCTTATCCTCAAGGCGGATCTTCTTTAACACCTCAAGGATCCTATCCTTTTGCTCGTCTGAAAGCTTGGCCCTGTAGGCAGGGGCGGCCCTTTTGTCGAGACTTGATGAAAGCTCGAGGTTTTGGGCTGCCGTCAGGCTTTCTATCACCGAGGGCTTTTGAAACTTGCGGCTGATGCCGGCGCGCACGATGTCCACTTCATCCATGGACAAAAGATCGTACATGTTCTGAGAACTCTCATGGGCAGGATCGGAGCAGTAAAAAGCCGTGCCGCTGTCAGGGCGGGTCTTGCCCGTCAGGACATCCATCATGGTGGTCTTGCCTGCGCCGTTGGGGCCGATAAAGCAGCGCAGTTCTCCGTCTGACAAGTAGAAGGTCAGATCGTTTAAGGCCTTGAAGCCGTCAAAGCTTACGGTGAGGTTTTCGGCGTACAGCATCATGCCGCGCGCATTGACGGGGCCTGAGGGCCTTTTTTCCTTTTTTAAGTGCAAATGCTCTTTAAGATGCATGCCGGGCATCGAAAAGTGCTTAAAAGCATCGCGTTTAATGCCGGTCAGTCTCATGCCTGCGCCCCCTTATTTTTCAAAGAGGTTATCATCGATCCGATGCCGCACAAGCCTTGAGGCAGGAAAATGGTAACGGCTGCAAACAAGGCGCCCAGCACAAAAAGCCACCCTTCGGGGTACAGCGCGGTAAACCAGGTTTTCAAAAGGTTGAGCACCACGGCGCCGAGAATGGCGCCGTACAGGTACCCCCGTCCCCCCAGAGCCACGCAGATGACAAGCTCGATGGAGTTGAGGGGCGAAAATTCCCCTGGGTTGATGATCCCAACTTGAGGCACATACAGGGCTCCTGCCAGGCCCGCCATGGCTGCCGACAAGGTGAAGATCAAAAGCTTGATGTCCTCAACCTTATAGCCTATAAAACGCAGCCTGCTTTCGCTGTCGCGCACGGCCGTAAGCAGCCTGCCAAGACGCGAAACCACCAAAGAGCGCGAGAGCACCAAAGACCCCATCAGCACAAGACAGGTGATGACAAAAAGCCCGATGCGGGTTGAATCGGCGCTGACCTGCAAGCCTGCTATGGTCTTAAAATCGGTCAGGCCGTTGTTGCCGCCAAACCCAAGCTCGTTTAAGAAGAACATGAGCATCAAAGCGTAGGTCAAAGCCTGCGTGATGATGGACAGGTACACGCCCGAGACGCGCGATTTGAAGGTGATCTTGCCGAAGATGAAGGCCAAGAGGGCCGGAATTGCCATGGCCATGATGAGGCTTGCAATCAGATAGTGCGAGCCTTCCCAATACCAGGGCAGTTCCTGCCAGTTCAAAAAGACCATAAAGTCGGGAAGATTACTGCCATACACGCCTTTGGTGCCGATATTCAAAGTAAGATGCATGCCCAAAGCATAGCCGCCCAAGGCAAAGAATGCGCAATGGCCGAGGCTTAAGATGCCAAGCCTGCCCCAGATGAGATCCAAGGATAAGGCGGCGATGGCATAACAGAGGTATTTGCCAAGCAGCGTCACCGTGTAAATGGAGACGATGCCTGCCATGGCCGCAATGCTCACTGCCGCCATCAGCACGAAGATGAGCGCCAAGGCCGTCTTGCTGCCCCGATCCAACAGCGGGGCGGATAATTGAAGTTGTTGACTCATAGCTTACTCCGCAGCTCTGCCTCTGACGGGGAACAAACCCTTGGGGCGCTTTTGAATAAACAAGATCAAGGCAATCAAGATGATGATCTTGGAGAGCATGGCTCCCGAGAGCGGCTCTAAGAACTTTGAAATAAGTCCCATGATGAGACCGCCGCACAAGGTGCCCCACAAGTTGCCTGCACCGCCAAAGACCACCACCATAAAGGTGTCGATGATGTAGTTTTGCCCAAGGTTCGGGCCCACATTGGTGATCTGGCTTAATGCCACGCCTGCCATGCCGGCAGCGCCCGAGCCCAGACCAAAGGTCAAAGCATCGACCCGCCCTGCCCTGATGCCCATGGCCCTTGCAGTGGGGCGGTTTTGCGAAACCGCGCGCACCTGCAGGCCAAGAGAGGTGTTGTTCATGATGGTCAGGATCAAGGCAAAGGTTAAGATGCAAAAGACAATGATGCACACGCGGCTTAAGGTTACGCTGAAGTTTTGGGTCAGCTGAATGGAGCCTTGCATGAACTCGGGGGTCTGCACCGCGCGGTTAAGCGGCGAGAAGATGGTGCGCACGGCCTGCTGCAAGATGAGGCTGATGCCGAAGGTGGCAAGCAGAGTCTCCAAAGGCCTGCCGTAGAGCTTGGAGATCACGGTGCGCTCGATGAGCATGCCCACCGCGCCGCTGACGACAAAAGCCGTCGGTATGGACAAGAGCAAAGCAAGCCCGGGGGAAGAGGGCATCAGCTGCTGCAAAATCCACACGCAATAGGCGCCTATCATGATGAGCTCGCCGTGGGCCATGTTGATGACGCCCATCACGCCGAAGGTGATGGCAAGGCCGATGGCGGCCAGCACCAATACCGAGCCTAAGCTTAAGCCAAAAAAGAGGTTTTCGGCAGCCCTGGCGCAGCCTTGGTAAAAGGAGATGGCATCGATGCTGCTTTGGGCCTCCTCGATGACCGCGCCATCCAAGGCGCGTTCCTTTAAGAGATTTAATGCCTGCAACGCCGCAGGAGTGCCCAGATCTTCTAAGATCTCCACTGCCTCCAGGGTTCTTTGCACGCCTGCATCGCCCTTTTGCGCCATGGCCAAAGCCCAGGCACAACGCAAGTCTTTGTAGATGGACCGCACGTTTTCTTGGTCCATCAGTCTTTCCAAGTCGGCAATATCAGGCAGTTGAGCGCCAATTTCAAGCAGGGCATGCACTGAGCGTGCCCGCTTTTGGTCATCGGGACTTTGCAGGGAATAGGAATTGGCCAATGCGGCGATGGCCGAGCGCTGGGCATTGCTGGTGCCGATGCGCTTGAGCCCTTTTTTGGAGGTCAGGACATCAGGGCCTGACAGGGCCGTGTAGCTTTTGCCTTCTTCTTTGTAGATCTTTGATCCGTCGGCATACAAACGGCCTGCGGCCAGATCTTGGAGCAAGGCGATGCCATCGTCGCTTAAATCAGAGCTCAAGGTTTGAATGACCGCATCTCGATCGCGCACCTTGGGGCTTGACAGAGCTTTGACAAAGGCATCATCTTCAAGCAGCTCCCCCAAGGGAGCTGCCAAGGCGGTGCTGCTCAAATACAGCACCATCAAACAAGGCATCAGGCACACTTTGAGTAAAAACTTTATCATGTGCGCAACTCCTTGTTACTCTTCTGATGCAAGGCACTTTTGGGTTACTTTGTTGTAGTTGCCGCAATTGATGGGAGCAGTCCAATCGGCCTCAAGATCCTTGGAGCCGTCAAGGTAATCGGACCAGGCGTCGCCTGCAACCGTGCCGTTAGACTCCCAGACAATCTGGAACTGGCCGTCATTTTGGATCTCGCCGATAAAGACGGGCTTTGTGATGTGGTGGTTGGGCAATACCTCAGCGGTGCCGCCTGACAGATTGGGGGTCTTTAAGCCTACGATGGCCTCCAAAACCTTATCGACATCGGCAGTGCCTGCCTTCTCCACGGCCTTTACCCACAAATTAAAGCCGATGTAGGTTGCCTCCATGGGGTCGTTGGTGACGCGCGAGTCGTCGCCTGCGTACTCGTGCCACATCTTGATGAATTCGGCATTCTCGGGGGTGTCGATGCTTTCAAAGTAGTTCCAGGCAGCAAGGTGTCCTGTCAGCGGAGCAGTATCGATGCCCGACAATTCCTCTTCGCCCACCGAGAAGGCCATCACGGGGATGAAGTTGGCGGTCACGCCCTGATTGGCAAGCTCGCGGTAGAAAGGCACGTTGGAGTCGCCGTTTAAGGTGGAGATAACCGCGGTCTTCTTGCCCTCGGAGCCGAAGGCTTTGATCTGTGAGATAATCGACTGCCAGTCAGAGTGGCTGAAAGGGGTGTAGTTGATCATGATGTCTTCATCGGCGACACCGTAATTTTTAAGATAGGCTTCCAAAATCTTGTTGGCAGTACGCGGGAAAACGTAATCTGTGCCGGCCAGGACGAAGCGGGTGATGCCCAGTTCTTCGAGCAGATAATCCACAGCGGGGATTGACTGCTGGTTGGGGGCAGCCCCGGTGTAAATGATGTTGCGCGATGATTCCTCGCCTTCGTACTGCACGGGGTAGAAGAGCAAACCGTTGAGCTCTTCAAACACCGGCAGCACGGCTTTGCGCGAGACGGAAGTCCAGCAGCCAAAGACCACAGCCACTTTGTCTTGAGCCAAAAGCTCGCGGCTCTTCTCGGCAAAGACCGGCCAGTCGGAGGCGGGATCTACCACAACGGCCTCAAGCTTCTTGCCAAGCACGCCGCCTTTCTTGTTTTGCTCGTCAATAAGCATCTGCACGGTCGATGACAAGGTGCTTTCGCTGATGGCCATGGTGCCGGACAAAGAGTGCATGACGCCCACTTTGATGACATCGTCATCGGCCATGGCGTTTATGGAGCATAAAAGGCCTGCGCTCATGATGGCAATACTTAAGGTTTTAAATGCTTGCATATGAATCTCCTGTTATTGAGCTGCCAAACAGCCGTTCATCAGTTTGGCTCCTTATCAGTATAAAGAGCTTCAAGTGCTTCTTTTCGGTGCGCGCCGTCAATAAGCGCACTTCACTGAAAATGTGCGCAATTTCACATTTATGGAGCGAAATCGACCCGATTAATGCCTAAGAGATCGCATTTTTAAATGTTTTTTGGGGTTTAATCTTAAGACAGATGCGCTAATCTAAGACACAGGAGAGACAGGGCGGGCCCCTTGCCTGACCCTGCCTGTCACAGTTGGATTTACAGCAAGGCTGCAAAGCCTTCAACAATAAAGGATCGGACATGGCCAAGAGCAAAACGCCGCTGAGTCTGGCTCACGTAAGTTTGTCCCACGATTATGCCGCAGCGCAAAGGCAGACCGTGCTTTTGATAAAGCACCTTTCGACAGCCGGGATCCGACAAATGCTGATCTGCCGCAGCTCTTCTTTAATGTTAAGCAAGCTTAAGGGCACGGCCAATTTGCAGATCATGATGATCGACAGCCCCGATCCGCGCTTTAAAGGCCACTTTAAGGCAGGCAGGCGCTACAAATACGTGCATGCCCATGATGATCCGGGGGCCGAGTGGGCGCTGGTGCACTATATGATCTGCGGCACCCCCTATATCTTAAGCATCAGATCAGGGGAGTTTTCCTTAAGCTTTCTTATAAGGCGCGCCCTGGCGTGGACTTGCGCTGCCGCAACGCCCTCAGAATCGGTGGCCCGCAAGGTTGCTCCTTTGACCAAGGCCATGGTCACCATCATCCCCAACTCGATTTCATCCTTGCTCCCTTACATGCCCTCGGTGCGAGAGATCAGGACCATGTACAGCGAGCGCTTTATCGTCGGCATGGCAGCGCCCCTCATCAACAGGCAAAAGTGCCAGTCCGTTCTAATCGATGCGGCGCGCATTTTAAGAAACCGCCTGCCCACCCTGGTGGTGCTCTTAATCGGCGATGGCTCTGATAAAAAGCTTTTGCATGAAAGGGCAGAGGACATGAGCAACATCAAGTTTGTCAACGCAGGGTACAACGTTTTGGCAGACTATTTGGCCGCATTGGATGTTTATGTCACTCCCATCAGCGAGGGCGACGGCGACGATATCTTAAATCTTTTGGATGCCATGGATCTGGGAGTGCCCGTCATCTCCACGCAGTATGAGGGCAGCGAGGCTCATTTGCGGCATTTTGACAATGCCCTGGTGGTGGAGAAGAACAACCCCGAGCAGCTTGCAGAGGCCATTTTTGCATTAAAATCCGATCCTGCCTTAAAGAGACGCCTGTCTGAGGCAGGCAGGGAAGAGGCTCAAAAATCAAACCCCAAAAATATGACCGAAGAGTACTTAAACCTCTATAAGGCCGTGGAGGCGGGGATTTAACGGGGCTGTCTGCCCGATGCCTGCTTGCCTTGTGATGATATAAATTTGTCGATTTCACATGCGATCTATGAATGGAAAATATCATAAATTTCAGTACAAAATATCAAAATATGAATGCAAAAACTATGTGCTAAGTTGCGATTTGTGTTGCGGATAACCGTTTTGCACTTGGTTAACTTATTGGTATTACACAAGATTTTGAAAATGTTCAGTGAGCGCATTTTACGAAAACGCTTGTCAGGCAAATGCGTGTAATTGTGATCTGCGCCGCGGTTTTTTAACGCCTAATTTCAGACAATATCCCTTACCCTTTAGGGGGTACAAGATAGAGTTTGCACGCATGCGTGCTGATTTTTGTTAAAGAGTCTGAGTGCTATGAATAAAATTGCTGACAACATTGCCAAAGTCATTGAGGTGATCGTGGTCGCTCTGACTGCCGTCATGTCAGTTCTAGTCATCGCCAACGTCTTTATGCGCTTCGTGTTCGATTCGGGCATCGTGATCTCAGAGGAGTTATCGCGTTACTTCTTTATCTGGATCGTCTTCTTGGGCGCAATTGTGGCGATGAGGCGCAATGCCCATATCTATGTTGATTTTATTCGCAATTCCCTGCCGCCGCTTGTTCAATGGATCATAAGATTGGCCGTAGATCTCTTCATGGTCTATGTCTGCTATCTTTTGACCATCGGCGCCATCGAACTTGCCGATTACAACATGGCCGACCATTCGCCGGTGGTCAACATCCCCATGGGCTACATCTATATTTCAGGCGCCGTCGGCGGCGCAGGCATGGCCTTGATGCTCATCGTGCGCATCATTGCCATGTTTTCCGAGCTTAAAGAACTGAATAAGGCAAAGGAGGCATAATGGAAGTTGCAACCTTTTTAGGGGTGCTGTTGGCAAGCGTGGCGCTGGGCGTGCCCATCGCTTTTGCCCTGCTGTTCTGCGCCGTCTCGCTGATGTTCGTGATGGACATGTTCGATCCGATGATCATCGGCCAAAACCTGGTCAACGGTGCCGATAACTTTACCCTCCTGGCCATTCCGTTCTTCGTGTTCGCAGGCGAGATCATGAATGTGGGAGGCCTGGCCAGGCGCCTCATCGATCTGCCGATGAAGCTTGTGGGCCATAAGGCAGGCGGTCTTGGCTACGTGGTCATCATCGCCGCGGTTATCATGGCCGCCCTGTCAGGCTCCCCTGCCGCCGATACGGCCGCCATCGCCGCCATCATGTTCCCCATGATGATGAGGGCCAAGTATGAAGGACCGCAGGCAGCAGGCCTCATTGCCTCGGGCGGCATCATTGCCCCCATCATCCCGCCGTCGATTCCTTTCATCGTCATCGGCGTCACCGCAGGCGTTTCCATCTCGCAGCTGTTCATGGCAGGCATTGTCCCGGGCCTCTTGATGGGCGTGGCTTTGTGCTGCGTATGGTACTTTAAGGCCCGCAACCTGCCTCGCGAGCAGAAGGCCTCGGGGGCCGAGCTGTGGGCCGCCTTTAAGACCGGCATTTGGGCCCTGTTGCTCCCCGTGATCGTCATCGGAGGTTTTAAGACCGGCATCTTCACCCCCACCGAGGCAGGTGCGGTGGCCTCCGTCTATGCGCTGTTTGTCTCCATCTGCGTATACCGGGAGCTGACCTTAAAGGCCATTTACCAATCCTTGCTCAACACGGCCATCACCACGGCAGTCATCATGCTCATGGTGGCCTCGGCTCAGGTTTCGGCCTATCTTATGACCATTGCCGATTTGCCGTTGCTGGTGGCAGGTTTGCTCGAGCCTTTGGTGGGGCAGCCCACCTTGCTGATGGGGCTTATCTTGGTAGTGCTCCTGATGTTTGGCATGGTGTTGGATCTGATCCCCATCGTGCTGATTTTGGTGCCCGTATTGCTGCCTCTTATTCGCGAGGCCGGCATCAACGAGATCTACTTTTGCGTCATGTTCATCCTGTGCTGCTCCATCGGCCTTATCACCCCGCCCGTGGGCAACGTGCTCAATGTGGTCTCGTCGGTTACCAAGGTTCCTTTTGAAAGAGCGGTCTTGGGCATCCTGCCTTATGCGGGCGCCTTGATCGCATTGATGGTTATTTTATTGATTTTCCCCTCTATCGTCATCGTGCCGATGGAATGGCTTACTGCCAAGTAACAACAAGGAGTTTATTGTATGAAGAAATTATTAGGTGTTTGCGCTGCCGTAGTATTGGCTGCCACCATGGCAGTTCAGGCCGAGGCCAAGACCGTCTTGCGTTTTGCCACGGACATTTCCCGTGCCGATACCCAGGGTCAGGGCGCCGAGTACTTTATCAAGCTTGTCTCCGAGCGCAGCAATGGCGACATCGAGATCAAGTTCTACCCTGACAGCACTCTGGGCAACACCCAGGCCATTGTCTCGGGTGCCCGCACCGGCACCATCGACATCGGCATGGTCGGCGCTTCCTACATGAACGGCATCTCCCCCAAGTTTGCCGTTTTGGACATCCCCTTCATCTTCAAGGATAACGCCCATGCCTACCGCGTGCTCGACGGCGAGATCGGCAACGCTCTGTTTGCCACCATCGAAAATGTGGGCCTCAAGGGACTGGCTTTCTTTGAGAACGGCTTCAGAAACATCACCAACTCCCGTCATCCCATCGTCAAGCCCGAGGACGTCAAGGGCCTGAAGATCCGCGTTCCTCAAAGCAACATGCTGGTAGCCACCTTTGAGGCATTGAACGCTGCCCCCGTGCCCATGGCCTTTGGCGAGCTGTACACCGCCATGGAGACCGGCGCCATCGAGGCTCAGGATCACCCCATGCCAGCCTTGTTCTCAGGCAAGTTCTATGAGGTTCAAAAGTACCTGAGCATGACCCGTCACGCCTATACCGCCGTTACCGTGGTCATGAACAAGCGCAAGTTTGACAAGCTGACCCCCGAGGAGCAGGAGATCATCTTAACCTCCGCCCGCGAAGCTGCTGCCTATCAGCGCGGCCTCAATGCCTCCTTGGAGTCTGAAATGATCGCACAAATGGAGGAGACCGGCTTGAAGGTCAATTATGACGTCGACGCCGATGCCTTCGTACAGGCCACCATGTCGGTGCGCGACATCTACATCAAGGATAACGGCGACGAGTTCGTCAAGCTGATCGACGCTGAGCGCAACAAAGAATAAATTGTCTTTGTTTTTCATATTATGAGCAGCCAAGCCTCCGCCCTCAGATCAGGAGGCTTTTTTATTCAAGCGGAGAAAAAAGTGAAGCCGTATATTTTAAGAAACGTCAAGCTTGATCCCAGGGTCGAGGCTTATGCCAAGGAGCGCTACGAGATCATTGATGTGCAGGCGCTTGATGAAAACAATGCCAAGGACATCAAGGTGCTTTTGACCAGCGGCAAGGGCAAGGCTCCCAAGGAGCTGTTGGACAGACTGCCAAGCTTGCAGCTCATCGACGATTTCGGGGTCGGCTTTGACGGCATCGACATTGAAGAGTGCAAAAAGCGCGGCATCATGGTGACCACCACCCCCGGGGTGCTGACCGAAGATGTGGCCGATCTGGCCGTATCCTTGCTCATGGCCTGCTCGCGCAAGATTTGCGCAGCCTCAAACTTTGTCCAAGAGGGCAAATGGGAAGGGGGCGCCAAGTTCGGCCTTGCCTCCAAGGTCTCGGGCAAGAAGGCTGGCATCGTGGGGCTTGGGCGCATCGGCAAAGCGGTGGCCAAGCGCTTAGAAGGCTTTGACATGCAGATTTTCTATTATGACGAGCATGCCCAAGCCGACAACTATCAAAAGGCCGAAAGCTTAAAAGAGCTTTCAGAAACAGTCGATTTTCTTATCATCTGCGCTGCTGCAAGCGAGAAAAACCGCGGCCTTATCGGCGAGGAGATCTTAAGGGCCTTAGGCCCCAAGGGTACCTTAATCAATGTGGCCCGCGGCTCTTTGGTTGATGAGCAGGCCCTGGTCAAGGTCATAACCGAAGGGGCCCTGGGCGCTTGCGCCTTGGATGTCTTCGTGCAGGAGCCTCATGTCCCCAAGGCTTTGTTGGGCCGCGATAACGTCATCTTTACCCCGCACATTGCCTCGGCCACGGCCGAAACGCGTCAGGTGATGGCAGATCTGGTGATTGCCAATCTTAAGGCCTTTGAAGAGGGCAAAGATTTGGTAACTCCTTTGTACAAGTAGCTTTGAAGCGCGTCCTTTTGGCGCGCTTTTCCAAAAAAGACGGGTTTGTTTGCAAAGTTTTTTGGCCGTAAACACGGGGTTTGCAAAAAATATGGCGGATTTGCAAAAAAAAGTCTTGCCCATCCTAATTTAGTTGATATAATGGGCACCGCAATGTGACGCAAGGCGTTGCAATGCAACAGAGCACGCACCTGTAGCTCAGCTGGATAGAGTAACCGGCTACGAACCGGTCGGTCGGGAGTTCGAATCTCTCCAGGTGCGCCAAAACGCAAAAAATTGCCTCTTGACATAAATCATGTGAACCGACAATTTTAGGTTTCGATTTCAAAAAACTCTGAAGCAGGGTACGCGGATGCGGCCCCGGCCAAAATCGCCCTCTGCCACCTCCTCTCTTAAAAACCCTTTAAAGATCGCGCCTTGCTGTCGGATGCCTCCCCAGCCATCAGATCCCGGGCGGCCGAATAGCTGTCGCAAGACGGGCAGTTCTTCATCGGAAAGAGCGAATGCTTGCTAAAAGAATTGTTGAACGGGGAGCAGGCGTTAAAGGATTCCACGGCCCAGCTAAGAATGATTGGCGTCAACGTAAATCAGATAGCAAGACGCATGAACAAATTTGACCCCAAGCACGTGACAGACGGGAAGAACATCAGGCGGCTCATCAAGTTTTTGCTGGGCGAGACTGACAAGATAAACGGCATCATTGCCAAGCACAGCAAAATAGTGTGGTCATTGATTTATGCGTCTCGCCATCGCTATGACCATAAGAGGCAAGGCAGATGACCGGGGCCGCCGAACGTTTATTGCCGCCGAGGCTTATGCCCGCATGGAGCAATGGTGCGACGATCAGGAAGTGCCGCGCACCGAGGTCGACGCCAAACGCCCGGCAGATGCAAGGCGCTGCATTGTGTCCTGTCCGCCCGGGACCGAGCCCGACAAACTTAAGGCGGCTGCGCGCGAGTTTGGCAAGGAGATTTTTAAAGAGCAGGGGTTTGATTTTGTCATGGCCGTTCATCATAAAGACAAAGAACACCCCAAGGAGCCCGAGCACCCGCACGTGCATTTTTTGATCAAATCCGTCAACAAAGACGGCAAACGCCTGAATATTCGCAAAGAAGATCTCAAATATATGCGTGAGCGTTTTGCCGTCATCCCAAAGAACACGGCCCGGAGATGAACGCCACATCAAGATCAGTGCGCGGCCAAACCGCAAGGGCCAAGACGCAGGCGCAGATCCATCAGGAGCGCCGGCAGCAGGAGCAAAGCCGTGCGCAGAAATGGGCTATCGATCGCAAGAAAAAACAGCAGAGCAAGCAGCACGAAAGATAAGATGAATGCTATGCTAGGGCAAATCCTAAGATCATTTCACACAGGAGAACACAAAATGCTGCCTGAAAAGCTGCCGAAGCCTTCTGAATGGTGCCCGCAAAACGATCCTCAGAATGAACAGGAGTGGGAAGAATATTTTGAGTGCAGAAAAAAATATGATCGCAAATTCAGCC
>CAZYXT010000055.1:0-16342 GCA_964651505.1 uncultured Enterobacterales bacterium
GGCAAGCCTTGCAATTTATTTGCAGCCTATTCTGACACGCAAACACGCGATCGCGAAGGCTTTCAGGCAGCACCCTGCAACCTTGAGGCGCTTGGGGATGAAAAGATTGCAGACAGCCTTGACTGTTTGTGTCTTATCGTGCACTCGGATTTGGTTGCAAGGCATCATTTGCGCTTTGATGATCGCCTGACAATGGATCTTGTGGCAGAGGATTTTTGCCTCAATGCCAATGTCAATCATGGGATCAAGACCAAGCTTTTAAATTTGCAGTCGTGTCATCACTCAAATTCAAATAACGCCAACCTTACTGCAAGCTATGCCCAAGCCAAAGCTTTGGTTGATAAAAAGTACCCTCATCATCTTTTTGCAGGCACCTGCAGTTTGTTGGGCGGCGGCTCTTTTAACCCTCAAGGCGAGGCTTAGGATACAGGCCTGATCCGTGCAGGCCTGCCCTGGGGCCAAAAAACGACGGACGGGGCTTTTTTGAGCCCGGGCTTTTGCCTAAAACCTTGGGGGTTGGCAGGGAGCTGCCTGTGCAAAGCTTTGCTTGATCTTGCTTTTATCCAATCAGCACAGGGAGAGACAGATTTGCCCCCCGCTGCGCGGCCGGGCCTTGATCATAATCCTCTGCAAATTTAGGCGGCTTGAATCACAAATTTGACAAGAGCATGATCCTAAGGGCGGCACGACAGGCAATTGTGAGTAAAATACTTGGTGTATGCGCATTTGAAGCGTGATTGAGTTTACTGATGAATACTGAGGAATAATTTATGGCCCTCCACGCATTAGCTGGTAAGAAAGCCCGCGATGAAGATTTAGTCAACATCCCCCGCCTGATGGCAGCTTACTATTTGAATCGTCCCGATGCAGACAACCCCGAGCAGCAGGTTGCCTTCGGCACTTCAGGCCACCGCGGCACTTCTTTGAACGGCTCCTTTACCGAATCCCATATCGTGGCCATATCTCAGGCCATTGCCGAGTACAGGCAAAAAGAGGGCATCACAGGCCCCCTCTTTATCGGCATGGACACCCACGCCCTCTCCGAGGCCGCTTTGGCCACCGCCGTGGAAGTTTTGGGCGCCAACGGCGTTGAGGTCAGAGTCGAAAAAGATCACGGCTATACTCCCACTCCGAGCATCTCCCATGCCATTTTGACCTATAACAAGGGCAGAAGCACGGGCTTGGCCGACGGCATCGTCATCACCCCCTCGCACAACCCTCCCACCGACGGCGGCTTTAAGTACAATCCCACCGACGGCGGTCCTGCCGGCACCGAGATCACTTCTTGGGTGCAGGACAGAGCCAACGAGCTGTTGCGCAACAAGCTTCAAGGGGTCAAGCGAGTCCCTTATGCCCAAGCCATCAAGCTTGACAATGTCAAAGAGCACGACATGCTTGAAGAATACGTCGAAGATCTTGGCTCCATCATCAATTTGGAGGCCATCTCCAAAGAAGGCATCAAAATCGGCGTCGATCCTTTGGGCGGCTCTGGCCTGTTCTATTGGGACAGGATTGCCGCGCGCTACAACCTCAACATCAAGGTCGTAAATTACAAAGTCGATCCGACCTTCTCCTTCATGTGCCTGGATCGCGACGGCAAGATCCGCATGGACTGCTCCTCCCCTTATGCCATGGCAGGCCTCATAGCCTTAAAGGATGACTTTGACATCGCCTTTGGCAACGATCCTGACTATGACCGTCACGGCATCGTCTGCCACAGCGGCCTGATGAACCCCAACCACTATCTGTCGGCTGCCATCAACTACATTTACACCCACCGCGACAATTGGCCCGGGCAGGCCATGGTGGGCAAGACCGTGGTTTCCTCTTCGATGATGAACCGCGTGGCCGAGGGCCTCGGGCGCAAGGCCTATGAAGTGCCGGTAGGTTTCAAGTGGTTCGTGCCCGGACTTTTTGACGGGAGCCTGGCCTTGGGCTGCGAAGAGAGCGCAGGCGCTTCGTTCTTGAAGAAAGACGGCAGCGTGTGGACCACCGACAAGGACGGCATTATCGCAGCTTTGCTCTCAGCCGAGATCTTGGCGGTCACGGGCAAAGATCCTGCCGAGCATTACCAAGAGCTTACTCAAAAGTACGGCAATCCTGTTTACAAGCGCATCGATGCTCCTGCCAATGCCAAGCAAAAGGCGGTATTAAAGAAGCTTGATCCTTCGGCCGTGGAAGCCACGACCATGGCAGGCGAAGCCATTGCCGAGAAACTGACCACAGCCTCGGGCAACGGCGCTGCCATCGGCGGCTTGAAGGTGGTGACGCAAAACGGCTGGTTTGCAGCCCGTCCGTCAGGCACCGAGAACATCTACAAGATCTACATGGAAAGCTTCAAGGGCCCCGAGCACCTTGATCTCATCGAAAAGGAAGCAACTGAAATTGTGGATGCGGCCTTAAAGAAGGCAGGTGCTTAAAAGGAAAGCTGCAAAAGCCGCCAAGCGCGGGCAAAGCTTGATTTAAGAGGCCCCCCGGGGCTTTGAGCAGATCTTTTGGCTTAAACAAAGGGCGCACGGCGCCCTTTGTCGCGCCGCAAGCCTGCACACACTCTAAAAGGGAGCAGGGTGCGTTTGGCCGCACTCACGGTTTGCAGGGAGGGCGAGGGCCTAAAGATCATCCACTGCCAATTGCCGCTAATCCTGCTTATCCCATCTTTGCCCCGCCTGCCCCGGGCTTTTTACCCTTGCTTTATGAGGCAATGGTGCTTTAAGCCTTGCAAATGCGTATACTCTCAACACAAACCCGACAATAATTGCAATAAGGTATCCTATGCGCGAGTGTAAGCTTATCAAACCTGACTTTTACAAGATCTTTTGCACGGACATGGACGGGACTTTGCTTGACAGCAACAAGGACATCCTGCCGCGCACCAACGAGGCCATCAAAAAAGCTCAAGAGCGGGGCATGCTTATTACCGTGATGACGGGCCGCCCCCTGACAGGCCTTACCCGCTATAAGGATTTGATCAAATGGGATCTTAATAAAGGCTATGCCGTCTGCCTCAACGGCGCGGTCACTTACAGGCTCAGCGATCATGAGATTATCGCAAGCCGCACCTGCAGCGGCGTTTTGGCCCGCAAGGTTGCCAAGCTTGCCCGCGATTACGGCTGCAAGGTTCACGCTTTTAGCCGCGAGCGCCAATTGGTCATCGAAGATCGCAATCCTTATACCGAGCGCGAGATTGTCCATTCGCTCTCTCCTTTTGAGTACATCGATTTTGCGGCCATCCCCGATGAAGAGCACTTTTACAAGATCATGATCGTGGGGGCCAAGGAGAATTTGGATCTGGTGCGCGCCAACATCCCTCAAGAGCTGAGCTGTGCTTTGGCCGTGATGCGCTCTGATCCAAACTTCCTTGAGTTCATTGCAGGCTCCTCCACCAAGGGCACGGCCTTGGCGGAGCTTTGCCGGGTTTTGAACATAAGCATCGAGCGGTCGGTGGCCTTTGGCGATGCGGAGAACGATGCGACCATGCTCAAAAACGCAGGCTTTGGCGTGGCCATGGGCAACAGCGCCCCCGAGGCATTGGAGGCATGCGACTATGTCACCTTGTCCAACGATGAAGACGGCATTGCCGAGGTTTTGGAGCAATTGTAGAACTTTTAAATAAAGTGCTTCTCTAAAGACAAGAGGAAAAAAGAAAGAGGCCTGCCTTGAGGGCGGCCTTAAGTTAAAGGATGGTTTAGTGAATATCTTCAAGCGATTATTAAAACTCAGCGACGCGCAAAGGCAGGTTAAAGACTCGCTGCCCTTAAAAGAATCCTTAAAAGCTTTTTGGCACATGCTCACCCCGTATTGGACCTCCCGCGACAGCAGGATCTCCTGGTTTTTGCTGGTGGTGATCATTGCCCTGACTGCGGGGTCCATCTACATTGCCACGGCCATCAACACCTGGTACAAGGCCTTTTGGGATACCATTCAGCAGTACGATGTGGATGCTTTTGGCCATCAGATCATGATCTTCTGCGTGCTGGCCACCTTCCATGTGCTGGTTTCGGTTTACAAGTCATATTTGTGCTCGCGCCTGGCCATCAATTGGCGTAGGTGGCTTACGGGCAAGATCATGAACGAGTGGCTCTCCAAGAGCACTTATTACAAGGTGCAGCTTACGCAAAAGCAGACGGATAACCCCGATCAGCGTATTGCAGACGATCTCAATTTGTTTGTCTCCTCCACCATTTCGCTCTTTTTGGAGACCGCCACCGACATGGCCATGATGGTGACTTTCTCGGTGGTTTTGTGGAATCTGTCAGAGGCCGTGGACATGCAGGTGTGGGGCTATACGGTTCATCTGCCCGACGGGTATTTGTTTTATTTGGCCGCCATCTATGCGGTGATAGGCACCACCGTTACCTTTATTTTGGGCAAGCCTTTGGTCAAATTGAATTTTAGGCAGCAGCGCTATGAGGCGGACTTTCGTTTCTCCCTTATCAGGGTGAGGGAAAGCGCCGAGAGCATTTCTTTGTACAAAGGCGAGGAGGCCGAAAACAAGACCTTGCGCGAGCGCTTTGCCTCGGTGGTCAAAAACTATATTTTGCTCATCAATTGCCAAAAGCGCCTGGGCTTTCTGACCTTGGGGTACATGCAGCTTGCGGTGATCTTCCCCATCTTGATTGCAGCGCCCCTGTATTTTGCCAAGATCATCACCATGGGCTCCATCATGCAGATAAACTCGGCCTTCGGGCGGGTGCAGGATTCCTTGTCAACCTTGGTGACCAACTTCTCCTCATGGGCCCAATGGAAGGCGGTCATCGACCGTCTGGCCTTGTTCTCAGATTCCATGCAGCAAACAGAGCACATTGAGTGCTTAACTCCCAAGACTAATGGCAGCGCCTTATCTTTGCATGCCTTGCAGGTGTGCGCAGGGGACGGGCGGCAATTGTGCTCAAACCTCAATTTAAGCGTTAATGAGGGACAAAGGCTCTTGATAGCAGGGCGCTCAGGCTGCGGCAAGAGCACCTTGGTCAAAACCATTGCAGGGCTGTGGCCTTATGCCCAAGGCGACATAATCGTCCCTCAAGGGGAGAAACTCTTTTTGTCCCAAAGGCCTTATCTGCCCCAAGGCACCTTGTTGCAGGCGGCAGCATATCCCAAGCTTGATGCAAACAAGGATGAGGTTATCTCATGGTTTAAGATCTTGGGCCTAAGCCATCTGATCTCCGATCTTGACAAAACCGACATCTGGGATCACATCCTCTCCTTGGGAGAGCAGCAGAGGGTGGCCCTGGTGCGCGCCCTGATGCAAAAACCCAAGCTTTTGATCTTGGACGAGGCAAGCTCGGCCTTAGATGAGAAGACCGAAACTTTGGCCTATGAGCTTTTGCTTAAAGAGTGTCAAAACTCCATCATAGTAAGCGTCGGTCATCGCTCCTCGTTGCGAAAGCTGCATCAGTTTGTGCTAAGTCCTCTAAGCGATGGCAGTCTTGATTGGCAAAGCACCGCCCTATAGCATCAGCCTTTAAAAAACTTTGATGAGCCCCCGCAAAGCTTGGGGGCCTCAAATCAATCTTTGATCAATGTTAAAGCTTGAATCTTAATTGCCCAAACTTTCTTTGGCGCATTGAAAGGCCTCAAGGGCCTTGACTTTTTTGTCGCCAAACCTTGGTGCCGGGGCCGCCTGCAGCCGTCGCGTGAGGCCCGGCTCTTATTGCAGGTGAAGGAACAAAGCGGCAGAGCCCAAGCTTAGGGCCTCGGCAGCGCAGGGCCTGCCTTAAAGTTTCAGCTCCATCTTGGAAAACCAAAGCAAAAGCCCAAGATGCAAAGAAAAGGGAGCCTGAGCCTTTAAAGCGCAACATATGGCTTTAAAGGCAATGATGCCAAGCCTTGAGGCTTGGCATCTTAAGTTTTTGCGATTTTAGGTTTTGCTTTAGGGCTCTTTTTTAAAGAGCCCTTGCAGCCTTCAACTTAGCGGGCCTTTTTATTGCGCTTTATGCGCACGGCCGATTGCAAATTGGCAAAGCGGTCTGTGAGGCTGTCAGATGAGCCGAACATGGGACGCTTGCCTGCGATGAACTTGTCCTCGTAGTCTGATGCGGCGCGGCAGACCAATTTGTACAGACCCACCACTGCAATGATGTTGGGGATGACCATCAGGCCGTTGAAGAGATCGGCCAGCTCCCAGACCAGATCTACTTGCAAGAAGGAGCCCATCATCAAAAAGCCCAGCACGATCACCGAGAAGACGTTCAAAGCCTTGTTGCCAAAGAGGTATTTGACGTTCTGCTGGGCAAAGAAGAACCAGCCGATGATGGTGGTAAAGGCTGCAAAGAACAGACAGACGGCCACAAAGCCGGAGCCTGCCTGGCCCATGCCGCCTTTGATGAAGGCATTTTGGGTAAGGACGATGCCCGTGGCCTTGCCGTCGAGCACTCCCGTCACCAAGATCACGATGGCCGTGGCATTGAGCACCACGAAGGTGTCGATGAAAAGGCCGATGACGGCAGCGAGGCCCTGCTGGGCAGGGTGGGCCACTCGGGCCTGGGCGTGAGCATGGGGAGTTGAGCCCATGCCTGCCTCATTTGAGAACAAGCCGCGGGCCACGCCGTAGCGGATGGCCTCCTTGACGCCGGCGCCAACCACGCCGCCCGTGGCAGCCACAGGATCAAAGGCGCCGATGATCACAGCCTCGATGGCAGGCAGCAGCCCCTCAAGGTTGGTCAAAACAATGTAGGCTGCGCCCAGCACGTAAACCACGGCCATGAAAGGGACAAACTTTTCGGCAAAGGAGGCAATGCGCTTGATGCCGCCGATGAAGATGAAGCCTGCCAAGATGATGATAAAGATGCCGGTAACCCAGGTAGGCAGATTAAAGGCGCTTTCAAAAGCGGCGGAAATGGAATTGGCCTGAACCATGGTGCCGATAAAGCCCAAGGCTATGATGATGAGAACCGAGAAGAGCGCGGCCAAAGATTTGCTGCCTAAGCCCTTTGAAATGTAGTAGGCAGGACCGCCGCACACCTCGCCTTCTGCATCGTGGGTGCGGTACAGCTGGCCCAAGATGGCCTCGGCAAAGATGGTGGCCATGCCAAAGAAGGCTGCAAGCCACATCCAAAAGATGGCGCCCGGGCCCCCCATGGCAATGGCGGTGGCCACGCCTGCAAGATTGCCCGTGCCTACCTGCGCGGCCACCGCGGTGGCCAATGATTGAAAGGAGGTCATGCCGTGCTTGCCTGCAGACTCGCCTTTTAAGGAGAACACGCCAAACACGTGTTTGAAGGCGCGTCCGAACTGACGCACCTGCACAAAGCGCAACTTTAAAGTAAAGAAGATGCCGGTACCCACCAAGATAGGGATCAGGCACCACGGACCCCACAATATGGAGTTGATCTCGCGCACGATCTCGGTTAATTCATCCATGTCAATTCATCCAAACTGATGTGTTTAGTCTTTACGGATACAAATAGGTACGCTATTTTGGCACGTATGGGCTCAGAACTTAAATTTTGCAGTTTTTTGCACCATGCATGTGCATCAAAATCCAAGTTTTGAGCCAAAATTGGGCTTGCCTTGTAAAAACGCGCAGGCAAATGCAAAAGCTCCCCCTGCACAAAACCTGCACCATAAAAATTATGGGCGCCTAAAAGCCCCGGGGCTCATGAAGATAAATGAAGAGAAAAGCGAGGATAAAAAGACAAAAGGGAAGAAAACAAGAGTTTGAAGCAACCTCCCGGGGTCAAATCAGCGCCCGGGGGGACAAAATAAAGGCAAAGAACATTTAAGAGCGTTTAGGGCTTGCTTTGCTCTTGATGATGCTTGGAAAGCTCAGGATGCCCTTTGTCTGCGCATTTCTCGGCTTGGGCTTGCGAGAGTTTTGGCTTTAAAGGATCTTGTCTGCGGGCATCTTGTGCCTGCGCTTTGCCGGCAGGGGGCGCGGCTTGGGCAGCATCGACGCTTCCTGCACTTGAGGCAGAGACCGCGGCATCTGCATGCTCATCGCCCATGGTGCGGTTAAGCTTGGCGTGGAATTTTTTCTTTAAGTAAACGACGAGCACAATGACCAAGAGCAAGCCCAGCACAAGGTAGATGGCTCTTTGCACGTCCGAGACATACTCCATGAGCAAATCAAGGTTGTCTGCAAAGAAGAAGCCCAAGTAAACCCACACGGGCACCGAGATCAGGGCGGCCACGCCGTCCATGGCAATAAAGGTAAAATAGCCGATGCGCCTGCTCATGCCCGCCACCAGGAAGATTGGCGAGCGCAGCCCCGGCAGGAATCTTGCCACAAACAGCAATCCCAAGCCGTATTTTTTAAATTTGCGCTGAATTTGCGAGAAGCGGCGGGGCGATAAGATCTTGCGGAAGGTTTTGATCCTTTGGATCCTGTAGCCGAAAATGCGGCCTGCCAAAAACATGGTGCTGTCGCCTATCAGAACTCCGGCCATGCCCACTGCCAGCATCCAGTGGGGATTTGCCAGATCCAAGCCTGCAATGACGCCGCCTGAGACGAGGGTGATATCCTCGGGTACGGGCAGGCCAAAGCCGCATAAGATCAAAATGGAAAAAACCGCAATGTAGCCGTAATCTGAAAAGAAGCCTACGAGAAAATCCAGCACCGATAATTTTTCCTTCTTGCTTGTGTTGTCATCTGCGGTACGTGCCGGGCGGCAATGAAAGCTCTGTGTATTTATAAGAGCGCAAGCCCGCATTTTAGGTTAATCTAAGGTAAAACCATTGTTGATGCAACCCTTATCAAGGCTTATTCCTGCAATTTTTTAAAATTCCTTCCAATTTTTGGGAAAAGAAAAAGAAGTCTTGCGTGCAAGTCAAAGAGCTCTTGCCCGTTAATTCTCCCGCGCTCCAATGTAGCCAAACTGCCGCCAGGCCTCGTAGGCCAATACTGCCGCGCTGTTTGACAGATTCAAACAACGGCTCCCGGGCACCATCGGGATCCTAAGGCGCTGCTCATGCGCAATAAGTTTCATCACCTCATCGGGCAGGCCCGAGGTTTCGCGGCCAAACAAGATGAAGTCTTCATCTTCAAATTTAAAATCGCAAGGCAAAACATGCCCGTGGGAGGTGGCCGCCACCAGCCTTTTGGGACGGACTTCTTGCATGAAGACTTCAAAGGAGGTGTGATAGGTCAGGTTGGCTATCTCTCGATAATCAAGTCCTGCGCGCAAAAACTTCTTGTCATCAAGGTAAAAATCCAAAGGTCCGATAAAATGCAAAGGCGCCCCGCAATTGGCGGCCAGGCGGATGACATTGCCTGCGTTGGAGGGCATTTGGGGGCGGTAAAAGGCCAGATGAAACATGAGAACTCCTGTATTTGCGCCTATTGTAGGATGATTTAGCCTCGATGCAAGAGAAAGCATAAGAGAACTTCCTTTAAAAAGACGCCAAAGCTTCCCTTGCAAGATTAAAACCCAGGGTCAAGGCTTCCGGGCGCCTTTTGATAATGGGTCTAAAATTTAGTGCTAAATTGCCCGCCCCCTGCAAAAGTGTTAGAATCCCAAACTGTGCAAGAACGAATAAAATCAGGGAGCACGGCACAGTGCCCGGGTTGACCGACCCTCCTCTGTGCCCGAACTTTTTAAATCACCCTTATTTTTCAGGTTTCAGGAGCCTTTTTATGTCAGCTGCGCGGCGCTTAACCTCCGAGGCGGGTCACAGTAAATTTAAAGCAGGCGTTTGGGCTGCGGCAGTTTTGCTGGCGGCAGGCTGGTATTGCCTTTTGTTCTCTTTTAGGGCCGAGAACAAGGCCTCAAGCTCAGGGGAGCTTCTTTTAAACGGCTCAGGGGCGGCCGAGCAGGTCAAAGGCTCGCCCGTCATGGCCGCGCTGGTCGATTATTTTGGCGCCTATCTGTATCTGGTGCCCCTTATTCTCGTTTATTTGGGCTATGTCTTTTACAAGACCCCCATGAGACTTAGAAACCTCGACTTGTTCAAGGCAGGACTGTTCTTTTTGGGCTTTGATTTAAGCGCCCTTGGGATCTGCACGCTGCTTTCGGCATCATCAGACGCAGGAGGGATCTTGGGCGACTTTTTTGCCATGTATCTGGGCACGGCCTTCTCTCCTGCATTAAGCGTCCTCATTGCCATGGGAGCGGCTTTGGGAGGCATCTGCCTGATGGGAGGGCAGACTCTGCTTAATGCCGCCGAAGCTTTGGGAGCGAAGATCTGCTCTGTGATTTTCAAAGACGAAAAAGATGAGGACAAGAGCAATGCCCCCAAGAGCAAAGATGAAAAGAGCAAGACGCGCTTTGGCACTTTAAAATTAAAAGATCTCATCGCAGGCAAAAAGAACGCTGATGCCGATGCAGCAGCGGGGCAGCCAAAAGACGGCGGGCAAGGCGAGGGAGATGTACAAGATGAGCTCTACGATAGCGTCGCCTCCGCCTTTAACCTTAAAAACGGTTACAAAAACGAGGCGCGCCACGAAAAGCGCGAGCCCAATTTTGGCGATGTGCCAAGGCAGGATGGCAAAGCCCAAAACTTTGCCCCGGGATTGAGCGCAACCGATGCCGGGGAGCCGATCCGCTCAGGGCCGCACTTTGCTCAAGAGACGGGCTCCTACGCAGGCTCAGCCTCAGGCGATTATGCGGCAAAAGAGGGCGTGCAAGAGAGCGGTGCCCCTGCCTTTTCATCATCTTCTTTTACCCGCAATCAGCCAAGATTCACGCCTGATGATCGCGAGGATTTGACGGGCGCGGGCCGATACCCCTATCAAGAAAGCCGCAATCAGGGGGCAGGTGCCGCCTCCGCCTTGGGGGCAGAGGCATTGACGCAGGGACACAGTTCGGCTGAGCAGCCTGACTTGCGCCCTGGCAGCTTTGTCTCTTACGCTCAGGCCAATCAGGCAGGCTCGAACTCCTCTTTAGATCCTTTTTTGGGGCATGAAAATGCGGGGGGATACCCTCGGGCAGGGGATGCACGTGAGGACTTTGCAAAAGATCTCCAAGATGAAAACCAAGGCCCCAGCACCATCATCAATGATTCAAGGCAGCAAGCGGCGCCGCAAGAGCCTGCTCCCAAGCCGCAGCCTCAAGAGCAGGGGGCTGCCACCCATATTTTCAGGTCGCCAAAGCAAGAGGTGCCTCAAGCCCCTCAGAGCATCGAGGATGATGATCCCAATGCAGTCAGAACCATCATCACCCATCAGGAGGCTCAAGCACAGGTTGCGCTCCCGCCTGAGGATGACGGGGTGGCAACTTTAATCACTCATCATGTGCCGGATCCTGCGCCTCAAGAGGAGGCAGAGCCTGACAATGAAGTGCATTCGTATATTTTCAGAAATGAGGGCACCAAGGTTTCAGATCTTAATGCCGAGCCTGAGAAGCTTGATTTTGTGCCCGGCCATCAGGTCGGAAAAGATCCCAATGTCATCGACTTTAACGATTATCAGGCCGCAGCCCCCAGCTTTGAGGTTGAAGGCTCGGTGCAGGGGCTGACCCCCCACAGCGCCGTCGATAACAAGATTTACGGCGAGGATGCGCCTTTGCGTCCGCACAGCCGCTACATCTCAGAAAAAGATCTGCCATCCTCCTATCGCGAGGCCTCAAGGGGCGTGTTTGAAACCGACAAGAACTCTTTGAGCGAGATCAAAAAGCGCATAGAGCAAAGCATCAGCACCTCAGATGATGATTCAATCAAAGAGCAGGAAGAAAAGTTAAAAGAAGGCTTGGCGGCCGTTGAGCGGGAGATCCGCGCAGCCCAGGAAAACTTCGGGGGCCAGGTCAAGGCACTGACCGCCCCGCGCGGACAGGATGAGAGCCAAGAGCCCTCGCAGGCGCAGCCTGACCCTGCGTCTTTTGCAGGGAGTGCAACGCAAGGCTTGACACCTGCGCAGCAGGCATCTTCTGTATTATCGCAAAGCGCTCAGGATGGGGACCAATCTTCGCAGGCTTTGCCTGCGCCTCTGCCCTCAACCTCCCCTGTTCAACCCCAAGTTGCGCAGGGAGGTTATATGATGCAGGGCACGCAGAATGCTTTGGGGACTCAAAGCTTGACAGGCGACAGCCTGCCTGAGAGCCGGGGCTTTTTGGGCGGGGCGCACAACTCCTCATCATCAAAGCTGCCCTCATACGTCACCCCCTCAGAGCAGTCCTCGCAGCAGGGGTCATCGTTGCGCCGCGTCACCTTAAGCAATGTGACCACGCCGCAAAGAACGGCAGGCAGCTGGCGGCCTCCTTTGGATATTTTAAAAACCTCCCATGAGGATTCGACGGTGCCTGCGGCCGATCTTGAGCGCATGGCCAAAAGCATCGATCAATTTTTGCAAAGCTTTAAGGTCCAAGGCAGGGTGGAAAGCTATGTCTCAGGCCCGGTGGTCACGCGCTATGACATAAGATTAGATCCCGGGGTAAGCTCATCGAAGATAAACTCCTTATCCTTGGATATGTGCAGGGCGCTTTTGGTTGCCTCGGTGAGGGTGATCGAGGTTATTCCCAATACCCCTTATGTCGGGGTGGAAGTGCCCAACGAGCATCGCAAGATCATTTATCTTGGCAATATCTTGCGCTCAGACGAGTTTATGCACAGCAAAGCCCTCCTGCCCATCATGATGGGCGTGAGCATCACGGGCAGGCCCTTGGTGGCAGATCTGGCCAAGGCCCCGCACCTTTTGATCTGCGGCACCACAGGCTCGGGCAAATCGGTTGGCCTGCACAGCTTAATCGTCTCTTTGATCATGAAGCTCTCGCCTGAGGAGCTTCGGCTCGTGCTCATCGATCCCAAGCGCGTGGAGTTTTCTTTGTACCAGGATCTGCCGCATCTTATCACCCCCGTGATCTCGGATGTGGATAAAGCCGCCCCCGCCTTGCGCTGGTGCGTCGAGGAGATGGAGCGGCGCTACAGGCTCTTGGAGCTTATGAACGTGCGCAACATCGCAGATTACAACCGCTGCATCACCGAGGCCGAAGAGCGCGGGGAGGTCGTGTACGATCCTGCCTGGAGTCCCGAGATGGGCGGCACCCCTCCCGTGCTTAAGCGCGTGCCCATGCTGGTTATTGCCGTGGAGGAGTATGCCGATTTGATGCTGCAGTCAAAAGGCAGCAAGAAAAACGATCTGTCCTCTGAAAACTGCATCAACCGCCTGGCCGCCAAGGCCCGCGCTGCCGGTATTCACCTTATTTTGGCCACGCAATCGCCTCGCTCTGATGTCATCACGGGCGTCATCCGCTCCAACATTCCCTCGCGCCTGGCCTTTACGGTGCAGGCCAATGTCGACTCGCGCCTCATCATCGAGGAGAGCGGGGCCGAGAAGCTTTTGGGCTATGGCGACATGCTGGTCAAGTTTTTGGGCTTCCAAAACGGCCAGCTGTTCCGCGCTCACGGACCTTTGGTCGAAAACAGCGAAATTATGCATATCACGCAGGAGTGGCGTGCCCATTACGGCGATCCCGAGTATATTGAAGGGGTGTCGGACATCGAGCCTGAGGAGAACGAGCTTGAAGAGCTCCCGGGAGCAGGGCAGCTTGACAAATTGTTTGATCATGCAGCGGCCTATGCACGCGATTACTTTGAGCGCAAGCACAAAAACCCATCCATCAGCGATTTTCAAACGAACTTGGGAGTGGGTTATCCCAGGGCCAAGAAGATTTACGGCCAGCTGGTGCGCGAAGGGGTGCTGAACGATTAGCTCCCCTTGCATTTAAAACCGCGGCGGCATAGGTTTGTCCCTCATCTGCGCCATCATCGAGGTTGACATGAAAAGATTTTTATTAAGCGTCTTGCTGCTTGCCTGTGCCGGTGTCCGGGCGGCAGACGATATTGCCAATCAATTGCAGGAGCGCCTGAGCTTTGATGCTTTAAGCGCCAAATTCGAGCAAAGAAGCATCAACTCCCAAGGCGAGGCCTTGGGGAACCAAAGCGGGGAGCTTTATCTTAAAAAGCCGTCCCAAATCCTCTTGCGCACCATCAAGCCTGATGAGACGGTGCTCTTTACCCGTGAAGACGGTCTGTACTTTTACGATCTGCTCTTAAATCAGGTCAACATCATGCCCTCGGACGTCTTGATCCGATCGCCTTTTTCTTTGCTCATCTCCAATGACGAGGATCTGTGGTCGCGCTACCGTTTAAGCGCGCAGGGCTCTTCATCCTATGTTTTGCAGGCAGCGCAGCAAGGGGAGGTTGCGAGCATCAAAATCGATTTTGAAGGCTCGGCCCTGTCGGCCCTGACTTTAACCTTAAAAGACGGCACCATCAGCATCTATACCTTATCGCAGGTCAAAAACAGCATCGATGATCCCTCTGTCTTTGAGGTTGAGATCCCCTCAGATGCCGAGGTGGATGACGGCAGAAGATAGGGGGGCAGGCTTTAAGTTTGTCTTGGAAGGCAATCTTGCAAGATAAAAACATAAAAAGCGCGGGCGTGAGGCGCTGTCCTTTTGCGCTTTTTAAAAAGTCGTCATAAGATCTTAAATGAAGGCTAAACACCAAGGTCAAGTTGGGCTAAACTAGGCCTGTCTTGTCATTTAAGAAAAGCACGCCGTGAAATCAAAACCAAATACAGCAACGAAGAGCCAACCCTCCGACCAAAACAAGGCCCGCTCTGAGGGCGATCCTGCTTTAAGCGATGAGCCTCAAAGCCTGTGCGCACCTTTCCTCAAAGTTCGGGGGAGCGATGATGGCAATCCTGAAGACGGGGACGAGTCCTGCCTTGATGGCCAAAAGAGCACCTCTTCTTGCCAAGATAAGCAAAGCTTGGGCTCTGAGAAGATCTGCCCTCAGGTTGAAAGCGCCCAAACGCAAGCAGGCAAAAAAGAGCAGGCAGGGGAGAGTGTCGATCCTGAAAGATTTGACCCTGAGCTTCGCACCCTGTTTGATGCTTTTAATGCAGGCGATGAGACCGATCGAGTTAAACCTGCGGGGCTGCCGCAAAGTGTTTTTTCGTCTGCCGGCAAAAATAAAAAAGATCCTGCCTTGGCCTGCAAAATGCAGCCGCCTTGCGACAAGGAGAGGCCTGATGATGCTCAAGAGCCCGGTGGGATGAGAGAAGAACTGTGTTTTGAGCCCTTGGCCTCGCGCTTAAGGCCCAAGAGCATAGATGAGTACATGGGGCAAGAACACCTTACTGCTCCCGGCAAACCTTTGCGGCAGGCTTTGGAGCACAAGCAGTGCTATTCTATGATCTTGTGGGGCCCCCCGGGCTCGGGCAAGACCACCTTGGCCTTGATCATGGCCCGCTCGATCGGGGCGGTCCTAGAGCAGATCTCGGCTGTGACCTCCGGGGTCAAAGATATCCGCTCTGCCATCGATAAGGCCAAACAGCGCAGACTCATGGGGATCAGAACCTTATTGTTTGTCGATGAGGTGCATCGGTTTAATAAGGCGCAGCAGGATGCCTTTTTGCCTCATATCGAGGATGGGACCATCACTTTCATTGGGGCCACCACCGAAAACCCCTCCTTTGAATTAAATCAGGCCCTGTTATCAAGAGTGAGGGTCTTTGTTTTAAAAAAGCTTGAATATAAGGACTTGGAAAGACTGCTTGATTTTGCTTTAAGCACCGATCCTTATTTAAAAAAGCTTAACTTGAAGTTTGATCCCAAAGCAAAGCAGGCTCTTTTGCAGTTGGCAGACGGGGATGCGCGCAGGCTTTTGAATACCCTTGAAATGGTCTCGGATCTGGCCGCGCCGCAAGATGACGGCAGCGCTCTTATCACCTATGCCATGGTGGGGGCGGCGGCCGGGCAGAGGCTTTTAAACTACGATAAGGGCGGCGATCAATACTATGATTTGATCTCGGCTTTTCACAAGTCGGTGCGCGGCTCTTCTCCGGATGCGGCCCTCTATTACTTCGGGCGCATCGTGGAGGCAGGAGGCGATCCTTTGTATGTGGCCAGACGATTGTTGGCCATTGCCACCGAGGATGTGGGGCTGGCCGATCCTCAGGCCATGCAGGTAGCTTTGAATGCTTGGGATATTTACGAAAGAGTAGGGGATGCCGAAGGACTGCGGGCCATAGCCGAGGCTGCGGTGTATCTGGCCATAGCCCCCAAGAGCAATGCGCTATATACGGCCATGCATGAGGCCTTCGAGGATGCAGGGCGCCATGGTTCTTTGGAAGTGCCCCTGTATTTGCGCAATGCCCCCACCAAGCTTATGGAAGAGCTTGGCTACCACAAAGGTTATCGCTATGCCCACGATTACCCCGGGGCCTATGCGGCAGGCGAGTGTTTTTTGCCTTACAAATTGCGCCATCAAAATTACTACCGGCCCTCGGATCGGGGACGCGAGCAAAGGTTCAAAGAAAAGCTTGAGTATTTAAGAAAGCTCGATGCTCAAAGCACCGACAAACGCTATGAGGATTGATGAGGCCGAATGTTTGTCGCCGCAGGCTGCAAACAGGGCCGAAGCACGCCTCGGCCTGCGGATTGACAAGCTGCCCCGTCAGATCTTA
>CAZYXT010000056.1:0-16148 GCA_964651505.1 uncultured Enterobacterales bacterium
CCTGAGCATATACGCAAAGTTCCTCGGCCTAAGAATACGGTGGTAATGGAAAACAAGAAGGCGTCAGGCCCTAAGCGCTATTGTGTTCGTGCCAAATGCATGCGCATGGGCAAAGACGGCAAAATGCACCGTGTTAACGGCAATGTGATTGGCTATATAACCGGCGGGCGCTATGTGGAGGCTTCCAAAGAGCACACCGGTCTTTGCGGCCCTGACTATAAGTCCTATGGCGCATGCGCCTTTGCCATGAAGTTTATAGAAGACATTCAGCAGGATTTAGAGGCTGTATTCCCCATCGATGAGGTGTACAAGATCTTGTCGGCGGCAATCCTGCGCATCATCAGACCGGGCAGACCGGCTGTGAGCTACAAGTCCCTTTATCAGTCATGTTTTGTCTCAGAGTACTTTAAAGGCGCCGCCTTAAGCAAGAACACCATCGGGCAGCTGCAGACAGCTCTAGGCATGGACTTTACCCGCCGTCAGCAGTTTTTTGCCCTCAGGGTCGGACGTCTGCAGGAGAGTCATCATATTGCTATCGACGGCACCCTCAAAAAGAACGAAAGCGTCATTAACGATCTTAGCTCCTATTCTCATAAGGCCCGTCTGAGAGGATACAAAGACATCAGTGTGATTTATGCCTATGATATCGAGCTAAGAGAGCCGCTGTGTGCCGAAGTTTTTCCGGGCAATCATAATGACACATCCGCCTTTGCCGACTTTGTTGCCCGCAATAATCTTGAAAAAGGGATCATTGTGGCAGACAAAGCCTTTACCCCCGAGAAAATCCGTGCACAATGCCGGTCCTGCCCGGATCTGCACTATATCCTTCCGCTTAGACGCAACAACGCCAAAATAGAGCAATATCGTCTGCTTGAGTTTGACGGCGTTGAAAAGTCCGTGGAGGACGGCATCTTATACAAGAAAGTCAAAGTCTCAGACAATCTGTTTTTATACTCTTTTTTAGATCCCCATCGTCATAACAAGGAGTTTTACACATACATCAAAGGCCTCAAGAACAACCCCTCACAGCTGTCCTCCTATGAGCATAAGAAAGATCTGTTTGGTGTCATTGTCTTTCAGTCTGATTTGGATCTAGAGCCTAAAACCGTCTGCCTCAACTATGTTGACAGATGGGTCATAGGGCTCCTATACGACCATTACAAAAACGATTTGTGTCTTGATGACACCAAGGTTCACTCCAATTATGCTGTGGAGGGCAGTGAGTTTATCAACTTCATTGCCACTCTTATCTCAGCGCGCATGTTAAGCTGTGCCGAACAGGCCGGGGTACTTGATAAGATGACCTGGGGAGAGCTGATTGACAAACTCAACAGTGCCTGGCGTTTTATAGGCTCCCGGGAGCTTCCTGCACGTGATGATGCCGACTGGAAGGATGTCAACAATAATGTGCTTGATATCATGCAGAGACTTGGCCTGTGCCGCGAAGCTCAGTTCACCAACCCCGACGGGGTTGCTCCTTTAAAACGCGGGCGCAAACCTCGCAATACAGAGCACAAGCAAGAAGCTGACAGCAAAGCGGGATCTGACATGGATATGCCAAGACGCCCCCGCGGCCGGCCGCGCATCCATCCTCTGCCCGATCCAAATGCTCCCAAACGTCCTCGGGGCAGACCGGCTAAGCCCAAAACGGAGCCCCCTCAGCCAAAACGTCGCCCCGGCAGGCCGCGTACACGACCGCTGCCAGATCCAAATGCACCTAAGAGACCGCGCGGCAGACCAAGGAAAAAACCATTGCCTCAAGCTGTCTCAATATAGAACGCAAGGCTCGGATGAGCTCTGAACCCTCAGGCTAAAAATCACCACAAATGTCCTGAAAACACCGAAAATTTAGGTACTGCTTTTTGGGAAATCTATAATTAAAAATCAAAAAATACATAAAGATCACGTTAGTGTTTGACAAAAGTTGCTTTTTATAGTTTTATATAAGACATGCGGTGTTTGCAGTTTGCGACACCATGGTTTAACAACCCCTTAAGGGGCACAACAGCGGAGGGCATATGGAGCATAATCGTCATGCATTCAGCACTGCCCGCATTGTGTCCTCGCTTCATGCTTACTCTTCAATGTCCATGCGAATGCCTTTGGCATAGCATACGGATCCTTTTTTCAGCCTTCAAAGGCTTAGCGTCAACTTAAGATCCCTTGGGATCGCTTTGTGTAAATTGTGTAAACGGAGCATTTTATGTCCCTGAAAAGCACTCTTGCCTGCGTTTTGTGCGCAGTGTTAACCCTAACCGCTTGCGGCGACGATGAAAAACAATCAAAAAGCGCCGCTTCCGCCAATCTAGGACCTACGGTCATAAAAGTGGGCGTCTGCCCGGGCCCTTACGGCTCCATGGTGCAAAACGTCATCGCCCCCATCTTAAAGGAACAAGGCTATGAGATAACCGTGGTCGAATTTACCGATTATGTGCAGCCTGATCTGGCTTTGGAAAGCGGGAGCATCGATGCCAATCTGATGCAGCATCAAAGCTATCTTGAGGGCATGGTGCAAAACCAGGGTTTGAAGATTGAGGCCGTAACCTCGGTGCCTACCTTGGGCATGGGCCTGTTTTCGCAGAGCGTGACCGATCTTGATTCCATTCCCCGCGGTGCCAAGGCTGCCATTCCCAATGATGCGGTGAACCTGGCGCGCACGTTGCGTTTTTGCCGCGATATCGGGCTTATCACTTTAAAAGATCAAAAAGACGAACAAAAAGCTTCCTTGTCGGATATTGGCGACAATCCTTACGAGATTGAGTTTACCGCCTTGGAGGCTGCGCAGGTGCCCCGCACTTTGGACAGCGTCGATCTGGCCTTTGTCCCGGGCAACTATGCTTATGCGGCCAAGCTTGATTTTGACAAGGCCCTGGCGGTTGAAGATGTGGCCGAGAACATCAAAAACGTGGTGGCCGTAAAGCTTGGCGATGAAAAGCTGCATGATTTGTTCTTCAAAGCCGTGCGCTCAAAAGCTTTCAAAGATGCCATCGACAACTCCCCGGAGTTTAGAAGCTTTCCGCGTCCTTACTGGTGGAATGAGGCAGACCATGATTGAGTTTGATAAGGTAAGCGTAACCTTCGGGAAGGGGCAAAGCGTCTTTAAAGCCGTCGATGAGGTCAGCCTTAAGATTGAAAAGGGTGATTTTTACGGCATCATCGGCCGCTCGGGGGCGGGCAAATCCACCCTGGTGCGCACGGTCAACCTGCTGCAAAAACCCACTTCGGGCAGAGTGCTGATTGAAGGGCGCAGCATCAATGATCTTAAGGGCAAAGAGCTTAATGCCCTGCGCCTTAAGATTGGCATGATCTTTCAGCACTTTAATCTCATCAAAAACGCCACCGTCCTTGACAACGTGGCCTTTAATCTCAAAGCCGCAGGGTGCCCCAAGGACAAAATAGCCTCCAAGGCAGGCGATCTGCTCTCAACGGTGGGACTGTCAGATAAGGCATCTCTTTACCCCTCATCCTTGTCAGGCGGGCAAAAGCAAAGAGCCGCCATTGCCAGGGCTTTGGCCAATGATCCTGAGATCTTGTTGTGCGATGAGGCCACCTCGGCCTTGGATCCCGATACCACGCGCGAGATCGTGGCTTTGTTAAAGAAAATAAAACAAGAGCGGCAATTGACGGTGCTCTTCATCACCCATCAGATGGAGGTTGCAAAGCAGCTTTTCTCCAAAATTGCCTTGATGGAGCACGGACGCATCGCAGAAAGCGGCAGCACCTATGAGATCTTCGCGCGCCCCTCCTCGGATCTGGGGCGGGCCCTGTCGCGCAAGAGCCTCGAGCATGAGCTGCCCCCTGATCTGTTAAAGCACGAAAAAGATCTCTATGCGGTCACCTATAAAGAGCACAGCGCCTACGACAGCGTGATGGCGCAGGTCATAAAGCAGTTTGACTGCGACATCAGCATTTTGGGCGGGGCCATCGAATACATCGAGGGCAAGCCTTTGGGGCACCTTATCATCAGCATTCGCCGCCATGCAGATCGCCTCCAAGAGATCTTATCTTTCTTGCAGGAGCGGGCCTATGTCGAGCCCATCAACGGGGAGTGTCAAAATGTTTGAAGATACTTTGGAAATTATCGGGCGCGAGCTGCCCAAGGCCTTGGCAGAAAGCGGCATCATGCTTGGGATCTCCTTGTTTTGCTGTGCCGTGTTCGGCCTTTTTATCGGGTTTTATCTGTACCTCACCTCCAAAGAGGAGTTTTTAAAAAGCCCCAAGGCCAATGCGGTGACAGGCTATATCGTCAATGCCGTGCGCTCCATCCCCTTTATCATTTTGGTGGTGTTCACGCTGCCTTTGACCTTTTTCATCACCGGCACCAAGATAGGTCCCGTGGCGGCGGCCGTGCCCTTGTCAATCTGCGCGGTGGCCTTTTACGCAAGGCTTGTGGAGAACGCCCTGCGCGAGATTGACCCCGGGGTAATAGAGGCCTCTTTGGCCTCGGGGGCTGACAAGTTTCTCATCATCAAGGATGTCCTCTTGGTGGAGGCGGCCCCGGGATTGGTGCGAGGCTTTACCGTAACCTTTATAAGCTTAATAGGTTTTTCTGCCATGTCGGGCATGGTCGGAGGCGGCGGCATCGGCAATATTGCCATTCAGTACGGTTACTACCGCTACGAGACCGGGGTGATGATCTTTACCATCGTGTTTTTGGTGCTCATGGTGCAAATCGTGCAGTGGGGCGGGGATTTTATTGCCAAAAAGTTAAGTCATGCATAGGAGCTGCAAATGTTAAGCGCACAATTAAAGCAAAAATTGCAAGAGGCAATCGCAGGGCGGGTCATCTTCGATGAAGACATCGACAAAAAGGATTTGAGCGATTTTGTGGGAGCGGATGCAGGATGGGCCGACGCCTGCGTGAAAGCCTCCTGCCGCGACGATGTGGCAGCTGCGGTCAAGTTTGCAAGGGCCCATGATCTTGGCATCGTGATCCGCGCTGCCGGCACCAATTTGGTGGGCAATACCATACCCAACGGCGGCTTGGTTTTGGATGTGAGCGGACTTGACAAGATCTTGGAGCTTGACAAGAAGAACAACACCATCTTGGTCGAGCCCGGGGTGAAGCTATGCGATCTGCAACAATACGTCGAATCCCAAGGCTTGTTCTATCCGCCCGATCCTGCCGAAAAGAACGCCTCCATCGGCGGCAACATCGCCACCAATGCAGGCGGCATGCGCGCCATCAAATACGGGGTGACGCGCGATTATGTGCTGGGCTTGGAAGTGGTCGATTGCAACGGCAATGTATTGACATTGGGGTCCAAGAACTTAAAAGATGCCACGGGGCTTGCCTTAAAGCAGCTTTTGATAGGCTCTGAGGGCACCTTGGGGGTCATCACCAAGTGCCTGTTGCGCCTGATTGCCAAGCCTGAGGCCGTAAGTCACGCCCTGGTTGGCTTTGAGAGTTTGCAACAGGCCATCGGAGCCGTGCAGATCCTGCGCAAGAGCAATTTGCAGCCCACGGCTGTTGAGTTTGTCGAAAAGAAGGTCATTGCCATCGGCGAAGACTTTGTCAAAGAAGAGTTTCCGCTGCCTGCTGCAAGAGCCTATCTCATCGTAAGTTTTGACGGCAAAAAAAGCGAGCTTGGGGACAAGCTTCAAAAATGCTCCGAGCTTTTGATTGAGTATGGGGCGACGGACTTTTTGTCGCTTGAAGATGAGACGATTGCCGACAAAGTGTGGAGGATCAGGGCGGCTTTGGCGCGCGCCGTGCAGGCCTCGGGGATCTGGGAGCCTGTGGACACGGTGGTGCCCTTGGAGCACATTGCAGATTTTGTGCAGTTTATTGATGATTTAAGTTGCAAGCGCAAGATCAGGATCTTGCCTTTCGGGCATGCAGGAGACGGCAATGTGCATCTTTGCATCTTAAAAGACGATCTGCCGCAAGATAAGTGGCCTCAAGTGCTCGATGAGATCTTAGATGCCCTCTACGATGAGGTCTATGCCCTGCACGGGCTGACGGCTGCCGAGCACGGCATAGGCAGGCACAAGCGCCGCTACTTTTTAAAGCATGCCGATCCCAATGCCCTTGAGCTGATGCGCAAGGTCAAGCATGCCTTTGACCCTTGCAACCTCTTTAACCGCGGCTGCAGCTACAACTTATAAAAGGAGACAACATGAAAAGCGCTTTGCGTACCGCCACCTTCACAGATTCGGTGATCCGCCGCATGACCAGGGTTTGTGCCCGTTACGATGCGGTCAACCTCTCGCAGGGGTTTCCCGATTTCCCGCCTCCTGCGGCTCTTACCTCGCGCCTTCGGGAGATTGCCGTTGACGGTCCCCATCAGTATGCCGTAACCTGGGGCGCGCCCAATTTGCGAATGGCTTTGGCAGACAAGATAGAGCATTTTAGCCGCGCCAAAGTCGACCCCGACTCAGAGCTCGTCATAACCTGCGGCTCCACCGAGGCGATGATGGCCGCGGTACTCTCGGTGGTGAACCCCTGCGACAAGGTTGCCATCTTTTCGCCTTTTTATGAAAACTACGGGGCCGACGCGGTATTGTGCGATGCGGTGCCCGTGTATATCCCGCTGGTGCCTCCCGCGTTTAGTTTTGATGAAAAGCTTTTGGAGAAGGCTTTTGAGGACGGGGCGCGGGCTTTGATCCTGTGCAATCCTTCCAACCCCTGCGGCAAGGTCTTCACATACGAGGAGCTTGAAACCATTGCCCGCATAGTCAAAAAGCATGATGCCTTTGTCATCACCGATGAGGTTTACGAGCATATTGTCTACGAGCCTTATGAGCATGTGTATCTGCACACGCTGCCCGGGATGGCAGAGCGCACCTTGGTGTGCAACTCCTTTTCCAAAACTTACTCCATCACAGGCTGGAGACTTGGGTACGTGCAGGGCCCCGCCCCCATCATCGAGACGGTGCGCAAGGTGCATGACTTTTTGACCGTGGGCGCGGCCGCTCCCTTGCAGGAGGCAGTGATTGCAGGGCTTAAGCTTCCCGATGAGTACTATCAAAACTTAAAGCAAACTTATGCAAAAAAGCGCGAGCTCTTTTGCAACGGCTTGGAGGAGCTGGGGCTTGAGCACATCAGGCCGCAGGGAGCTTATTATGTGCTGGTTGATATCGGCAAGTTTGGCTATGACAGCGATCTTAAGTTTTGCGAAGATCTTGCTGCAAAGGCGGGAGTGGGGGCGGTGCCGGGCTCAAGCTTCTTTAAGGAAGATGAAAACCGCTATATCCGCTTTCACTTTGCCAAAAAAGAGGAGACCTTGCAGGAGGCTTTGCGCCGCTTAAAACGCATCGATATTCTCAAAGCCTGAAATATTAAAGCCCTCTGCGAGGGCTTTTGCGATTTAGAGCATAAAGAAATAAGACTTAAGCCTATTGGCGGAAACTAAGCAAGAGTGCTCTTGCTTGATTGCCGACAGACAGCATGTTCAGGATAACGCAAAATTATCTGGAAACAAATCCCAAATTTTATATTTATGACTTTGAGCACGGTTTATGCGACATTTTAGACTTAAGTTTGCGCGCTCTTTTAAAGCTGCGCCTCATAAAGGGCTTCTTTAAAGCTTAGGAATTGTAAATTTGCCTGAGGCAAAAAGCGGCAGGGGCAAGGCTTTAAAGGAGGGGAGGCAAATAAAGAATGTCATAAAATCAAATATAGTTTGTCATGGCAATTACAGATTGTCATGAGCTCCTCATTTGGCACAGGCTGCCAAGGCAATCCCGCGGGAACTCCTTTGATAAGGCATTTAAACATTCCTTTGATTGGGCAGGCAGATCAATTTGATTGATCTGCCTTACGGAGCTCCCTCAAGCGTCAGGCCTTTACCACCACTTGGGTTTTTGCAAGGCTGCCTTGTACAGCTCCTCGTACTTGACGCAGCTGTCTTCCCAATTAAAGCGCGCCTGCATGGCATTGCGCTTGACGCGCTGCATCTCCTGAGGATCTTCTAAGTAGAAGATCAGGGTGCGGCGCAAGCAGGAGAGCAGCTCGTCGGGGCTGGCGTCGTTAAAGACGAAACCGTTGCCGTTTTGGCGATCATGGTCGTAGTCGATGACAGTGTCTTTGAGGCCGCCCACCGCGCGAACAATGGGCAGCGTGGCATAGGCCAAAGAGTAGATCTGATTGAGGCCGCAGGGCTCGAAGATGGATGGCATCAGGAAAAAGTCCGCGCCTGCTTCAATCTGATGGGCCAAGGTGTTGTCGTAGACGGGCTGGAAGCGCACCTTGTCGCGATGGCGATCGGCAATCTCCTGCATCTGCCGCTCCAAGTTGGGATCGCCCGTGCCCTCGATGACGATTTGCACCTTGTGCTTTAAAAAGCGATCGAGAATGGGGATCAAAAGCCCCACGCCCTTTTGATCGGTAAGGCGCGCCACCATGCCGTACAGGGGGGTGTCGCCCATCTCAAAGCCAAGCTTCTTTTGCAACAGATACTTGCCCAAGATCTTCTCTTCCATGGTTTTGAGGCTGTAGCGGACGCTCAAATGCTTGTCGGTGGCAGGATCCCAATCGGTGTAATCGCAACCGTTGATGATGCCGCACAAATCGGCCGCCCGGTCTTGGAAGTTCTTGGCCATGCCGTGACCGCCAAGGTAAGTGGTCAGCTCCTGCGCGTACCCGGGGCTTACGGTGTTTATCTTGTCTGCATAGAACACGCCGCATTTTAAGAAGTTGATGTAGGAGCCTTGCATGATCATGTCGTTATAGACATTGTTGATCTCGGGGATGAAGTAGGTCTGCGAGCGGTCGAACACGCCTTGGAATGCACCGTTGTGAATGGTGATGACCGAGCGCGCATCCACAAAGTTGGGATCGTTGTTGTATTTGAAGCGCAAGATCATCGGGGTCAGGCCGGTGTGCCAGTCGTTGCAGTGCACGATATCCGGCTTAAACTCCATCACCTTGGCAGCATCCAAAGCCGCCGCGGCCAAGAAGGCATAACGCGAGCCGTTGTCCGAGTAGGCCTGATTGTTGTCGCCGTACAATGAGGTGCGCTTGTAAAAGCGTTCGCAGTCAATCAGCCAAGTCTCGACCTCTCCGACAAAGGTCTTGCGGATCACATATTCTATTTCGATGTTCGTATCGGGGTTTAAGCTGCCTTTGCCCACAATCGGCAGGTCGAAAGCTCCTTTGATGAGCGAGTAGCACGGCATGACCAGACGCACGTCGTGACCGTTGGCCTTAAGTTGGGCAGGCAGAGCTTTTGCCACGTCGGCCAAACCGCCGGTTTTGATTAATCCTGCAATTTCGGAGGCAAGAAATAAAATTTTCAAAATGTATCCTCAATTCACCATAGCCGTACAGGCAGCTATTTTATCTTAAATTAAAACCCTAATCGCATTCCTTTGGGAATGACGACGATCCCATTTTTGGAAATATGCACGCCGTAATGGCCGCGAGCGGTGAGCAACTCGTCTTGTTTTCTGTCCACCCCTAAACAAAACCCGGGTGCAATCTGTACATGGCGATCGATGATGGCTCTTCGGATCACGCACCCTGCGCCGATGCTGACATCCCCGATGAGCACGCTCTCTTGTACATTTGCCCCGTCATCGGCATAACACCTAAAGCCCAACACCGACTTTTTGATGGCAGCCCCTTTGATGATGCACCCTGCCGAGATCAAAGATTGCGACACGATGGAGTGATGATCCCTCGTGTCGATGTAGCAGGTGGGCGCCAGCGGCGGGTAAAAGGTGTGCAGGGGCCAGTGCTGATTGAAGAGCCTGAAGGGAGGATCGGGGGATACCAGATCCATGCCTGCCTCAAAGTAAGCATCTATCGAGCCCACATCGCGCCAGTAGGCGCGGCTGCTCGCATCTTCCCCCGGGATCTTGTTGGTGCCCAGATCGTAAACGGCCACCCGGTGGCAAGGATAGAGCTTGGGGATAATGTCCTTGCCAAAATCGTGTGATGACTTGTCATCTTGGGCATCTTCGCACAAGACTTTCGACAAGATCTGAGGGTCAAAGATGTAATTGCCCATGGAAATGAGCGAGTACCCGGGCTGCGAGGGGATCTCCTTTGGGATGAGGGGCTTTTCTTCAAAGCCCACCATGAGGCCTTCTTCATCGACCTCGATGACGCCGAACCGTCCTGCCGCCTCAAGGCTTGGCATTTTCAAAGCCGCCACGGTCAAAGCCGCCTTGCATCTGCCGTGGAAGTCAACCATTTGGCGGATGTCCATCTTGTAGATGTGATCCGAGCCGAATATGCAGACGCAATCGGGGTATTGATCTTCGATAAAGGAGAGGTTTTGGTAAATGGCATCGGCCGTGCCCCGGTACCACTCCTTGCCTGTGCGCATTTGGGCAGGAATGGCATCGATAAAGCAGCCCGGGATGCCGCTTACGGTCCAGCCGTTTTTTAAATGCAAGTACAGCGACTGCGACTTGTACTGCGTCAAGACAAACAGCTTGATGAAACCTGAGTTGATGAAATTGTTGAGCACAAAGTCAATCAACCGGTAACTGCCGCCAAAGGGCACGGCAGGTTTGCTGCGCGATTGGGTCAGAGGCATCAGCCGCGTCCCTTCGCCTCCGGCCAAGATCATTCCAAGCACTCCGCTCATCGGTCACCTCGCAAAATCCGTCCACGCACACGCTCATGTCAGCATAGCAAAAAGGCTCTTGCAAATTATTGATGCAGTTGGCAAATCTGCCCACAAATTCCCTTGCATTGCCAAATAAAAGCAAATGAGGCGCGATTGGGGCAGATCTTAAAGAGGCAATCTTGAAAATAAAACAAGCATGAGGCAATTTGCCCCCCGGCAAAAAAGACGGGATTAGCAGGCTGTGGCGCAAAAACTTCTTTGAGATTTTAAGGCGGTGCCTTTAAATGCCGTTAAACACGATGAGGTGCGGGCGCTTAATTTGACCTATCATTAAAATGAGGGCTTTGACCCAACAAGAGGCGCCGATTGCACAAGCCTGAGCTTCTTAAACTCAAGGTTTAGGGAGCAAGGCGGAGCCATGGGCAAAATAGAGGAGAGATCATGAATTTTATCGGCATGTCCCTGTTGGCGGCAGGCGCGCTTTTTTTGAGCGCTTGCGGACAATATCAGTCGGCAGCGCAAACCCAAACCCAACCTCAACCCCCGGCAGAGGCCCAAGATAACGAGCGCATCACCCTTAAGGTTGCATTCACTCATTCTGAGGAGCATCCCCAATATGAGGCCTTGGCGGCATTGGCCGACGATTTGAGCGCGACGACGCAGGGTCGCTGCCAAATGGAGATTTACCCCAACGGCAAGCTCGGGTCTCAGAGCGTGATCGTCGAAAAGGTGCAGTCAGGCCAGGTGGACATGGCCGTGGCAGCAGGGCCGATCCTCGACAGCTGGGAGCCCAAGTTCGCCATCCTCCATCTGCCTTATCTGTTTCGCGATCAAAACCAGCTTTTAAAGGCGATGAGCAACCAAGAGCTCATGGGGTCTTTGTATCAGGAGCTGGAGCATCAGAACATTAAAGTGCTGACCGCCTTGTACGCAGGCTTGCGCAATGTTTACACGCGGGGCAAGGAGATCAACAGCGTAGACGACTTGAGAGGCCTGAGGCTTAGCGTCTTTCAGTCGCAAAGCACGATTAACTTCGCCGCCGCCATGGGCATTAACGGCGTTCCCGTCGATCCGCACGAGGTTATCTCCGCCATCAGCGCAGGAGATATCGACGGAGCCGAGAACGACGTGGTCGAATATTACGAGCTTTATCACCACAGGGAGGCCCCTTATTACAATCTGACCAAGCATGCCGTCACAAGCGATTTTCTCATCATCAATGCGCAGACTTATTTGGAGCTGCCGCAGGAGGTCAAAGACTTTTTTGACCAAAATCTTGCAAGGTGGCAAAGCTACGAGTTTGATCTGTTTGCCGAGTCTGAGATAGAGACTTTAAACAAAGCCCAAATCGAAGGGGTTGTCATCGTCGACACCGACGTGCGCGAGTTCAGGCAAAGAGCCGCGGCCGTCGCGCACTCGCACACCTATGATGCCCGCGAACGGGTGATCCTCGATAAGATCTTCGAGATCATAAATGACAAACCTCAAGCCTCGGAGCAAAAGCCCTAAAACAGGGCGCCAAAAGTCCCCGGGGATGGCCCTGTGGCAGGAAGGGGCGGCAAATGAGCAAAATGAGATATGTGTGAACGACTGTTAAAACAAAAGAATCTATAATATCCTTGGCCGATGATTTCAATGAGGGTCTGAAAGTCCTTTCAGAGCTTATATAAGAGGTATGCCTATGATCCCTGCTCAAAGACGGCAGAGTATCTTGCAGCAATTGCAGGATCAGGGGGTGATCAGCATCAGCGAGCTGGTGCAAAAACTGCAAGTTTCCCACATGACTGTGCGCCGCGATCTGCAGGTTTTGGAAAAAGAAGGAGCGGTGGTCATCGTCTCAGGGGGCGTGCAACTGACCCGCAGGCTGTATCTTGAGCCCTCCCATCAGGAAAAAGAATCCCTGGCCTACGAGCAAAAACAGCGCATCGGGGAATTTGCCGCCTCCTTGATCAAAGATCACGTCTGCATTTATCTTGATGCCGGCACCACGAGCCTGGCTTTGTGCCGCCATTTGGGCAATTTTGAAGATCTGACCATTGCCTCCAATGACTTTGAGGTCATCAATTATTTGATTGCCTGCACCAATCACACCCTGATCCACGCAGGGGGCATGGTGCAAAAGGAAAACCGCTCCTCGGTGGGACATCTGGCAGCCAATACATTAAGCAGCCTGTCCTTTGACATTGCCTTCATCTCGGCCCCCTCCTTTGATCAAAGGGCCGTCACCACCCCGGATCACGGCAAGGTGGTGGTCAAGCAGGCGGCAGTGGGCTCAAGCCAAAAGAAGATCCTTATTTCAGATTCGAGCAAATACGGCCATTTTGCAACCTACGTGGCCGTCAACATGACCGACATCGATCATATAATCACCGACACGGGACTGTCCGCAGGCGCAGCCGAGGGCTTCGAATCCCGCGGCATCATGGTCACCATGGTCTAACGCCGATAAATGCATTCTGATGACGCTTTGCCGCCTCTGCGGCAAAGTGCCCCTGCGCGCCTGCCAAGAGCCCGGGTTTTTTGCCTTTAAGAGCGCAAAACCTTAAGGCGGCTTAAAAAAAGTGTGACCGCAGGTGCCTTTTGCCTTAAGATAATAAACGGTATCAAGAGCCACAGGCAGGATAAAAATAAGATGAGCCAAAGTCAGATCTTAATTGTCGATGATGACAGCAAACTGCGGGAAGCCATTGCAGACACGCTGCTTTTGACAGGCTATAGATGCCTTGAGGCAGGCAGCGGCGAAGATGCCTTGGAGATCTTAGGCAAAAGGCATGTGGACATGGTCATCTCCGACATTCAAATGGGCGGCATGGACGGCCACACCCTGTTAAACAGCATCAATGCCAAGTTCCCCGGGCTGCCGGTCCTGCTGATGACTGCCTATGCCAACATCAACGGCGCGGTGCGGGCCATGCGCGAGGGCGCCATCGATTATCTGGCCAAGCCCTTTGCCCCCGAAGTATTGCTAAATCAGGTCTCTCGTTATGTGCCGGTCAAGAAAATCGCCAAGGGCGAGCCCATCTGGCAAGATCCGTCTACGGGCGAATTGCTGCAATTGGCTTTAAAGGTGGCGGTCACCGAGGCCACCGTCATGATCACGGGGCCCTCAGGCTCCGGCAAGGAGATCTTAAGCCGCTTTGTGCACGATCACTCCTTGCGCAAGGGCGGACCCTTTGTGGCCATCAATTGCGCGGCCATTCCCGACACCATGCTCGAGGCCACCTTGTTCGGCTATGAAAAAGGAGCCTTCACGGGCGCCGTGCAGGCGTGCCCGGGCAAATTTGAACAGGCCCAGGGCGGCACCATCTTGCTTGATGAGATCACCGAGATGGATCTGTCCTTGCAGGCCAAGCTTTTGCGCGTGCTGCAGGAAAAAGAAGTGGAGCGTCTGGGCTCGCGCAAAACCATCGACCTTGATGTGCGCGTGATTGCAACCTCCAACCGCGATCTCAAACAGGCCGTGGCCGAGCACAAATTCCGCGAAGATCTCTATTACCGCTTAAACGTCTTTCCTTTGCGCTGGCGTCCTTTAAAAGATCGTCCCAAAGATATCATCCCTTTGGCCGAGCACTTTTTGCGCCTGCACGCCTCCCAATCGCAAAAGGCCATTCCCAAACTTGACGAGGCGGCAGGGGAGAAGCTCTTGTCCTATGCGTGGCCCGGCAACGTGCGCGAGCTTGACAATGTCATGCAGCGCGCCCTGATCTTAAGCCGCGACGAGCATATCACCGCCTCCTGCCTGGTCCTTGACGATTCTCCATCGGCCAAGATCTTAAATGAGGCCGCCCCGGTTGCGCCAAGAGACGATGAGGCAGAGCCTTTGCCCGATGACTCTCTGATGTCGGCCGAAAGCAGGCTTCGCAATCAGAAGATCCCGCAAAATTTGGGCGGCGAGCTTAAATTGCAGGAGTATCAGATTATCTTGGATGCCTTAATCGAGCTTAAAGGCAACCGTCAGGCCGTATCTGACAAACTTGGGATCAGTCCGCGCACCTTGCGCTACAAAATTGCCAAGATGCGCGATGAGGGCATGATCATCCCGGGGTAACCCCCTCAATCCTCCTAAAAGATCCGGCTTTAAACAGGCCGGATTTGAAGCGCGCCTTTCTTATTCTCCTTTTATCTTATTTCAATGTTTTTGCCAAAAAGCGCTCTGTCAAGAGCCTGAGGATTTGAAGCTTCAGTCACCCCGCGCCTCATTTTTTGCCATGCACCAATCTCGTGCCGCTTGCCTCAAAAGCCTTGGAAGTTTCATAAGAAGCGCCTAGGCCATGGCAGCCTTGGGCGGCGCGCTCTTACGTGTGCTTAATTGAAAAATTAGTGCACCGGCATGGGGCAGAAGATCGGAGTCTTGAGGCTGCATTTAATTTATGAATGAAATTGTTTAAATTTGTGCACGTTTGTGCACGTTTCATGTAAAATGCTCTCAAATATTGTATTACAAAGTTCAGAACCTGCTACTACCGGGATAACCGATCAGCAGAATCAGGGTCTTGTTAACGATTAACGACAGACCTGCAAGACTGACCAGGCTTAGGAGTGAAAAATTCCTGATTGTATAGATCAGGCGTGATACATATGCATTTTTCTTGGACAGAGGTAAATAGTCCTTATGACTGAAGACAAAGACGAGAAATCGCGTGTACCCGCACTCAATCGAGCCTTGGCTGTGCTTGACCTGCTGCAGGCAGGACCGATGAGTATCACCGAAATCATTGCTCATACCGGCATGGCTCGCTCTACGGCATATATTCTCATCGACGAGATGATCAATCAAAATCTGGTGCGCCAAAACGATAACGGAACGGTGCAGTTGTGGATGCGCCTGATTCAGTTTGGTACCGCGGCCCGCGAAGGGCTGAATGTGCGCGATGCGGTGGCGGGCTCTTTGCGCAAGCTGATGGAACAAATCAATTGTCTGGCCGTGCATTTTGGGATCATGGAAGGCTATAGGGCCTACTATGTGGCCAAGCTGGTGCCGCTTGCCGCGCCTTTGGGGATCAGAACGCGCGAGGGCATGCCTGTTGATCTGGTGCACACGGCCCTAGGCAAGTGCCTTCTGGCCTATCAGGAGAAGGGCAAGCGCAACAGCATTCTCAGTGCCCTCGACTACACCCCTGCCACCGCCCGGTCCATTGCCTGCTCTGAAGATCTGCGCGTCGAGCTTGACAATATAGTCAAGCGCGGCTGGGCCATGAATGACTCCGAAGTCGAGCCTGAGATCCGCTCCGTGGCCGTGCCGGTGTTCGGCATTCAAAATATTTTCTTGGGCGCCTTGTCGGCAGTGGGCACCGTCAGCAACTTTACCGACGAGTATGTGCAGGAGGTCATTAAGAAGGTCAAGGAGACGGCAGGGGAAATTGAGATCGTCTGCTCAAGCCGCACCGAGCAAAAAGCAGGGCGCCCGCGCGCAGATTAGACACTTTCTTAAGCTGCGCTCTTGGCCCTGGATCTCGGGCCTTGAGCCTGCGCGGGCTTTCATCGCAAAGCCCGGGGTCTCTTTGGCATCTGTCTTCCTCTCAACTTTGAGCCTTTGCAACCTGGCACTCATGAAAATTTTGGGGTCTTGTCAGAAATGATGTGAAACATGCCGGACACCTCTTCATCGGCGTCTGATTGTCTTACGGG
>CAZYXT010000057.1:0-15690 GCA_964651505.1 uncultured Enterobacterales bacterium
GCCCAAAAAATGCTAAAATTTGGCAGAAAAAACTAAAGTCAACAAAAGTTAACCCGACTCATCGGTTAGTATGCGTTTCAACTAGAAGGCTGCAAATTTGCACGCTCTTGCCCTTAAAAGCGACAGCGCCATACATTGAAAAAGCGCCCGGTGAGGGCGCTTTATCGTCAAATGTTTAGGTATAGTCTGAGGACATTAATCAAAGTAGATTTGAACCTTGCAAGTTGCAGGGGAGATCGCAGCCTCAATGGCCTTTTGGATCTCGGCAGCCGGGAACTTGGCCGAAAGCAGAGGAGTGGGATCTATAAGACCGGTCTCCAGAGCATTGACGGTGGGACCGAACTCATCGTAGAAACGGAAGACGGCATTCCACTTTAAGCCCTTGGTGGCAAAGGCGCCCAAGTCCTTAGGCTGGTGGCCGGTGCCGAACATGCCTACCTGGGAAACTACGCCCTCGGGACGGACCATGCGCATGGCGCTCTCGGCGGCAAAGCCGTTGCCGGTGGCTTCCAGGCAGCAATCGAAGTGGCCCTTGTGATCGCTCCACTTGGCAATTTGATCAGGATTGGTCTTGGAGTTGCAAACTTCATCGGCCCCCATCTTTAAGGCCAGATCCAAAGCATCGTCGCGCAGATCGACGGCGGTGACGCGGTCGGCGCCCAGAGTCTTGGCAGCGGCTACGCACAAGCAGCCGATGGGGCCTGCGCCCATGACCAGCACATTCTTGCCGATGACTTCGCCCAGCTGATGAACGCCGTTGAAGGCAATGCCCAAAGGCTCGGCAAAGGCGGCCTTATCGGGATCCATGGCCTTGACTACGCGGCACTGGGCCTTGTGGGCTACGATGTACTCGGCAAACAAACCCTGGGTATGAGGGAAGGTGGCGGCCGAGCCTAAGTGGCGCATGTTTTCGCAATAGCTGTACTGGCGGCGGTTGCAGTAAATGCAATCGGGCTTGAAGCAGGGACGGGCAGGACGCAGAACCACCATGTCGCCGGGCTTAATGCCTTCGACGTTGGAACCTACCTCGGTGACGATGCCGCATCCCTCGTGGCCGATGACGATAGGCTCGCGCACCACGATGGCCGAGCCGATGCCGCCTTCAAGGTAATAATGCTGGTCCGAGCCGCAGATGCCGCCGTTTTGGATCTTTACCTTGACCTCATCGGGCTCTTTAACTTGAGGCTCGTCGATGTCGGTGTAACGAATGTCGCCCTTTTGATATAAAACGCATGCTTTCATAGGTTTAAGCTCACTCCACAAATAATTTGATGTTTGTCCGAATTAATTTTGAAACATTATAAGATCAAAACTTGAGGCAGTTCTTGTATTTTAGTATGTCAGATAGGCTTAATTTAGGTTTTTGAGAATGGGATCACTTTCTTCTGCTCCATTCAGCCTAACTTATTGATTTTACTCAGGATTTTTAAGTCAAGATCGGGATTTTTGCCAAGGCAGGGGACAGGACTCTTCATCGGCATCTGCCGATTTGATATGCAAATCAAAGTAAAAAACAAGGTAAGCTTAACTGATATATTCATTTCAGCTAAATTCAGAGCATATTGACACTTTCCTATCACATGCCAAGCGGGACCGGCAGGCTTTGAGGTCTTTCTTAAAATCTGCCGCCAAGGTTTTGCCAAATGCTCTTCTTTTGCAAGGCTCAAACTTGCTCTGTTCTTGCTAAAATAACAGAACAGATCTTTCATATAGAGCACGGCTATCATGAAAAAAGTTCAGTCAATCATCGCCCTGTCCTTTGGCGTTCTCCTCACGGCCGCCCATGCGTCGCAGGCCCCGGCTAAAACTTATGACTGCATTTTTGCAGGCTTCTTTGGTCCTGAGCACCCGAACACAGCCATGATGGAATACTTCAAGGAGAGCCTGGAGCTCATCTCCGATGGCCGCTTCAGAGTTGACATAAAGCCCGATCACGAAGCAGGCGGCGAGGAGAAGATCTTGGAGTCGGTCAAGCGCGGCACCATTCAGATTGCCCAAGCAGGAGGGTTGCTGCAAATTTACGAGCCCATGCTCGCTGCCTGGGAGCAGCCTTTTATGATCAAATCCTGGGAGCATGCCCGCAGGATTTTCTTGTCTGATGGCATCAAATCTTTTGAAGGCAATTACACGCACAACGCGGGGGCCCGCATTGCAGGCATCATCGCCAACGGTTTTAGGCAGATCTCCTCATCCTACCCCGTCTCTTCCATGAAAGATTTTGCCAGAATGAAGATCCGCACCCCCTTAAATCAGGTCTTCATCGAACTTTTTGAGGCCTTTGGAGCCAATCCCGTCCCCCTGCCTGCCAACGAGCTGTACGACGCCCTCAAGAAACATACGGTGGACGGCCAAGACAATCCTTACGCCATGAACTTCTCGCATGATTGGCATGAGGTCAACGAGTACATGCTGGAGACGCGCCACGTCTTCTCCCCCACCTTTATCATCGTCAACGAAAAATGGTACCAAAGCCTCGATCATCAAGACCGCGCCCTGTTTGACGAAGCCATGGACGCCGCCGTGGCCTACAATTGGGAGATCTCAGAGCAACACGAGCAGACGTGCATCGACTTTATGAAAGAGCACGGCGTCACTTTCACCATGCCCTCTGACGAATTCAAAGAGCAGATGGTCAAGGCAGTCTCCGTCGTTTACGACTTCTTTGACGCCAACTACCAGGGGTCAAAAGAGGTACGCGCCTTTTGTGCCGCAGCCGATCCCGGCAACGCCGCCCCTTAAACGCGGATCTGCACTTTTCTTATCAGATCTTCACAGTGCAGGCGTCAAATATTTTGAGGCCTGCATTTTGCAGTAAATATATTGCACCCGGCAGGGCCTCATCATAGGCCCGGCCCCTGCCAATTGATGATGGATAATAAAGACAGTTGCGAGGCACAAAATGACAAACCGCACAGGGCACAAAAGATTAGGCATCAGCCTGACAAACATTCTTAAGCTTTGGTTTTTGCCCCTGTTGTGGGCCGCACCCGTGCAGGCCAAGATCGTCATGCACGCTCCCAACGTGCCGCAAACCCTTTGCGCCCAATATGCCAATCTTAAAAATTCCAACCGCGCCGAAGCGCTCAAGGCCCGGATTCTGGGAGTTGAAGGTTACGTGGTGCCGGTTTTGATCTTGGGCACCCCCAATTATCTTAAGGTAACGGCCAACGGCATCGATCTTAAAAAATATAAAGTTAGCGAAAAAGCCTTGGTATGCGGAGCCCAACGCGCAGGCTTCACGGCTTACTATGATCTGAGCTCTTTGCGCATGGATGCAGCCGTCATCGAGGTTAAAGCCGATGACGTCAAAGCCAAAGCCAAGGTTACTTTAAACAGCCGCTAGCCAAGACAAAGACACGCCGCTCTTTTACCCCTCCCAAGCGGGGCGTCAAAACGCGCGCCTTGCAATCGGCCGTCAAATGCCTACAATACCAAGACCAATCGACACAGCAAAATTATGAACACGACGGCTTTCCAAAGGGGCATGCTCACCGCCATGCCCATGCTCATCGGCTTTATTCCTTTGGGTCTTATCTTGGGCGTGCAGGCTTCGCAGGCAGGCATGGGGGTCTTTTCCGTCTTGATGATGACAGGCCTCAGCTTTGCAGGCGGCAGCGAGTATGCGGCGGTGGGCATGTGGAACCCCGTGCCTCCGATGGCCCTCATAGTTTTGACCACGCTTTTGATCAACTCGCGCCACATCATCATGGGGGCAACTTTGGCCCCGTATTTAAAAGACGAAAGACCTTTGCAGGTGGCGCTCGTCTGCTTTTTCATGTGCGATGAGACCTGGGCTTTGAACCTGCAGCAAATCAAAAGACAATCTTCTGCAGGGCAAGGCACGCGGTTTAACCTGTCCTTTTATTTTGGCGTGGGAATTTCCCTGTATCTTACATGGAATGCCGCCGTTTTGACCGGCAGCCTCTTGGGCACCGCCGCAGGCGATCTTAAAAACCTTGGCTTTACGGTGGCCGCCCCTGCCGCCTTCATCGCCCTGGCCATTGCCCTAAGGCCCAAGGGCCGGGGACTATTGAAATATGCGCCTCCTGCCTTGGCGGCCGTCATCAGCGCAGCCGTCTCCTTGGCCTTAAACCCGGCCTGGTCGGTGGGTTTGGGCTCTTTGGGCGGGCTTTTGAGCGCCTTTGTCTTAAGTTTTGTGCCCAAAAACAGGACCTTATCCCATGATTGAGTTTATTGCCGATAATCTCCCCAATCGCTATGAGGTTCTGACCATCTTCCTCATGGGCGCGGTCACTTACCTCACCCGCATTGCAGGGTGGCTGCTCTTAAGCCGCATGACTCTATCCAAGCGCACCCTCGCCGTGCTTAAGGCCTCGCCTTGCTGCGTCATGGCAAGCATCGCCGCCCCAAGCTTCATGACCTGCGATCCTGCCGTGCTCGTCAGTCTGATGGTCGCCATTGTCGTCGCCTTGCGCTTTAACTTTGCCGTCACCGTCGTCGTCTCGGCAGCCTGCTGCACTTTTTTGCAGCAAATTTTGTAAAGCCCCTGCCAAAGGTTGCTGAATGGCAGGCACACAAAAAGCCCTCGTCTTAGGGCTTATTGAAGACGACAAAAACAAATCTATTCCCACTCGATGGTTGCAGGGGGCTTGCCGGAGACATCGTAGACCACGCGCGAGATGCCGTTTACTTCATTGATGATGCGATTTGAGATCTTGCCCAACAGCTCATAAGGCAGAGGAGCCCATTTGGCCGTCATGAAGTCGATGGTCTGCACGGCTCTTAAAGCCACCACATAATCATAGCGCCTGCCATCGCCCATCACGCCCACCGAGCGCACCGGCAGGAACACGGCAAAAGCCTGCGACACCTTGTCATACCACCCCGACTCGTTAAGCTCCTGCATGAAGATGGCGTCGGCTTGGCGCAAAAGATCAAGGTAAGGCTTTTTGACCTCGCCTAAGACTCTTACGGCCAACCCGGGGCCCGGGAAGGGATGACGCTGCACCATCTTTTGGGGCAGACCCAGTTTTACGCCGATGCGGCGCACTTCATCTTTGAAAAGCTCGCGCAAAGGCTCGACCAGCTTGAACTTCAGATCTTCAGGCAGGCCGCCCACATTGTGGTGGGACTTGATGACCTGGGCCTTGCCGTTTTTGGCCGCCGCCGACTCGATGACGTCAGGATAGATGGTGCCTTGGGCCAAAAAGTCGATGCCCTGCAGTTTGCGAGCCTCCTCGGCAAACACGTCAATGAAGGTGCGGCCTATGATCTTGCGCTTTTGCTCAGGATCGCTGATGCCTTTTAATCTTTCCAAGAAGGAGTCCGAGGCATCGGCATAAACGATGTTAAGACCCAAGCCTGAGAACATCTGCTGTACCTGTTTGCCCTCGTTTAAGCGCAACAGGCCGTTGTCGACAAACACGCAGGTAAGCTTGTCGCCGATGGCTTTGTGCAAAAGCAAGGCGGTAACCGAAGAATCAACGCCGCCTGATAATCCCAAAAGAACCTTGGCATCGCCCACTTGGGCACGGATGGATCTTAGCGCATCATCGATGATGGCACTGTCCGACCACAAACCGTGCAAAGCGCAGATCTCAATGACAAAGCGCCTTAATAATTCGGTGCCCTGTTTGGTATGGGTGACCTCGGGGTGAAACTGCACGCCGTAAAAACGCCTCTTTTCATCCTGCACGATGGCATTGGGGCACGAATCGGTCGAGCCTGCCGCCTCAAAGCCCTGGGGCAGGACGGTTACCTTGTCCCCGTGGCTCATCCAGACATCAAGAGCATTGCGTTCATCATGATCGCTCAAGCCCTCGCACAAGGGGCAGGGCTTTTTGAGCTCTACGCAGGCATAGCCGTACTCGCGCATGTCAGAGCCTTCCACGCTGCCGCCCAGCTGCACGGCCATGGTCTGCAATCCGTAGCAGATGCCCAAAACCGGGACGCCTGCTTCAAACACCCACGAAGGGGCGCGGGGGCTGCCCTCTTCGGTGGTCGAGCGCGGGCCTCCCGAGAGAATGATGCCCTGCGGGGCAAAAGCCTTGAGGAGAGCAACGTCGGCATCATAGGGCATGATCTCGCAATAAACCCCGATCTCTCTTACCCTGCGGGCAATAAGCTGCGTTACCTGCGAGCCGAAATCCAAAATTAAGATCTTCTCCGAGTGAATATTCTGATCGCCCATGACAGCTCCGTAAGTAGGATTTAATCGATTTTATAAAACAAGGGGCCTGCCGGCCCGATGTTCTGACGTTTGGTTTAAAGCCTAGTTGTGGCTTTGATAGTTGGGGGCCTCTTTGGTGATGGCCACATCATGCACGTGAGACTCGCGGATGCCCGCGCCTGTGATTCTGACGAATTGAGTCTTGGTGCGCAACTCCTCGATGGTCCTGCAGCCTGTCAGGCCCATGGCCGAGCGCAAGCCGCCCATCTGCTGAAGAATTATGTCCCTTAAGGCACCCTTGTAAGCCACGCGGCCTTCGATGCCCTCGGGCACCAGCTTGTCGGCTGCATTGTCAGATTGGAAGTAGCGATCGGCGCTGCCCTTGGCCATGGCGGCCAAAGATCCCATGCCGCGGTAAGACTTGAAGCTGCGGCCCTGATAGATCTCGATTTCTCCCGGGGCCTCTTCGGTGCCTGCAAACATGGAGCCTACCATGACGCAGTGGGCGCCTGCGGCCAGAGCCTTGGCAATGTCGCCCGAGTAGCGGATGCCGCCGTCGGCGATGACGATGATATCCGAGCCCTTCAAGGCCTCAACGGCATTGGCAACCGCCGTCATCTGAGGCACGCCGCAGCCTGTGACGATGCGGGTGGTGCAGATGGACCCGGGGCCGATGCCCACCTTGACCGAGCTTGCACCGGCTTCGGCCATGGCAACGGCGCCTTCGGCCGTGGCCACGTTGCCGCCGATGATGGGCAAATCAGGATAGGTTTTGCGCAAATAGGCTATTTTGTCCAGCACGCCCTGAGAGTGGCCGTGCGAGGAGTCTACGAGCAATACGTCGACGCCTGCCTCGACTAAGGCGCGGGCTCTTTCTTCATTGTTGCCGGGGCCTGCGCCGATGGCAGCGCCCACTCTCAGGCGTCCCAAAGCATCCTTGCAGGCATTGGGGTTGTTGGCAGCCTTGTTGAAATCTTTGACGGTGATCATGCCCTTTAAGCGGAAGGTGTCGTCGACCACCAGCACCTTTTCGATGCGGTGCTGCTGCATCAGGCTCATCACTTCTTCGCGCGAGGTTTTTTCGCGCACCGTGACCAGGCGATCCCTGGGGGTCATAACCTCAAAGACGCGCTTGTTGTCATCGCCCACAAAGCGCACGTCGCGCCCGGTGATGATGCCAAGCAGATTGTCTTCGTCATCGATGACAGGAAAGCCTGCAAATCCGAACTTGTCGCGCATCTGCTTGACGTCGGCCACCGTGGCCTGCGGATGCACCGACACGGGATGGGTCACCATGCCGCTTTCAAAACGCTTGACTTTTAATACTTCCTGAGCTTGACGCTCGATGGACATGTTTTTGTGAATGAAGCCCACGCCGCCTTCCTGGGCCAGGGCAATGGCCAGATTTGCCTCGGTCACGGTATCCATCGCCGAGGAGATCATGGGAATATTGATTTTGATTTTGGAGGTCAGATAAGTGGACAGGTCCGCACTGCCGGGCAGGACCGCGGAATGAGCAGGCACCAGCAGAAGATCATCAAAGGTTAAAGCTTCTTCAATGATTCGCAGCATAAATCCCCCTACTAAAGTTAAATTAAATTAACGCAAGATTATAACGCAAAACGTTTCTTTTTTGATGGCGGCAAACGCAAAGATCTGACAAAAACGCACTGCAAGGCCAAATGGCGCTCTTTGCCGCCATCGTCTTTTTGCGCCCGCATAGGATCCCAAGGCAAGGCAGGCACCGCTCTTACAGGGGTCTTTTGCAAAGATTTTGAAGAGATCCCCATAGAATTTAAAACCACGGCTTTTGGAATTTCTTTTTTGCTAACTTGATGTTATTACTGCAAATTTTTGATTTGGCCTGCTTTTGCCCAATTTTTTTAAAAAATTTGCTTGACACTGCTTTTGCCTAGTTTGTAAAATGCACGCCGTTCGGTGGTTAGCGCAGTCCGGTAGCGCATCTCGTTAGGGACGAGGGGGTCGTAGGTTCAAATCCTATACCACCGACCACTCCAAACCTTTTCTCTTTGATTTCCTTTTTCCCAACACACGTTGGCAACACAAGTTCAAGTTCGCTTCATTTGTGCATTCTGCAAACAGCAGCCGCTCTCTTGGGCTTTCATGCTTTTGCCTGATGCTTTGCCCCTCTAACTGATTCTTTTTATCGCATAAGAGCAAAAGGCAAACGCCAAGCGCTATCTTGAAAGCACGGCATGCAGTATGGGGATTTAAAATCTCACGGCGGCGTTTCAATTTGCATTTGCCCTTTGCTATCCTTGCTTGGCAGTCTTCAGATTTGTCAGCGACAGCCTTGTTGATGATGAGCAAATTGATAAGAAGCCGTGGCTGCACAGGCCGATAAAAGTACGCGGGAGTGCATGGTGCACTCTCAGAGGACACATCGTGAAACAGCTTAAATTAAAGCTTCAACTGGCAGGCCATTTCCTGGGCCGAAGCAGCTCGGGCCGCTTCGCCTCCACCGTGGCCTTTATTTCGACCCTGGGCATAGGCATCGGCATCTGCGCCTTGATCGTGGTGACGGCCATCATGTCGGGCCTTGAAGATCAGTTGAAGCTTGTGATCTTGGGCTCCACTCCGCAGGTGATCGTCTACAACCCAGACGAAGAATTTACCGAAAAACTAAACGAGCTTAACACTCTGCGCTTTATTGCCCCCATGGTGCAGGGCAGGGTGATTTTGCAAAGCAAAAGCGGAGCCGTCCCCGCCCAAATCGACGGGCTTGACCCCGATAACGCCATCTATTATCAAGAAAGGGTCAGGCTCAGAGTCTCGGTGCCGACCCAAGGCAGCTACGAGCTTACCTTAAGCGCCGCCTTGTTTGAGACCCTCAATGTGGGCATCGGCGACAAGATCAGGGTGATCTCCACGCAAAACGCCCGCATGACTCCTTTGGGGCTCACTCCCTCCTCGCGTCTTTTTTCCATCACCAATTTTATCAGGCAGGCCAATCAGGCCGACGGCAACCGGGCGGTCGGACATTATGAAGATGTCAAAAGACTGCTGCGCTTAAGCGATGATGACAAAGCCTACAGGCTTTATCTTGATGACCCCTACGATTTGGATGAGGTTGTCGCTTTCATGCAGAAAAACGGCTACGAATACGAAACCTGGCAGGATCGGGTGGGCGACTTTTTTGCCGCCGTCAACATGGAAAAACACTCGATGGGCCTGATGCTGTTTTTAATAGTCATGGTGGCCACCTTCAATCTCTTGTCCTCTTTGACCATGATGGTAAGCTCGCGCTTAGAGGAGATCGCCATCTTAAAAACCTTGGGCATGAAAGAGCGGGACATTTTGGAGATCTTCTTTATCATGGGGCTGTTATGCTCGCTCACCGGCATCGTGCTCGGGGTGATTTTGGGCATCATCGTCTCCTTGAATGCCAACGAGCTGATGGCGCTTTTGAACATCAGCATCAGCTCCTCTGCCATACCCATCGTGTTAAATCCCAATACCATTGCTGCCATTGCAGCAGTGTGCCTGGCCCTCTCCTTTGTCTGCACGGCCTACCCGGCCTTTAAGGCAGCAGGAGTGGATGCGGCCCAAAATTTGGAGCACAAGTGATGAATACCCCTGTTACCCCGGGCTCAGAATCAAAACATGCCAAGCCCAAGATCTTGCTTGAGGCAATCGATCTGTATCACTCCTATGATGAAAGCTCGGTGCCCACGGCCGTGTTAAAAGGCGTGAACCTTAAGATCTACGATGAAAAATTGACCGCCATCATCGGCAAATCGGGCTCCGGCAAAAGCACGCTTTTGCATGTGCTGGCCACCCTCGACTCTCCGCAGCAAGGCAGCATTTTGTTTGACAATACCGAGCTTACGACCCTCAGCTCCAATCAAAAAGCCGCCTTTCGCAACCGCTCGTTGGGCTTCATCTACCAGTTTCACCATTTGTTAAATGATCTGACGGCTTTGGATAACGTCATGCTTCCGCTTTTGATTGCAGGCGTCGACAAACATGAGGCCCAAGAGCGGGCCATGAATTATCTTAAAAAGGTGGGCCTTGAGGAACGGGCAGGCTACAAGCCCAAAGAGCTCTCGGGAGGGCAGCGCCAGCGGGCGGCCATTGCCCGCGCCCTGGTGCACAAGCCCAAGCTCATCTTGGCCGACGAACCCACGGGCAACCTTGATGCAGACAATTCGGCCAACATCTTCGATCTGTTTTTGAACATGGTGCGCGAGGATAAGGTGGCGGTGGTGATGGTCACCCACGACAAGGCCTTGGCACGAAGCTGCGACTATATCTATGAAATCGAGCACGGCAAGATAAGCCCGGCAAACGATCTGTCGGCGTCCTTAAAAGACCGCAACAAGGCAGCCTGCCAAAATACCTAGGAGTAAAGCCATGCTGAGCGTCAATCTGGCAATGAGCATGATAAGGTCCAAATCCAAAGGCGTGCTCTCCCACTTCATTTCCTTAGCCTCCACCGTGGGCATTGCCTTGGGAGTGTGCGCTTTGATTGTGGGCCTGTCGGCCATGAACGGCTTTGAGTACGAGCTTGAAAACCGCGTGCTTTCCGTCATTCCTCAGGTGCAATTGCGATCGGACCGCCCCGAAGGTTTTGCCGATCCTGCCTTGCAAAGCACTCTCTTAAAAGAAGATAAAAACATCCTGGGCGCAGCCCCTTCGGTAGCGCTCAATATCATCGTGCACAATCAAAAAGACTTCCTGCCCGTGTCCTTAAGCGGCGTTGACCCGCAAATCAACGAGGTCATCGGTTTGGACAGATTTTTAACTGTCAAGATTGCCGATCTTTGTGCCGCAAGCGATGAGCTTTTGAGCGCCGATCGTGCCAAGCTGTTGCAAACGCAGGGAAGCCTGCCTCCTTTGCCCATGATCTTGGGCAGACAGGCGGCCATGATCTTGGGTCTTGAGCAAGGCGATGAGTTTGGCGCCATCATCATCGACAGAGAAGATCCGCAAAACGACAGCCTCACGAGGGCCATGACCCATTTAAATTCCGTCAAATTTTATGTGCTGGGCACTTTAAACCTCGGAGGGCAGCTTGATTCGATGATTGCCCTGACATCGCCGCAAATTGCCCTGACCATCTCAAATTTGCAAAGGCCCAACATCATCAATATCAAAACCGCCGATTTTTTAAACTGCCTGCCGCTTGTCTATCAGGCAGGTTCTAAGATGACCGAGCAGGCCTACATTACCTCCTGGATGTCCTCGCAGGGCAAGCTTTATCATGACATTCAGATGGTGCGCTCCATCATGTATCTGGCCATGATCTTGGTGATGGCGGTGGCCTGTTTTAACATCATCGGCACCTTGTTCATGCAGGCTGCCGAGCGCAAAAGCGAGATTGCCATCATGATGACGCTGGGGCTTAAGCGCTCGTCTGTCATGAAGATCTTTACCCTGGTGGGACTTATCAAAGGATTGCAGGGGGCGCTCATCGGCCTTGTCTTGGGTGTGATCGCAGCCTTGAATCTGACCTCCATCACCTCCTTTGTCGAAAGTCTCATGGGGACTTCCTTTTTAAACGAGAATATCTACTTTATCTCCTTTATCCCCTCGCGCCTGATGCTCTCTGACATCTTGCTTGTTACCGCCACGGCCGTGGTGATGGCGGCATTGGCCTCGCTGTATCCTGCCTACAAGGCCTCAAAGCTCGACCCTGCCGCGCTGCTTAACAGCTGACAGTTGCTTAAAACAGGGGCTAAACCTCCCCAAGACTTTCATTTTTAAAGCTCTTCAAGTGCAGGTGAAGAGCCCTGATGATATGATGACTAAAACGCAATCGAGGAGAAAAATATGAGCAAAGCATTATTGATTTACGCCGACGGCTCTGAAGATTTGGAAATTACCGCCCCTGCCGACATCTTGACGCGCAGCGGCGTGGAAGTGGTCAGAGCCGCCATCTGCCCAAGCGGCACCAAGGTAACCTTGGCCCACGGCACTGTGGTTGAGTGCGATGTCAACATCGCCAAGGTCAAAGGCCCCTTTGATGCCATCGTCATTCCGGGCGGCCTGCCCGGGGCCTATAACTGCCGCGACAGCGCAGAGCTTATAGCTCTTTTAAAAGAGCAAAAAAGGGCAGGAGGCTATATCTGCGCCATCTGCGCATCCCCTGGGTTCGTGCTGGCCCATCACGGCTTTATCGCAGATGAAGATGCCGCCACGGGATACCCGGGGTGCACGGACAACATCAAAAATTGCTCGTCTCAAGGCGTGGTCATCGACGAGCAGGCCAAGCTTGTGACAGGCAAGGGACCTGCCTTTGCCTGCGACTTTGGTTTTGCCGTCGCAAAAGTCTTGACAGACGAGAAGACCGCAGCGGCCGTCAAAAAAGGCATGCTTTTTGAGTAAGCCTAAAAGATGCTAAAAGGGCACCTTCGGTGCCCTTGAACCTTAAGCAAGCCGATCCCCTGCATAATGCAGGGGTCAGCACATCTAGGAGTTAAACTTTTTTAGCTCTTGAGCTTGAAGCGCGAGAGATTATTGTTGAGGACGTTGATGGCCTCCACGGTCTTGCTCACCACGGCAATGGCATCCTCCGAGTCGCGGGATACCTGCTGGGCGGCAGTGGAGATATTCTGCATGTTCGATGAGATCTCCGAGGTGGCCGTGGTCTGCTGCTCGGCAGCGGTGGCAATCTGCGTGATCTGCCCGTTGACCTGGTTGACGTGGGACAAGATCTCGGTGAGGGTGTTTTCAACTTCGGCAGCCCTTTGAGCCACTGCATTGATGTTCTCCACGCTTTGGGCCATCGATTGGGTGGCCACGGTGGCATCAGACTGGATCTGGCTCACCATCTGCGAGATCTCCTGGGTCGACTTGGTGGTGCGGGAGGCTAAAGCACGCACCTCATCTGCCACCACCGCAAAACCGCGGCCTGCCTCGCCTGCGCGGGCTGCCTCGATGGCGGCATTTAAGGCCAAAAGATTGGTCTGAGCGGCAATATCGTCGATGGTGCCCACAATCGAGCCGATGCGCTGGGTCTGATCGGCCAAAGTCTGGATCTTGTCGGCATCTTCCTGGGTTCTGACGCTTTGCTCGCGAATTTCGTTGACGGCATCGCGCACCACGTTCATGCCTTCATTGGTGATATGGGCCGACGCCTCGGAGAGTGCGGCGGCGCTTTCGCAATTGCGGGCAATGTCCTGCGTGGTGGAAACCATTTGGTCAGAGGCTGCCGCCACGGTTATGGCCTGCGATTCGACGGCCTTGGCGTTGGTGCCCATCCTGTCGGCGGACATATCCACCTCATCGAGGTTATCGTGCAGCTGACGGGCCGTGGCAATCACCATCTTCATCGATTCGTTCAAATCATCGCGCATCTTGCGCATGGAGTCGGCAAGCTGTCCTATTTCATCATTGCCGCGATAATCGATTTGCACGGTCAGATCATTGCAGGCAATGGTCTCGGCCGCCGCGCATTGGGCCGAAAGCTGTTTTGCGATAAAGCCCGAGAAGATCTGGGCGATGACAAAGCCCAAAATTACCACGAGGCTCCCCATGACAATAACCAAATACATGGAAAATTCGTCTTCAAGATCGCTCACGTCGTTTTGCACGAAGACAAGCAGCTGTTCTGAAATGCGGGCAAACAGCTCCGCATCTTCGATGGCCAGAGGCAGCATTACATCAAGATAGAAAGCCAAGGCATCAAAGGGCTTGCCTGCCTCAATCAGGGGGACAATGGTGTTTTCGTAGTAGCTTATGTAGGCATTGGTCGAATCATGAACCGAAGCCACTTCTTTGAAGGTATTGCCATCCAAGGCCGCAACGGCCTTTTTGGCCTTGTCGATGGCATCCTCGACGGCTTGGCGATTTTCACGGCTCTGCTGCCCCGGGTTTAAAAAGTGAGACATCAGATTGTTTAAGGCTGACGTCGCGGTTGAGGCATCGTTCAGTCTGGCAAAGCGCACCGAGATCACCGAGTTGACATCGGAGGCGGCCGCCGAACTTGAGCGCAACGATCCTACGGCAATGGCCGAGATCAGCAAAGACAACGCAATGATAATGCCAAAGCCTATCATCAGACGGGCTTTGAGCTTAAGGTTGGACAAAAAACTCATAAAAATCCCATCAGGCTGCCCTGATGTCCCCCTCTTGTGGTTCTACTCTTGTTTTAGTTTAGCGCCTATCCCTTTGATAGAACGTCCAAAGCAGACTCAACTTTAATTTAAGCTTATGATGCTTACTGCCACTTTTCCAAAATCTGCTGCAGGGTGCCGTCGGTGCGCATGGCATTGAACTCGCGCTGAATGTAATGGTTATAGTTGCTGTCGGGCTTTAATCCTATGCCGTAACTTCTGGTATTCTCGTCGCTGAGGCGCTCGCTGTGCTGCAACTGCCACACAGGCATGGTTTCGACGTAATAGGTGCACATGGGATAAGCATCGATTAAAGCGTCGGCTTGTCCCTGCGCCACCTGCACAAATCCCAAGGACAGATTGGAAATGGGCACGGCCACAGCCTGCGGGGCTGCTTTGGAAATATAGGCATGAGCCGCGCCTCCCTTGGAGACCAGCACTCTTTTGCCGCTTAAATCGGCCAATGTTTTAATCTCGGGACGATAGACCGAGGACGTGACGATGGCAAAACCGCTGTCATAATAGCCGCGGATGAATTCGATGAACTCCTCGCGCGCCTTCGTCACCAAGATCCCGCCTGCAATGATATCCGCCGTACCATCTTTGATGCGATCAAACTGATCGTCTCTCATCATGGTATAGATGCGATCATCTTTCAATGAAAAACCCAGACGCTTTTGCAGCTCATAGATGATATCCACGTCAATGCCCTCAGGCTTAGTCCAATCATCGGTCATGAATGCAAAAGGCGGATTGAGAGGCTCGACGCACACGAACAGCGTCACCCCGGACAGTTCGCCTTCGGCCAAGGCGGCATTTGAGCCTAGGATGCCCAGCGCAGCTGCGGCGGCAAGGCACAATTGTTTGAAATGCACTGATCTCTCCTTACGCGCAAGCGTTCTTTTTGTACGTTTTATTCGAAGGAACAGCCTTGCACATCATGGTTTAACGGAGTGCATATTTGCAAAAACAAGGCGGCTCCAGGGCACAATTGTGCCTTCTGATGTACTCAGCTTTCCTTTTACATTATATTAATTTCCCCAAAAAAAATTTTTTGCCCTGTCTCAAAAACCTGACAAATTTTCAAAAGCAAATAAGAGCTGCCTGAATATTCATGCACAGGCCTGCATATAATTAATATGTCTGCGATCACAATTAAATACATTGACAGTTAACATTTATATGATTTTTGTCGGCATTCTTTACATAAATAGACTTTTTAGTCTTTAATGACTTTGCATGATGAAAACCTGATAAATGCACACCGGCAACTTTTGAACGCCGCACAAAAGGCTCGGGCGCGCAGGGCGCGCCCATGGGATCTTAATGAAGAAGAATTCTTGAAGGGGCGTAACAGCTGCCCTTGGCAGCTGTTACAGATATTTGGGAGACCCCTGAATCTGTCATGGCGAAGAAAATTCGCCGCAGCTGATACTAAGACCTGCCTTCATAAATGAAGTTCCAATCAAAAGCAAAATATTT
>CAZYXT010000058.1:0-15663 GCA_964651505.1 uncultured Enterobacterales bacterium
CTCTGTGCCTGGTGCCGTCAAGGGTCAAGATGAACGACTTTTCTTAACGGCCTGCGGCCTGAAAAGTCGCCCTTGACGGCGGCACAGGAACAATGCTTGTTGCTCGCTAAAAGGGGGAAGGGGCAAAGGGGGACGTTTCTATTCCTGCTGACACGTTTATATCAAATCAGAAGATTCACGCTATTTTGACAAGAACTTAAAATTGTCGGTTCACATGATTTATGACAAGAGGCGAAATTTAAGGTCTCAAGCAAAATTGGTGCGGGAGAGGAGACTCGAACTCCTACACACTCAGGCGCCAGAACCTAAATCTGGTGCGTCTACCAATTTCGCCACTCCCGCGAATGATTGAAAGAAACAGGTGGGGTGGCTAGAGAGGCTCGAACTCTCGACAACTGGAATCACAATCCAGGACTCTACCGACTGAGCTATAGCCACCATAGTAGAAATTTTTTGTCGACAAGCGATGGCACGTCCTGAAGGAGTCGAACCTTCGACCCACAGCTTAGAAGGCTGTTGCTCTATCCAACTGAGCTAAGGACGCACCCCAAGCTTCAAGACGCCCGGTGGTCGGTGATACAGGATTTGAACCTGTGGCCCCTTCGTCCCGAACGAAGTGCGCTACCGGACTGCGCCAATCACCGATGTTCGTCTGTCAACGGGTGCATATTATAAGCACAAGCAAAAAGCCGCGTCAAACTTTTTTTCAAATTTATTTTGGGTGTCGCAGTCTGAATCAAAGCGACAAAATACAAGCGTTTAAGCCCATCTTTAAGACAGGTTTTATGCGGCAGTTTTCACCTGAGCCAACCCCCGGGGCTTCTTTAACATGAGGCTTTTGATACATGAGCTTTCTGTCACATAAAAGGTTCCGGGCGGCGCTGCCTTAAAGCCTGCAAAACCTCGGCATTTGCTTTGTTTGATCGCAAGCAGCATCTTTATATGCTTTTGTGCAAAAACTTGCAATAATAAGAGCAGGATCTTAGGATCATGACAGTGTAATCAGGCAAATTAAGGCTTGGTCGGGGTTTATTTTGGTAAACCTGCAAAACGGACTTGATGGTCCTTTTATTTAAGACAGGGCAGAAAGAGGCCTGTGCCATGCTAAGAGGGCATAATAGAGGATCATGAAGCTCAAGTTGATGTTTTTAAGGCCGCTTTTAATCCCCCTTGCCTTGATCTTTTTGTGCCCGCTCATCAGCGGGTGTGCCTCATCAGACGAAGAAGAATTTGAAGAAATAGAACAAAGGCAGTCGGTAGTAGACGATCCCGTAAGATTCAGCGTAACAGGCATCAGCGAAGATCTTTATGACAATGTGGTCACCCGCCTGAATGCGCTGCCTGCCATTTCCAAAAAAAGAGTGTTCATCTTCCGCCGCGAACTGAGAAACGAGGTGGAGCTGGGCCTGCGTGCTTTGGGCTACTACAATCCCAATATCGAAATTGAGCTGCCAAAGCGCGATGTTCAAGAGGACAGAACCGTCACGATTAAAGTCGATGCCGGCAAGCCTATTTACGTGCGCAATTGCAATGTGGAGATCTTGGGCGAAGGGGCCGATTACAAGGTCTTCAAAGATCTCGTTGAAAGCTCGGGCCTCAACTCTTACAGCGTTTTGAGCCACTCAAATTACGAGGCCTTAAAAAACAGCTTAAACTCAACAGCCTTGTCTTTGGGCTTCTTTGATGCCAATTACATTGCCTCGCGCATCATGATCTATCAAGATCAAAACGCCGCCGACATTGAGCTGGTGTACGATACGGGCAGGCGCTATCATTTTGGGGAGCTTAAGCATGACGAGGCGACGGCGCAGCTTTTAAAGCCCTCGCAATCTTTGATGACCATCGGCGAGGGCACCAATTTTTCGACCAAGGCCATCAACGATTTTACCAATTCCTTAAATCAGACCGGCTATTACCGCTCGGTGGACGTCAAACCCCTGCTTGACGAGGCCTCCGATCTTAAGGTGCCTGTGGGGATCAACCTTGAGCGCAAGAGCAAAAACATCATGCGCGTCGGCATCGGCTACTCCACCGACGAGGGGGCCAAGATCTTGGGCGAATGGGACAAGCCTCTTTTGAACGAATACGGCCACTCGTTCTCGGCCCGCGCCGAGATCTCGCAGGTCTCGCAGGAGGCATCTGCCATCTACAAGATCCCAAGGGACAACCCCAACACCGATTACTACTATATCAATGCCGCGCAAACCCATATCGATTTGAACGACACATTAGCCGATCGCTCGCATTTGTCTTTGCACTATGTGGATAACGACAGGCGCCACTGGCGGCGCGACTGGGCTTTGAAGGCCGAGTATGAAGACTATACCCAAGGCTCTGATGAAGGATACGGCTGGAATTTGATGCCCTCCTTGGTTTTGTCCCGCCGCGAAAGCTCAGGCGGCTTTGATCCCAAATACGGCTACAGCATCAACTTTGATGTGAGCGCGGCCGCAGCTGCCATTTCCGATTACACATTTTTGAGGATGGTTGCAATCTTCAAGAGCGTTTTCTCGCCCACCGAAAACACCCGCGTGGTCATGAGGCTGCAGCAAGGCGCCATCTTCGGCCCCGACTCTGCTAACATGCCTGCCACCATGCGCTTTTTTGCAGGCGGCGACTCTTCCATCCGCGGCTACGGGTATTTGGATGAATCCCCCTCTAACAGCGGGGGCCTCAACGGCGCGCGCTATCTGACCACAGGCACCGTGGAATTGCAATTTCCCTGCGGCATCGACAACAGCCGCCTGGCGGTGTTCCTCGACGGCGGCACGGCCACCGACGATTACAAAGACGATATCCTGTGGGGCCCAGGCTTTGGCTACCGTTATGTTTCGCCTTACGGCACGGTCAGGGTCGATCTGGGCTTTGGCATCGACAAAGAACCTGCCGCCATCCGCCTCCACTTTGCCTTCGGTCCGGAGTTCTAATTATGAGGCAGTCTGATGAAAAGGCCGTAACCGCAGCTAAAAATGCAGAGCTTAATTTGCGCAAATTTTTGCCCGTGAGCTTTGTCAAAAAGTTTTTAAGGTACTGCTGCATGTTCTCGGCGGGGCTTACGGTGGTGCTCACGGGGCTTTTTTATTATCTTTTGGGCACCACCGACGGGGCCCGCTTTGCCTGCAATACGGCATCCGAGCAGCTTGACGGCATCATAGTTTTGGATGTCGAGATCACAGGCGGCAATATTTTGGGCGGCCTTTCTTTGGGCAAAACATTGGTGGAAGTGCCCGATATCGTCAGGGTGGAGGCATCATCCCTTTCGCTTCGCTATGATGTGGTGCAGCTTTTGTCTTCAAATGTCTTTGATGTCTCATACCTGCACTCAAAGGATCTGAGCGTAACTTTGCTTGTGCAATCGGGAGACGATGAAGAGCCTGAAGATTTCGAGGAGCCATCTGAGGATGAAGAGCCTTTTCGCCTGAATTTTCCCGTGGATATCAGGATCCATGATTTTAAGGTTGAAAACTTTGCGTACCTGTCAGAGCAGGTTGATGTTCATTTGGACAGTCTGCAAGCTTATTTGCAGGCAGCAGCCGACACGGCCTTGTTGAAGGACGGCAAGGCCGTCAACACCCTCGTGGAGCTTAAAAACTCCTCTGAGGATGCAGAGGATGAGGACGCAGAAGATCAGGCTTTGGCAAAGGCCGGGTCTTTTGAGGCTCCCTCAAATGAAAGCTTTGATCCTTCTTTGGTTGATGCCTTTGGCGACGGGGGCGGCATCATCGAGCTTTTGCCCGCGGTCAATCTGCCCTTGGATGTCATGGTGGCAGGATTGGAACTTCACAAAGCCCGCTACTTCATGGAAGGCTTTGACACCGGGGAGGCTGATCTGTCCTTAAGCGCCTCCTGGGCCGGCACCCGCCTGTCTGTGCTTGAGCTTAAGTGCGAGCATGAGATGGGCAAAGTCAAAATTGCAGGGCTCATGGATTTTCAAAAGCACTTTTACATGCAGTTTGACCTTGAGGGGGAAGGTGCCGTCAGCGACTACAATGCCCAAAACTTTGAGGGGCTTTTAAACGGCCTCAAAGGCAAAGCGCGCGTGCAGGGCGATTTGGTCGATCTGAGCGCGCAGGTTGAGCTTGAAAACCCCGATTTGACGATCCTCACCGCCCGCATCAACTGCCTCTCGCCCAATCTGCCCGTGGCGGTAACCCTGGAGAGCGACTATTTGTGCTGGCCTTTGTTTGTCGATGCCCCGCAGGCTGAGGTTTACGATCTGCACTTTGAAAGCATCGGAACTTTGTTTGGAAGTTTAAAAACCTCGCTGCACGGCTCTTTAAGCGGCTACGGCTTTGAAAATTATTATGCCGACATCAGTGCCGATGTGGCCTTGGATCATGCCCTTGTGCACAACCTCAGCCTTGAGGGGAAGTATCTGGGCTCTGCCGTGCGGTTAAACCTCAAGGGGATTTTAAATTACGGCAACGAGATCTCCTATGATGGAGAGCTTGCAATCAAAGGATCCAACGCAGGTTTCATCGATGCCATGCTAAAAGGCCCCTTCAACATTGCCCTCAAGAGCAATGCGGCCGTGATTTTGGACGAGCCCTCGCAGGCCCCGGATCTCAATGTAAAGGTTAGCGTCAATGATCTTAATGCATCCTTATATTTAAACGGGGTGCCTGCCAAATTGTCGCTTGTGAACGCCCAAGGCGATCTCAACTCAGGCTTTGAGATTGAAGATCTGCACTTTGTGCAGGCTGACAACGAGGTGAGGGTCAAGGGCAAGGCAGGGGAGAGCTCCGATCTTAACGCCGACATCGCCTTAAACGATCTTACAAAGCTGTATGCTGACTTGGAAGGCTCCTTTAACAGCAAGCTTAAAGTCTCAGGCAGTCTTGAGGACGGGGAGGTCAGCCTGAGGGGCAAATTGGCAGATTTTAGGTTTGGACAGAGTATATCCATGCGCAGCCTCATCCTCGATGCCAATGTCAAAACCCTGCAAAGAAGCTTCTCTTTGACCACGGTCATTCAGCATCTGCGCGCAAGCGGCCTTAAGAGCGTGGCCAACAAGTGCATGATAGATTTTTCGGGCACCTTGGGCCGCCACGGCCTGATGCTCACCTGCGATACGCCCAATCAGGCTTTGATAGGCTTGACAGGCGGTTATGATCAGCAGCAGAAGATCTGGCAGGGACAATTGCGCGAGCTTTTTGTCAGGACCCCGCAAAGCGGCTCCGTTTCGCTGATGGATGCGGCCGATCTGACCTTTGATGCCGATACCTTGAGCGGCACGCTGGGCGCCATGGTCTTGCGCGGCGAAAACGGGGCGTTGAATTTTGAAAAGACTTCCTTTGCCCCGGGGAACGTGGAGACGGGACTTAACTTTAAGGACTATCAGCTGCAATCTTTAAACGATCTGATGCCCGAGTCCGTAAGATTGGGCGGGGCCGTAAGCCTTGATTGTCATGTGCTGGTCGATGACGGCAATCCCGATATTTCCCTTAAGCTCTCCTCTTCTGATGCGCGGGTGTTTGCCTACGGCATCCCTTTTATGTTCGATGAGGTCAGCGTCAATGCCAAGGTGCAGCCGCAGGCTTTTAACTTGGAGTCGGTTGTCAACATGCGCCACGATCGCGGGCGCATAGAGCTTGACGTCAAGGCCTCCGATCCCATGGATAAAAGGACTTTGTCGGGCACTTTCAGGCTTGATGCATTTGATCTGGCCGTTTTGTCGGGATTGGGCACGCAATTTAACGATCTGCAAGGCAAGGCCGACATCGACGGCACCTTGGGCGGCGATTTGGCCAATCCCATGTTTTACGGCACCATTAAAGCCTCAGGCAGCGCCGAGCCAAGGCTGGATGTGGGGCAGGTCGATGCATTTTCGGTGCAACTGACCTCAAAGGGCAGCAACGCCGATCTTGCAGGCACCATCACCTTAAACGGCGGCCAAATTAATTTGGATGGCAATTTGGACTGGTCAGAAGGGGCAAACGGCAGGGTGCATGCCAAGGCAGAGAGGCTGCCGGTATTTTTGATGGGCTTTGGCCAGGCCCATGCCAACGTCGATGCCTCAGCTTCTTTTGCACAGACTTTGGATGTGTCAGGCAGGGTTGAGGTGCCAAGCGCAAGGATCAGGGTCAGCAACGTGATAGATTCAGGTGCAACTCCCAGCTCCGATGAGATAATCGTCCCCTCGGGGGGCTACTCGCAGCTTATTGAAGAGTCGTCCTCTCCGACCCCCATGAACATCAATCTTAACGTGACCCTCGGCAATGACGTCAAAGTCGATGCCATGGGACTTACGGCCAATTTGGACGGGGCCATCGACATCAAACAGACCTTGGGCGAGCGGGACATAAAAGGTTACGGGCAGGTCAGCGTGCGCGACGGCAAAGCCGATCTGTTCGGCCACCGCTTCATCGTCAACAAGGCCCTGACCCGCTTTAACGGCCAAATTGCCGATCCTGCCTTGGACGTTGAGATTGTGGCCGATCCTGATGACATGGAAGATGACGTGGTCGCAGGCATCAAGGTTGCGGGCACCGCCTCGGATCCTCGCATCGAGCTTTTCTCGGAGCCTGCCATGTCCGACAACGAGACGCTCTCCTATATTCTTTACGGCCACGGCCTGGAGAAAAACGCCTCCTTCAGCCAAGACAACAACAGCAGCTCGCAATTGCTCTTGGGTTTGGGATTGAGCTCCTCCACGGGCGTGGTCAATGCCCTGGTGGGAGCCTTCGGCGTGCAAAGCGTGCAGTTTGGCGCCACGGGCTCGGGCGAAGACACGGCCGTCGAAGTGCAAGGCTACATCACCCGCAAGATCCGCATCTCCTACGGTTACGGCGTGTTCAATGCCGTAAGCGAGTTTAAGCTGCGCTATGAGATCATCAGGAAGCTGTATGCCGAGTTTGTTTCGTCCGTCGATCAGGCCGTAGATCTCATTTACAGTTTTGAATTTGATTGATGTCAGCCTTTTTGCGCCCAAGGTGCGGTAAACTAGGCGTCAATTTTAAGACAGCAAGGAGCGCCCCCATGCAAACAGTGCAGCAGTTGCGTTTGGTCTTCAGCAGCGCCCAAATTGAACAGAGGATTGACGAGCTTGCCAAGCTCATCAACCAAGAATACAAAGGTCAAGAGGTGCTGGCCGTCGGCATTTTAAGAGGAGCGGTTTACTTTTTTGCCTCTCTGACCTCGCGTCTTACGGACGTGAAATTGCGCATCGACTTCATGCAGGTTTCATCCTACGGCCCGGGGACCGAATCGTCAGGCAAACTTAAAATCCTCTCTGACATCAAAGAAGATCCCAAAGGCGCCCGCGTGCTCATCATCGAAGACGTGGTGGACAGCGGCCTTACCATCAAAGCCCTGCGCGAGCATTTTGAAGCTTTGGGAGCATCCTGCGTCAAAGCAGCCGCCCTCTTGGACAAAAAAGAGCGGCGCATCCATGAAGTCAAGGTCGACTACACGGGTTTTGATCTTCAAAAAGGTTTCGTGGTAGGCTACGGCCTCGATTACGCCCAATACTATCGCAATTTGCCTGAAATCTTTGAGGTCGTCTTTGCGCAGCATTAATTTCAAGTCCTTATCAGGAGAGGTAAAAACCCTGCCCGGGGCTTATGTCCTGGAGCATTCAGAACTTTACCCGCAATTTCAAACCGATATTAAAGACAGCAGCGCCGTCGCCCCGCGCTCTTTTGCATCCTTGCAGCTTCGCATCAAAAATGCCCTGAAGGCTTTAATGCGCAGCCAAAGCAGCCGCCTGCTCTTGGTGTGCGCAAGCGCCGATGCCGATGCCTTGGGGCAGTTAAAGGAGCTTTGCGCAGGGGTGCTTGACGATTTGGCCGTGCCTGTTTTGGCCTCGGACAAAAAAGAGCTGTTCGGCACTCAGGGGAAGAGGGGACTCGTCTCTAAATGCCGCTATCTTTTGATGCCTGCCATTTTGCTCAACGATCACGACAAGTGGCTTTCCTTGATGGACAAGGCTCTTGAGGAGAATCCTGCTCTTAAGCTTATTTTGTACGGGGATGAGGCCGATTGCGCGCAATTGGGCCTGATCTGGCCCTCTCTTGCCCAAGCCTTGAGAGCCGATCTTGTGCAGGAGCTGCCTGCTGCGGGAGCCGTGGAGCTTACGGCATCCTTGGTTGAGGGCTTAAAATATGATTTGAATCTTAAAAGCTTTGATGTTGAGGCCCTTAAGCTTTTGGCCTGTTATTTGTGCCGTTTAAACGGCGACAGGCGCGGGCTGTATCTGCCCGAATTTAAATTTAAAACCATCATCGAAGAGGCCGTGCATTACAGCGGCTCCTCGGAGCCGGTGGGGGCAAGGGCGCTTTTGAAGGCCCTCTGTGCTGCCGATTTTCGGGAAAATCATCCTGCCGCCGCCCAATTGCGCGACCATCGGGACAGGCAGCTGCTCATTGCCACCGAGGGCATGATTGTAGGCCAGATCAACGGTTTGTCGGTGATGCAGACGGCAGGCTCGGAGTACGAGTTTGGCGAGCCTGTGCGCATCACGGCTGCCATGCGCGCAGGAGGCGAAGGCGATGTCATCGACATCGAGCGCAAGGCAGAGCTGGCAGGGCAGATCCATGCCAAAGCCATGATGATCATCAACGGCTACCTGAACAAGGAATTTGGCGCAAGGGCCCCCCTGCCCGTGTCGGCAAGCTTGGTGTTTGAGCAATCATATAGCGCCGTGGACGGGGACAGCGCCTCTTTGACGGGCTTGTGCGCGGTGATTTCCTGTTTGTCGGGAGTGCCGATAAGACAAGATCTGGCCGTCACGGGAGCCGTGGATCAATTGGGCGACGTCCAGCCCGTGGGCGGGGTCAACGAGAAAATCGAAGGCTTTTTCAAAGTATGCCGCCTGCACGGCCTGACCGGCACGCAGGGCGTCATCATTCCCCAAAGCTGCGTGCAGCAGCTGGTCTTGCGCCCCTGCGTGGTCAATGCCGTCAAAGAGGGACGCTTTCACATCTACACCGTAAGCTCGGTGGCGCAGGCCGTAAAGATCCTGACTATGTGCGATTGGGGCAGCGAAGAAGAAGAGGGCTCCATCGTCAACCGCATCACCACCGTCCTATCGCAGATAGGAACCGGCAAAGATGATATACCTTGGTGGAAGTTTTGGGCCTGAGAGCCCCGGCATCGACCATTTTAAAACCTAAGTTGGCCTGCCCGATGATGGCAGGAAGTTGAGGCAAAGGCATGACCATGAATGACAAACAAGAACATCTGCATCAGCATATAGACAAGCTGCAAAAATGCGATCCCAAAGATTTTTCTTCCAATCTTGAAAAGTTTTTGGCGGCGACCTTAAAAGTCGAGGCCGGCTTTCAGACGCGGTGTCGCAATTTTAAGAACAAAAAAGAGGCTTCAAAGTGGATTGACAAGCTTACGGGAAAAATCAAGCTTGATGACGACATGCTCATGAGCCAAGCTGAGCATTATGAAAAACAAATGGCTTTGTTCATGGCAGATACGACCTGCTCTCTTGCCTGCGATTTTGATCATGTTCCTTATCAGGCCATGAAGTTTGACGTATATTACAAAATGAACGAAGGTCTTGACGGCATTTTTTTGAGTCATCTGTCCAAGCTTAAGGCCATGGCAGGGTTCAAAGACCCCTCATTTGAAGGGGGCGACGAGTTTTTGTGCTACTGCTGCAACTTAAATTTGGTCAAAGCCGTCTATTGGTATTACGTAGCCTCCGTCCATGGCAACCCAAGGGCGCGCGCCAAGGTAAACGAGCTTATCAGTCAAAACTGCCTTGCCGAACTTAGCGCCGTGTTTGACGAGAGTTTTTTGGGCGTGGTGGCAGCCGATCCCAAATCATCCGTCGCCAAGGCCAAAGCCTTGCAGCTTGAACAATTGCAAGGGTCGCTGCATGAGATCTTCAAAGGAGATTTTAAATCAGACATCAACAAGTTCCTGTTTGTCTGGAACAACGTTGCAGGACCGCTTAACGGCACCACCTACGGCAGCAAGCTTAAGCTCTATGTCAACGGCAAGCGCTCATCTGTTTCCTATCTGCCTTATGCGTATTTGGGGTTGATGAAAAGACTTCTGATCATGGCAGAAGATCTCGAGCAAGAACGGCTTAAAAACAGCAAATCTGCAGATTATTCTGCCTTCTATCTTAACCTGGGCACGAGCCTGTCTGAGATGATAAATGCGCTCTCAGGCCCCGGGGAGGCCGAGCGGTTTAATGAGATGGAGCAAAGGTTTGCCATGCTCTCTGAGGCAAGACACGGCACATCACAGGTGCCATCAGATCTGATTTGCAGCAAGCAGGATGCGGAAAATTACGATCCTCTTTATCTTTGCTGCAATTTGCTCAAAAACCTGGCATCTTTAAGATGCTCCGATGATAAAACCCGCTTTGTCAAGCCTTTGCTCATTGACGAGGACATGTTCGGCATGCCGCCTCATGCTGCGTATCTTATCGGCCTTGATTACATTCAAGGCAAAAACCTGCCCAAAAATTTGATGTTGGGCTTAAACTTTTTGCGTTATGCCCACTCCTGCGGTCATCCTTATGCGGCCGCATCCTTGGCCTTTTATCAAGAAGAGCTCCCGGGAGAGGCCCGCAACGGCAAAAGCCTTGTGGCGATGACCGATGCGGTTTTAAGCTCCATCTACAATGTAAGAGATTTAATCGGGCAGAATGTGGCGCCTGTTGCCGTGTTTGATCCTCAAGATCTTAAGCACGATGACACAAATCCTCTGTTGCTCTTGTGCGCAAGCTACTTTGACATGCTCTCATCTTTGGCCCAAGGGCAGGAGCTGTTTGGTTACTCTGTAAGCGACAGGCGGCGCATTTTCAGCGAGCAGTCTTTGTATGCAGTCAAGGCCATGATGAGCGCCATGCACAGGCCCGAATACAATGATGAGGCATGCTTTGATGCAGAGGATGACGATTTTGAGGATGATGAGGAGCAAACCGATCTGCTTTTTGAGAATGAGGATGATGCACCTTTGGACAGTGTTGACAAGCAAGATGACGACGATCTTGATCTCCTCTTAGGCCCGGTCCCCAAGCCCGTTCCTGTCTACAGGCCCGAGGATGGCAAGGCCAATTTGTGCGAAATTGCCCTCATAAGATTGTGCTCATGCGGCACGGCTTTGCCTTACGATTACTACCGGCGCCTTGCCATCATGCTAAGGCAGATGATCCAAGATCGCTTTGACTCGCTTGTCCCCGGCAGACGAACTGCTTATGATCAGACCGACAGCGCGCTTGTTTTTACTTTAAAAAAGCTCGGGTACGGCCCCTTTACGCACGAGGGCATAATGTGGGGGCCGCTTTTGGCCTACGCCGAAAAAGTCATGGCCAAGGCGGTGTTTGACTCAAGCGGCTCTTGCAGCAAGCTTAAGGCTTATTATCTGTCCTTTTGGCTCAGGCACGCCGTTTACTTTAGCAAAAGCGATTATAAAAGGGTATCTCAACGCGTGCGCGAGCGCTTTGATGCCAAGACTTTAAACGAGATCTTGGCATTGCCGTGCGATAAGTTTGCAACCGTCTTTTATGAACTGGCCATGGCCCTCAAATTGCAAAGCGGGCTTTTTGCAATCGATGAAAAGCAGACAGGCGCGCTTTACGGGCAGGCCCTGAGGCTCTCCTGTCAAGGCCGTTTTGGGCCTGCCTTGGGACAGGCTGCCGAGGATTTTCTGGCCTCATCCTCAAAAGATATGCCCAAAAAGCCGATTTGCGCCACCAATTCCGAGGCCTTGGAGATTGCAGAATATCTTATCGGACACGGATGCATCGGCCAAGGTTTGTCTTTGGCCAAGAGAGCCTGCAATCGCATGGGAGATCATTATCATGAGCGCTGCTATGATCGTCTCGAATATGAATATCGCGCAGGCAAAAGGGAGGCTTACAAAGAAACAGAACGCAAAACGGAGCTGACCTTCATCGACAGCTATTTTGGGCTTATTAAGCACATCAAAACCTCTGCCTCCATCAATTACGCAGACGAGTATGCCGCCCTCATCAGTTTTCTGCCCTTAAGCTCAGATGAGATTGCCTTCAGGGTTAGGGATTTTCTCAAAAGCAGGAGCGAAGATGATCCTTGCAGCATGGAAGCTGCCATGTTCCTTGGCGACTATGATCTCAATCAAGCCGACGGCGGGGCAAACAGCAGCCCGACGATGCAGTTTCGGAGCAAGTGCACCTTGGAAGGAGGCCTCTCCGACGGCGCTTGCAGGGCTGCCATGGCAAGCTACCGCTACAGGCTGGGCAAAGGGCTGCAACCGGGGGCATGCGACGAGAATGTCAAAGTTGAGATTAGGACATTGAACAAGACCATAGTTTGCGTGCTCGCTGTCCTCTCAAGATTAGAAGACCACCCGGGGCCATTGGAAGAGCGGATGAAGCAGCATTTGTACTCGAGCAATTTGCTGCACAGAACGATCAATCGCTTTGTGTCTCTTGGTTTACTTTACCAGCCGCGCTTTGATGCAATGAATATGTTCGTTTTGCTTTCGGATAAGGTTGAAAAACATTTTTCGAACATGAGGTTTGAGAGAGATGAGCTTTTTTATACGCAGGTGCCCCTCAAACGCTCTTTTGAAGCAGAAAGCGTGAGCGGTTTGCTCGCCCTGATGGGGCCTGTTTTTGAGCAGGATAATGCCCTGCAAAGGAAAGGTCCTCAGAAGGGGGGCGAGGTTTTGTCGGTGCGCATGCAAATGCGATCGTTCCTGGTGCCCATTGACCCTGAGGTCTTAAAGAGCGATTGTCTCAAGTCCTTTAACGGCGCCGATGTGGCCGCAGGGGTATTCGGGTCTTTGCATGAAAAGTTTTGGACGGTGCCTGCCTTGAAGGCCGGGGCCATGACATATTCAGAGGATCAGGCCGATTACTTTGCATCGGTGGTCAGCTCAAAGGTCAAACAATAGGCAGACTGTGCAGTACTTGTTAAAACTAACTTTAAGGCAAACCCCGGTGTGGCGCCTGATAGCCCTCGACGGCATCTATGATTTGTGCCTGTGCGGCAAACTCATTGCCTTATCTTTTGGGTACCTCGGCGGGCGCTTCGAGTTTAAAAATCAAGATAAGGTTTTCAAGGCAGGCTCTGACGGCAAAAGTCAAAGCTTGGCCGATCAGAGTCATTTGGACAGCCTTGGCATGTTGCTTGGGGAGCAGGGCTGGGAGTTTAAGGCCGTGCTTGATGATAAGTTTGAGCTTGTGCATGACATTGAGATCATGCGCTGCGAAGAACATCTTTACTGCCTGATGCCCTCCACGCTGGTGGGGGCCGAGCCTGTGGCGCCGCAAGGGGAGCAGAGCCTTAAGGCCATCTTGGAATATCTTGACGCGCATGACACGCAGGGTCTCAACTTAAAAGAGTGCACGATGAGGATGCGAAGCTTTTTTATGGGCTACAGGCAAGATGAGGGCGCTTTTGCCATTCCCCACTGTTAAAGCCTGTGCAGCCCCTCTTTGAGGGGGGCTTTGGCATAAGTTGTGCAGCCTTGATTTGCTTTGCCGGCAAAATCACCCGATTTTAGTGTGATCTTGCTCAAACATTGTGCAAAAGCAAAATCGCGTTCAAATTTTTTTAATATATTCCGGTTTGTTTTTGAAATTTGTCAAACTTTGAAATTTTCAAAATTGAAAAATTCTGCCTCTTAAAAAAAGTGCCCTTTGATGGGTAACTGTATGATCTGACGGGTTTTTTCGTATTTTAAAGCTTAAAAGCCTTAAAAACTCTCAACTTTGATTTTGGGGCGCATTAATAAATGCCCCGCCTGTCGGACCAAGATCCAAATCAGCCCGTGAAGTCCGATCCTTGCCTTGCTCTTGCTTATTTTGCATAATTATGTCGCGTTAATTATCCGTGTGAAATTGGCGCTCAGCTCCCGGGATCGTCCCCGGGCACGGGACCGGACCGCCTGAGGCCCGGGCTTCGTCTGAGCATCTTTGTTTTGCATATAGATCTTAATTAAGATCTGGGAGTGAATTATGACCGGCAGTCTGTTGTTTTGCATCTGCCTTGCTTACTTTGTAGCCGCTTATTTTATCTACGGCTCCTATCTTAAGAAGGTCTTTCAAATCGATCCTTCTAACCCCACCCCGGCCCATACTCAGTTTGACGGAATCGACTATGTGCCGACCCCGCGCATTGTTTTGTTCGGCCACCACTTTGCATCCATCGCAGGCCCGGGCCCCATCGTCGGCCCCATCATGGCAGCCTATTTCGGCTGGCTTCCTTCCCTGATTTGGATCTTGATCGGGTGCGTGTTCGTGGGCGCTTTCCATGACTTTGCGGCCCTGATCCTGTCCGTGCGCAACCGCGGCCGCTCGATTTCCTATGTGATGGAGCGCCTGATGGGCATCACCGGCAGACAGCTGTTCTTGATTTTCTGCTGGGCCTGCCTGATCTTGGTGATCGCCATCTTCACTTTGCTCATTGCAGGCATGTTTGCCCAGATCCCTGCCGTGACCACCGCCTCGATTATCTTCATCGCCGTGGCGCCCATGTTCAGCTTCACCACCTTAAAGCTTAAGATCAGCCTCAGAAATGCTTCTTTTGTATTTGTCCCGCTGGTATTTTTGACAGTCTGGGTTGGCAACGTCCTGCCTTTTGATGCCGCCGTCATCTTGGGCACCGATCAGGCAGGCGCCACGCTGTTTTGGATCTGCGTTTTGGCCGTCTACATTTTCTGTGCCTCGGTGCTGCCCGTGCACTGGCTGTTGCAGCCTCGCGATTATTTGAACAGCTACCTGCTCTACGGCATGCTGTTGCTGGGCTTCGTCTCCATCTTGGCGTACAACCCCGAAGTCAAGTTGTCCTCGTATAACGGCATGGCCGCCATCACCGCCGACGGCAACGTGACCGATATGATCCCGGCCTTGTTCATCTTTATCGCCTGCGGTGCCTGCTCGGGCTTCCATGCCCTGGTGGCCTCCGGCACCACTTCAAAGCAGTTAAATTCCGAAAAGGATATTCTGCCCATCGGCTATGGCAGCATGATCTTGGAAGGCGTCTTGGGCGTCATGGCTCTGGTGGCCGTCATGTCCATGGATCAGGGCACTTTCATGGAGCTTGGCAAGAATCAGCCCATGGCCTTTGCAACCGGCATCGCATCCTTCTCCGTGGCTTTGGGCATCCCCGAGGTTTATGCCAAGATCTTCATTTCCCTGGCCATTTCGGCCTTCATGATGACCTCCTTGGACACCGCCGCCCGTCTGGGCCGTTTCCTGTGGCAGGAGATCTTCATGCCCCGCCAGTATGAGAAGGCTCAGAATTCCCAAGAGCTTGTCGAGATAAAGGACAAGCGCTCGATGACAGGCTGGCGCAAGGCCATTACCCATCCTCTGTTGGCCTCCTTCCTGATTGTAGGCTTGTCCATCCTGATGGCCATGAGCGGCAGCGCCGCCTCGATTTGGCCGATTTTCGGTGCCTCCAATCAGCTGATGGCGGCCTTGACCTTCCTTGCCATCACCCTCTATCTGATGTTCAGGCAGAAGAACTGGTTCATCGCCTTCGTGCCCATGGTCTTCATGATGATCATGAGCCTGTGGGGCGTGGCTCAGGTCGTTCAGCAGCAATGGGGCAAGAGCATGGTTTTGGTATTGTCAGGATCTTTCTTGCTGGTTATGGCCTTGTTGATGGTGGCTTTGGGCATTTCCATCATGACCCACCACATCAAGCTGGCCCGCTCGGGCCAAGGCCCGCGCCTGGGCATCGAATAATTCAAGTTTGGATTAAA
>CAZYXT010000059.1:0-15512 GCA_964651505.1 uncultured Enterobacterales bacterium
CACTGCAATAATCCGCCGGCGCAGAAGACAGGCTAAGCTGCCGCTGTATAAAGCGGCAGCAGTACGTCAGGCTTACGCCGTCTTACTCAGCGCTTGCAGGCAGCACCTGGCTGAAGCTCAGGCTCAGTGCTTCGGCCGTCATCTGCTGAATAGAGTCGCGCAGCTCGCAGAGACGCGTGAAATTAGCTTTCGCGTCATGCTTATCAGCCGCCGCAGCAATAAGCGGCATCGTACTTAAAGTCTTAGCGCTTAAAAGCGGCAGCTTGGCCCCTTTGGCATTGGTCTTGGCAAAGGCTTGGACCGCGTCGGAGCGCAGGGCAAAAAACAGCTCTTCAACAGACAGCGGGGCGTCGGGCCTGCGCCGTATAATCACGAAGTATTGACTGCCCAGCCAGTTATCCCCGGCGTGATGGGCAATGGCAGCCGTGCCGATGCCGGCGCCTTTGACTGCCAGAATAATGTCGTTTTCCTGCAGTCTCTGCTTTAAGATCTGCGGATCGTCAGGATGGCAGTTAATTGCCTTGCTGACTTTAGCTGGATCAATAAAGCCGAATTGATCAATAGAGGACATCTGCACTTCGTACATCGGTGCATCACCGTCTGCGGCTGCGGCTTGGCAGCGGATAATCTCGGCCACATCGCTCAAGAGGCAGCTGCCGTAAGTCTGCACTGCAGTGTCCAAGAGCTGCCGGCTGCCGGAGCAGTAAATGGACGGCAGCAGGATACAGCCGCTGACTTTGATATCCTGATACGAAACAGACGCTGAGCAGGGTGTAGGTTCTCCGTTCAAGGCCCTGCCTAAAATCTGCAGTACCTCCTCCCAGTCTTCCGGATTTTTCTTTAGATCAAAGCCGCTTAAATCTATAAGGGTAACGGCATCGCTGCGATCCGCGATGTCTGTGGTCATAAAGAGCAGTGCAGACGGATCTATATCCTGCTGATAGAAGTTTTTCGGCAGCTGGCACACTGCTTTGAGCAGACGATCGGCGCACAGCTGGCGGCGGAACTTTTTGAACTGCACCGCGCTGCCAGACAGCTCAGATACCAGCACCTGCGAGATGACGCGTCCCTGCGTGCAACGAAGCGCCTGTTTCGTGATCTCAAGTTCAGTGCGCTTTCTGGCAGTTTCAGGATCCAGCATATAAGGATATAAACTGAAGTCCTGGATCTGACCGCAGAGCGGCAGCACAAAGGCGGCATCAAAATACTGAAAATGAGGATGCTTTAAATCAGGCAGCACATCTACAGCCCCTAATTGATTATCAGCGCTCAAGGGGAAAAGCTGCACTGCTTTAGGACACAGCTGCTTAAGCGCGCTCTGCACGAAATCGGCAGCGTTAAAAAAATAGTCCTTACTGCGCGCATCCAGCCCAAAGAACTCATCCAGGCCTATAAAGCATGAGCCGGGCAGATCAAAGGTCTGCAGAAAGCTCTGCTTCCCCATCAGCAGGAAATTGCTGCCGGCTGCCGCTTTCGTACCGTCTGCCTTGGAGGTAAGCCAGGCGTCCAGCACGCCGGCGCAGCGCTCTATAGGGAAGCAGCTGAGGTCAGCTTCAGGAGCGATTTGGTAAAAATAGGCATACAGCTCAGCAGCTAAATCCCGCGGCTTCAGCGCGTATAAAGACGGCAGGAGTGCAGCGTTGGCTTGCAGCAGCTCGGTCATAATGTCATTAACGGTATATTCAAAGGACGCGGGCGCCTGCCGCTCTGCTTCAGGCACGAACATATTTTTTATAAACTGAGCAGGGTCGGACTGCTTTATTACCTGCTTATCGCCGTACTGCTGCGCCGCAGCCGTGTACCGCTTCAGCAGCTGTGCCGCACTAAGATCTTCTTTACCGGTGCTCTGCCGCTGTACGCTGTCTGTCAGCAGAGTAAACAACCCGACTAAGTTAAACTTAAAGCGCTGTATCGAACTGTCAGTTATAAGGTTAGCAATCTGCGGCAGAACGCTGATATCTACATCGATTTTACTGAAAATTGAGTCCATAAGCATCTCATCTCTTTGACCTGCAAAGCAGAAAGCAGCGGCTGAGCTCGCGGCGGGGAGCTCAGCCGGCTCCGCTTTTCTGCTCAGCCGGCCGGTCAGTTATTTACGTTTGAAGGAATCTAAGGCATATACGGTGATCTGTGTTTCGCCGTTTACCACCTCGATATAGCCGCCGCGCGAATGCGCCGTCATCAGATCCTTCTTGAGCTTGTTGAGCAGATTGATAACCTGCTCAATGGCCTTGCGGTTGAACACTATTTTTTCTCCGTTACCGCAGGGTTCTTCCCCGAACTCCTGGATGAGCCAAAGGAAACTCTGTCTGATGCCGCGCTGGGAGCAGCGTGCCTGTATATGTCTGGTTTTTGCCATCATAAACCTCCGCACTTTGGGAAAAGTTGTTAAAAAACTATTTACGATAGTTGTTATGAAACACTTCCTTTAAAAAGTTGCAAGACAATTTTTAAAAAATTATTAAAAAACTTTTATGAAAAAATCGTGAAAACGTTTTCAGAAACTAGGGAGAGATCAGGGGAGAAGTGGGAGGCACAGAGCGCAGAAAGCCCCGCTGGCGGGGGCTTTCTTGCCGTGCTTAAGGCTTGACTTAACGGTGCGGCAGCAGCGGCTGAGCGTTAAGAGCCTGCGTGTAGTAGGCACTGGCTGGTTCGTACAGGCGCTGGGCGGCCATGACCTGAGCGAGCTTCAGGCAGATGTCGGGGCTGAAGGCAAGCTGCAGGGCTTTTTCCAGATGTCCCTGCGCATTCTTAAGGAACTGTCTAAATATAACTCAAACTCATTATGATTGGGGAGAGATACAATAGTTCCACTCCCCATGCCAGCTTTCACGTTCAATGTTAAGGTTAGACATCTCTTCGTCTGTTACCTTTTTGCCTACAGCGTAGTTATTGAGATCTGACCGGCATTTGATCTTCAGGCCGCTTTTGGTGGTTGTGGCTGCAATGAGGTTAATGATCACTTCTAAGGTCTCAGGCGGCCGGCCGCGCCAATTCTTGCTGATATAGGCAAACATGCGGTGCTCTATCTTGTTCCATTTGCTTGTCCCGGGAGGAAAATGACAGACATGCAGTTCAAGACCACTGTCATTTGCAAAATCCTGCAGTGATTTTTTCCATAGCCGGCAGCGGCTCCCATTGCTGCCTCCGCCGTCGGCCGTGATTAAAATCTTCTTTGCGTCGGGGTAGCGTTCCTTACCCATGTATTCCCACCACGAGCGAATGCTGTTTACCGCAAACTCCGCTGTGTCTGCGCTGATGCCCACGCTGACAAACCCTTCATTGGCGAAGATGTCGTATATCCCGTAAGGCACGGCTTTGCCGTTGTCTTTGTTCATAAAATCATGATCTAAAACTTCTATCGGCTGTCCTTTGGACGCATATTCTGCTCCGCCGTTCTTGAAATTGCCGATGTTTTCTTTTTTCTTGGCGTCCACCGAAATCACCGGCATATTCTGCTCCATCATTGTTTTGGCCAGCTGATTGATGAACTTAAACTGCGCGTCGCGATCGGGGCTCTGCTTCCCCGCCTCAACGTACTTTTTATTCTGCTGCAGGCTGAACCCCTGCTGCTCTAATAATTTGGCCACGGTGTCTTTGCCGACCTTAAAGCCTTTGCTCTCAAGCTGTGCTGAAATATGGCGCAGGCTTTTGGTGGTCCAAAGCAGGGGATTTTCCGGACTGCCTGCAGTTGAGCCGTCTACAAGCTTAAGCAGTGCTTTTTCCAGCCCCGGCTGCTTCTCTTCAACAGTTTTGCGGCCGCCGCCTTCTTTCCTGATGCGTGAGCTGCTGTCGGCTTTCTTTTTGGCCTTAGGATCAGCTTCTAAAGCTGCGACCTCCTTGAGCCCGGCATAAATGGTTGATTTGGCCATGCCGGTAAACTCGTGCAGCTCAGCGATCCCGCCGCGGCCTAGGGAGATTGATTCAAGAGCAATATATTTGCGTCTGATGCTCTCATCTAAAAGAGGCATCATTTTAGAAATGCGTTCTTTTTGGGCTTTGTCTAACATAAAGGCAGTATAGCACAGAGGTACCGTGCTATATTGTCAAATTTCTTGAATTGTTTTTATACAGTTCCTAAGACCTGCTAAAGCATGCGAGGATACTAAAAGGAGAAAGAGCAGATCTTCTTGTCAAGACAGGGCAGGGGGCCTGCGCCCCCTTCATCAGCCTGCCACGTCGAAGTGGTTTTTGATCTTAATTATGTTTTCGACGATGTAATCGCCGATGACATAGCCGCGCGGCTTGACTAAGCAGTCGTGCAGCTTCTTGATGGTCTGATAGCCCTGCACGAAAGGCTCTTGGCAGATCACAAAGTCGATGATGTCGCCTTTGACCAATTCTTTGGTGGTGTAGATCTCATCGCAGGCGATGACGAAACGCTTTTGCTTGCGGCTGGCGATGATGGCGGCGCCCAAACCGCTGACTCCCGAGCCTGTGGCCATGTACACGCAATTGATGTCGGGATGATCGGTAAAGGCCTGCATTGACACCTGCTGCGTGACGATGTCGTTATCGTGCCCTTCCACCGTGGCTGCCACCCGGTAATCAAGGCCGCGCTTGTCAAGCTCGCCGATAAAGCCTTCCACGCGCTTTTTATGGCCGTAGTGCTCCTTAAGGCCCATCACTATGAGGATGTCAAGCCTGCGATCGCCGTGGCACTTGTCCAGCATTCCTGCGGCAATCTGTCCTGATTTGCGGTAATCGGGCCCCACGAAACAAACATGGCGGGCGCCCGGGATATCGTTGTTCAAGAGCAGCACGGGATAGCCCTGATCGTAAAGCTCGTTGATCTTGTCGCGCAGGCGATCGTCGGCGGTGGTGCACAGGGCAAAGGCCTTGCAGCCGCGCTTGATCAGACGATCGATGGCGTTGAGGTGCCGGTCGACATCCCAGCCCTCTTCTTCAATCAACGCCACATCCAGTCCCAAATCCTTAAACTCGCGGTGAGCCTCGTCAATGCCGCGCTTGATGTCGTCAAAGAAAGGCGAATTGATGCTCGGCAACAGGATGCCGATGGTTGACAGGTTCTTTTGGGCAGACAGTGCCCTGCCGGCCCGGTTGGGCACATATCCGAGGCTCTGCGCCAGCTGTTTGATCCTCTCGGAGGTCTCGGCGCTTACTTCGTTCTTGTCATTCAAGGCCCGCGAGACGGTACCGACCGATACCCCGCACGCTTTGGCTAAATCTTTAAGTGTTACTGTCATAATCACTATGCAAACGATGGCAAACCGCAAATTTCTGAAAACGTTTGCAATCATAACAGCAAGAATCTAAAAAGACAGCTTTAATCATGTAAAACTTTGCCCTAGATTACACTTTTTGCCACAAGCAAGGCGCATGTTGACAAACAGTGCACAATGTGCGCAATAAAAGGCGTCCTGCCAAAACCGTTTTATCGATTTAAAAAGAATGCCCGCGCTTATGCTTTGCCGCATTCCTCAAGGGTGAACCCTCAAAAGAAAGATGAGAGCATCCTCAAACACGGCCCGGGCAGGCAACAGGCTCGGCCCATCTTTTTTAACGGGCCTGTTTCTACACAGGGCGGTTTAACAAATACAGAGCCAAAGCGCAAAAGAGCAAGGTTGGCAAAGTGGCGCCGATGACGGGCGGCAAGCCATAAACCAAGGCAAAAGGAGCGCCTATCTGATTTGCCACATAAAAAGCAAATCCCATGCCAATGCCTGCAAGCACCCTCGTGCCCATGGTCATGGTGCGCAGGGGGCCAAAGACGGTGGAGGCGGCCAACAGCAGCATCACCACCACGGCAAAGGGGGTGACGAATTTGGAGTAAAGCTGCAGCCTGTAGTTGTCGGCATTTTGATTGTTGGACTCAAGATAATTGATGTAATCATTAAGGCCCGTCACGGTCAGATTGTAGCCGCTGACACCCAAGATCTGCACGCGCTGGGGATTTAGGCTCAAATTCCACTTTTGCTTGTCGTAACTTGCGATCTTTACGGCGCCATCGACAAATTTGGTCTCCTCCACGCCCGACATCATCCAGGCGTCATCAAGGTACTCTCCCGCGTTGGCCCGGCTGATGCTCTTAACCTCCTGCCCGTGCAATTCGTAGCGCACCACATCGCGCAAAGATCCGTCGGTCATGATATACCTGACGCCGATGAAACTGTCCCCTTCTTTGAGCCACAAACCGTCATAGGTGATGGAAATGTTGCCCTGATGGGCATAGGCGTTGTAGCGGTTTTCCGCATAGCGATCAAGCCTTGGGATCAAAATCTCCCCAAGCACCGCCACAATGACAATCAAAGGAAACACCGTCTTGAATGCGCACAAGACGATGCCGCTTTTGGAAATGCCCACCGCCTGCAAAATGATAAGCTCAGAAGAGCGCGCAAGACCCCCCAGGGCAATCACGCCGCCAAGCAGCACGGCAATGGGAAAGAACATCACCACCATGCCCGGGATCTGAAGCAAAAGATGCACCACCAAAAACCCAAGACCGATGTCGCCGCGGCCGATGTAGCGGGTCTGATCGACGAAGGTGATGATGGCAGTGATGATGGTCAAAAAGGCCGACACCAAGATGATGCACAACAGGACATTCTTGCCCAAATAGCGATCTAAGATGCTCACTTCTTCCCCTCAGTCTTAAGTTTTATAAGCTTTTTGAGCGTATGCCGCGGCAGATTCAAAGGCAGCGCCGCCAAGAGCAAAAAGGCCAAAGGCACGATGTAGAGCCCGGGGTACAATCCCAAGGTGCCGCTGTTCATCAGATTGCGCACCCCCAACAGGAACATATAGTAAGAGGCATAGATCAAAATGGCAGGCATCAGCTTGGCAAAGCGCCCCTGCCGCGGGTTGACCATGGACAAAGGCACGGCCACGATCACCAAGACCAAGACGGCAAAGACGGGCGAAAGGCGCCATTGCGCCTCCACATGGGCGCGCCTGTCGTCAGATTGCCAAAGCCTGCTCAAACTCATGCTTTCGCGATCGTCTTTTTCGCGTTCGTTTGCCTCGCGCGCCGAGACCGGGGCATCAAAAGAATCAAAGGAGGCTTTGCGAAAACTGCCAAGCTCCACCGATCCCTCATGGCGCGATCCCCGTGTCAGATGGAGCCACAGCACCCCCTCGGGGTTTGAGGAGAGCACCCCGCTTTTGGCCAGGGTCACCGCCCCGTGCACGCGGTCAAAGGGGTTTTCAAACACATAGACATTGTGCACCTGCCTTGAAGAGCCTTCGGCCTGCACCTCGTCAAGATAAATGGTAAAGCCGTCGCCCAAGCTTACAAAGCGCCCGCTTTCGATGGGCAAAAACTTGGGATTGTTTTGCGCATCCTGCTTTAACTGCACCCTCATGCGCGCAGCCTCGGGCACGGCATAAATGGAATTTAAGGCACACACGGCCATGGTGACCGCCGCCAAAATCAAGGTGATGGTCATGACATTGGCAGGGGAGAAGCCCACCGAGCGCATCACCACCATCTCAGAGTCCGAGCAGATGCGCCCCAAAGTGATGAGCACGGCCACAAACAAAGTCAGAGGCAAAAAGATCATGGCAATCTCGGGGATCGCCAGCATCGCCATGGTCCAGATGAGCTCGGAGGGGATGGAGCCTGCCGCCGCCCTTGAGACGAGGCGGATGATGCTTTGGCTTAAAAAGACCGTCAAAAGCACCACCAGCACGACCAGCTGGGTTTTTAGGATCTCTTTGAAAATATAGCGATGCAAAATCATGGCGTCATCAAACCTTAAGCCACGAGTTCAAATACGTGCGCAATAATGCCGAAGGTGCGCGGGATGGGATCAAAGGCAGATCTCCTGCCATATACGGCAAATATTGCGAACTTTCAAACAAAGCCGAGGTTTGAAAGCGCAAAAAAGCCTGTGCGCCCGGCACATTAATCAAGGGCAGTGCCTCCAAGGCAAAACCTGCTTTATATTTTAGTATCTCAAAAACCATTTGCGACAAGATCTGCGAGGCTTTTTTGCCCCCAAGCTCAAGCAGGGCCTCGACGGCCCCCTCGGGGTTGCCCGAGGTTGCAAAGAGTGCCATGCGCCTTGAGATCTCCAAGATCTTGAGATCTTCGTTGTCGGCAATAAGCTGTGCTGCCGCAAGAGGGGCGCCCCTTGCAATATCCAAGGCCAAAGCAGCCCGCTGCAGGCTTGTCCCCTGCTGCGTCACAAATGAAAGCGCCGCCTGATGGTCGATGCGCTCGGCGTTGATCTTCAAAGCCCGCGACAAAATGGTGGGCAACAGGCTTTCAAAGCTGTCGGTCAAAAGGATGATGAGAGATCCTGCGGGGGGCTCTTCAAAAGTCTTCAAAAGGGCATTGGCCGCAGCCTCGACCATCAATTGGGCATCATAGACGATTGCAGCCTTGCCCTGAGGGGATGAGGGCGACTCGTAAAGATAGTGATTGAGCTTGCGGATGGTGTCAATTCTGATGGAGCGGCGCTGCTCGGTTTGGGCCATATTGTTCAAAAACCCGGGGTTTCGCTGCAAATCGAGATCTTTTTCGGCCTCCTCGGCAGTCGAAGGCAAGGCTACCATGAAATCTGCGTGGGAGGCTGCCTCAAAAAGACGGCAGCTTTTGCAGCTTCCGCAGCTGCAAGGCAGCTTTGCCTTGTGCTCGTCTTGGCACAAATAATACTTGGCGCACTCCAAGGCAAAGCTTAAAGTCCCAAGCCCGGCGTTGCCTGCAATAATCAAAGAGGCAGGAAGCCTGCCACAGTCATGGGCCTGCTTGAAGCCATCAAACGCGTCTTTGAGCCATGCGTAGATCACAAATCACCTCATCTGCTGCCGTTGCCGCCGCCTGCTGCACCGCCTCAAGATCCATGGCAGCATCGATGACGACGATGCCGCTCTCCTCAAGGGCGCACTGCAAATACGTTTGGCGCACCCTCTTAAAAAAGTTCAACTGCTCTTGCTCGAAGCGATCGAGGGCGCCTCTTTTTTTGACCCTTTGCAGCCCCGCTTGAGGGTCGATGTCCAAAAGCAAGGTAAGATCAGGCCTGAAATCCCCGATGGCAAGCTTGCGCAAAGCCTTGATATCCTCAATCGGCAGTCCCCGGCCGCCGCCTTGGTAGGCCAAAGTGGACAGATCATGGCGATCTGAGATCACAATCTTGCCTGCATTTAAGGCAGGCTTTATGAGAGATTCAACCAATTGGGCGCGCGAAGCATACATGAGCAAAAGCTCGGCGCGATCGCACAGTATCTCATCAGAGGGGGTGACGAGGATAGAACGGATCTTTTCGGCAAGGATGGTGCCGCCGGGCTCGCGCACCGTCAAAACCTCATGACCCTTGTTTGTCAGATATTCTTTTAAATAGGTGCCCAGGGTGGTTTTGCCTGCCCCTTCGCCGCCTTCGAGTGTAATAAAACAGCCTTGCTGTGACATAAGATCCTTTATGGTTTGGCCAAGGATTGCTTGTACTCTTTAACCTTGGCCCGGTATTGTTTCACCGCTTGATTATGCTCTTTTAATGTAGCCGAGAATATATGTCCGTCAAGGGGATCGGCCGATTTGGCCACAAAGTATAAAGCATCGGTGGCCTTTGGGTGAAGAGCGGCGATGATGGAGCTTTTGGACGGCATGGCAATGGGGGTGGGCGGCAGGCCGTAGCGGGTGTAGGTGTTGTAAGGGGTGTCGGTGCGCAGATGGCTGCGCTTTAAACTGCGCCGATAATCGGCCCCCACTCCGTACATAACCGCAGCATCGGTTTGCAGTCTGATGTTTTGGCGCAGGCGATTGTAAAAAACCTCTGCAATAAGCGGCCGCTCCGCATCAAGCGAGCTTTCCCTTTCGATGATGGAGGCGATGATGACAGCCTCGTAGGGGGTCTTGACGGGCACACTCTCATCGCGCTCCTCCCATTGCGCGGCCACAAATTTGGCCATGGCCGCAAAGGAGCTTTTTAAAATCGTGCAGGCCGTGTCATGCTCGTAATAAGGATACGTGGCAGGCAAGAAGAGCCCCTCGAGGCTGTCAAGCTTGGGATAGAGCGACCCAAGATCTTCAGGCATTGCCTCTTTGACAAAAGAATCGATGTCGCCGATGCACTCTGATGAGTCATCAGCAAGCGAGGATGCGCCCTTAAAGCGTTTTAAAAGCAAAGGCAGCGACAAACCCTCCACCAAGGCAAATTGCAAGGAGGGGGGCACAAACACCTTGCCCTGCACCATATCGTCCAAGATCTCTTTTAGGGTCTTGCTCCCGTCAATGCGGTAAAGGCCTTTTTGAATGGCCGCATAATCCTTGCCGTAAAACTTGAGCCACAGGGTTTGAACAAGAGATGAAAATTTGTCCGAGCTTAAGTCTCTGACCACCGAGGAGACGGTCATGCCCGCCTTCAAATCATAAGGCTCCTGCCTCTCTTGCACCTTATATGAACCAAGATTATCCAAGACTGCATGGACGGTGTACCCCCCGACTCCCAAGGCTATGACAATCAAGATCCACACCGACAAAAGCAGCGCCGTGCCGCCTCTTGTCTTTTGGGGCCGGGCGCCCTTTGCCGCAATGCTTTTTTGCTGTTGTGCAGGGCTTTTTTTTGAGATTTTGCTCTCTTTCACGACTGCTCCTTATGTCATGGCTCTGTACATTAGTTTGATTATAGCAAAGCTCATCAGAGGGCCCTTTGTCTTATTTAAAAACTGCCTGCCATGCCTCACCAAAAGAAAAATTGCGCAGAAATTGCAGGGGATGATCTTGCTTTTTGAGCCCGGACACGCATACAGGGAGCATCAAAGCGCCCGGTCTGCCCCGGGGGTTTTAAATGCCGTAAAAGTCCAAGCTTAGGCCCCTGCGGCGCAAAAAGCTCTAAGCCTGATTTTGCAAGACATCAACCCCTGCGGGGGTTATAATTGTGCCGTTTTTGTCAGTAATCAAATACAAGCTTGAGATAACACCATGCAGATGGATAAGACTTATCAGCCTGAGAATTTTGAAAACCAAATTTATGAAAAGTGGGAGGCACGCGGCGCCTTTAAACCCTCTTATGACGAGAGCGCCAAACCCTTCAGCATTGCCCTGCCCCCGCCCAATGTCACGGGCTCTTTGCACATGGGACACGCCTTCCAGCAAACCATCATGGATGCCCTCATCCGCTATCACCGCATGATGGGCGACAACACCCTGTGGCAATGCGGCACCGATCACGCAGGCATCGCCACGCAGATGGTGGTGGAAAGAAAGCTTTTAAAAGAAGAAAACTTAACCCGCCGCGATTTGGGACGCGAAGAGTTCATCAATCGCATTTGGCAGTGGAAGGCCCAATCAGGCGGCACCATCACAAGGCAGATGAGACGGCTTGGCACCTCAGTTGACTGGTCGCGCGAGCGCTTTACCATGGACGAGGGTTTGTCAAAGGCCGTGCTCGAAGTTTTCGTCAGGCTCTACGATGAAGGTCTTATCTACCGCGGCAAGCGCCTGGTCAACTGGGATCCCAAGCTGCGCACCGCCATCTCCGATCTTGAGGTGGAGAACAAAGACATCAAAGGATATATGTGGTACATCCGCTATCCTTTGGCAGACTCTCTTAAGACCAAGGCAGGGGCCGATCACCTCATGGTCGCCACCACGCGCCCTGAGACCCTGCTTGGCGACACGGCCGTGGCCGTCAATCCAAAAGACGAGCGCTTTGATGATCTGATAGGCAAAGAGCTGATCCTCCCCTTGGTCGGGCGCAGGATCAAGATAGTGGCTGACGAGCACGCGGACATGACCACGGGCACAGGCTGCGTGAAGATCACCCCCGCCCACGACTTTAACGATTACGCCGTAGGCAAGCGCCACAGCCTGCCCATGGTCAATGTTTTGACCGAGGATGCCAAAATTTTAGAGCGCGCCTTGGTGTTCGATACCAACGGCGCACCCTCAGATATGACCACCGATTACATCCCCGAGGCTTACCGGGGCTTGGATCGCTTTGAGGCGCGCGAGAAGATCGCAGAAGATCTTAAGGCCCAAGGCTTGCTTGATCACATCGAAGATCACAATCTGTCCCAGCCTTTTGGCGATCGCGGCGGCGTGCCCATCGAGCCCATGCTCACCGATCAGTGGTACGTCAAAGCCTCTGTTCTGGGCCAAGAGGCTCTAAGAGCGGTGGAGGAGGGTCAGATCAAGTTTGTGCCCTATCAGTACACCAATATGTACTACTCGTGGATGCGCAACCTGCAAGACTGGTGCATCTCAAGGCAGCTGTGGTGGGGGCATCGCATTCCTGCCTGGTACGACGAGCAGGGCCAAGTTTACGTGGGCCGCAGCGAAGATGAAGCAAGGCAAAAACACCATTTGGGCAGCGAGGTTAAACTGGTGCAGGATGAGGATGTCCTGGACACCTGGTTCTCCTCGGCCTTATGGACTTTTTCAACCTTGGGCTGGCCTGATGCAACGCGTGAACTAAAGCTTTTCCACCCCACCTCGATCTTGGTCACGGGCTTTGACATCATCTTCTTTTGGATTGCCCGCATGATCATGATGACCATGCACTTTATCAAGGATGAAAACGGCAAGCCTCAGGTGCCCTTTAAGACCGTCTATGTCACAGGCCTCATCCGCGACGAAGAGGGGCAAAAGATGTCCAAGTCCAAGGGCAATGTCCTTGATCCTTTGGACATGATAGACGGCATCGGCGTTGAGGAGCTCAAAACCAAGCGCACGGCCAACATGATGCAGCCTCAGCTTGCCGAAAAGATCAAAAAGCGCACGCAAAAGCAGTTCCCGGACGGCATCAAGGCCCACGGCACCGATGCTTTGCGCTTTACCCTCTGCGCTTTGGCCTCAAACGGGCGGGACATCAATTGGGACATGAAGCGCCTTGAGGGCTATCGCAACTTTTGCAACAAATTGTGGAACGCCAGCCGCTTCGTGCTGATGAACGTGGAGGGCTTCAAGCTTCACAAGCCCAATCCTCAAGATCTGTCCGCAGCCGACCTTTTTATCAGATCCAAGCTCTCAGAGGCCATAGCCGCCATGCATGAGGCCTATGATGCCTTGCGCTTTGATCAGGCTGCAACCGTGCTCTACGAGTTTATCTGGAACGAGTACTGCGACTGGTATGTCGAATTTACCAAGACCGTCCTCAAAGATGAGAGCAAGTCCGAGGAGGCGCGCAATGCGGCGGCCTATACCCTGGTGGAGGTTCTCGAGGCAGCCTTGAGACTTGCCCACCCTGTCATCCCCTTCATCACCGAGAATATCTGGCAGCAGTGCGCCGAAAAAATCGGCGCCAAGGTTTGCGACACCATCATGCTGTGCCCGTATCCTGCGGCAGATGATTTTGCCTATGATGATGAGGCCGTGCAAAGCATCGACTGGGTAAAAGATCTTGTCACCGCCATCCGCAACCTGCGCGCGGAGATGAAAGCCTCCCCTGCCTTGAAGCTTAAGGTTCTCTTGCGCGGGGCTGATGAAAAAGAAGAGTCTTATACCCGCGCCAATCTTGAGCTTATCAAGACTTTGGCAAATCTCGATGAGATCGTCAAGGCAGGGCCCGAGATCCCTCCTTGCGCCTCCAAGCTGGTGCGCAGGGCCGAGGTTTTGATTGCCATGAAAGATCTGGTGGACAAGGACAGCGAGCTTAAGCGTCTTCATGAGCAGGAGCAGAAGCTTGAGGGCATCATCAGGGGCATCAATGCCAAGCTTGGCAGTGAAGCCTTTATCTCCAAGGCCCCGCAAAACATCATCGAGGGCGCCCGCGCCCAGCTTGAGCTCAATCAAAGCAGGCTGCAAAAGATAAAAGAGCAGATTGCAAGCTTAAACGAGCTTTAAGCGTCTCTTTGAACGATTGCAAAAAAGGGTCTTTGGGCCCTTTTTTGTCGGGCCTTGGGCAAAGCTTCAGCATGGGCATTGCCCAAGGCTCGGTCCCCCTCATTGCGCCTTAGTCAGGGACGGGGCAATGAGCAGGGGCCTGCCTTAGCCTTGCATGTATCTTTATGCCTTCTTTTTGCATGCAAACTTAAGGATACGCTTGGGGCACTGTTAATCGACTCTTGAAATCTTAAAGCCGTTTTCCTGCGCCATCTTTTTGTTTTGACCTTTTAAAAAGCGTGTGTTTTTGCAGATGTTCTCAAGAAAGATCAGGCATTAACCGATCATAAATGTAAGGGATTGAGTGCAAGGTCATCTTCACCAATGATGCTTTTGCCGTGTAAGCCTGTATCAAGGGTTGATGTGCTTTTTTTTGTGAAAGGAGGTTTTTGAAACTGACAAAAGTCTGTTAAGCGTGCATAGATCGGAGTTTTGAGACATGTTTTGTGATATAGTCAAATTTGAGAGGGAATTGTGCCAAAATTTTGGCAGTTCCCTCGCTCTCTTTATGCAGTTGTTAATCGTGTCAGTTTTTGGCAAGGAAGCGGCCCTGTCGCAAGGCAAGTCTTACGCCTGCGTCTGCGTCTGCCCTGTCCCGGGCCTTATTTAGGATAAAATTTATCATGGCTTACAATGTCAAGAGTGACGGAGGCGTTATCAAGTCTTCTTTGGCTCATGATGTCCGCCGGACTATCAATTACACCAAAGAGGTCAACTACGGTAATGCAGTTTATCGCGTCATTTATGAAGAGCTGGGCCTGCACGAGTATATGAAGGAGCTTGGAGAGAAAGCTAAGCTTGATTTCGACCTTGATGCAGTGATTTTCGCCATCTGCTTTTTTAACGTAGAATATAAACTAAGCGATCCTCTGGATATCAAAGATCTGCACAAAAGGCGGTGCCTGTTCGATTTCTCGCAGGCAACCGAAGAGAACATCCTTGCAGCCATGTCGCTTCTGCAAGATAAGGAGCCTGATTTTTACAAGTTCATCACAAAAAAGTCTGCCAAGCTGGTCAAAAAGCCCTCACAGATGGTCAAGCACAGCCCCAATGCCAAGGTGGTGCTCAAATCCTTAGCCTATATCATCCGCTGCCTGTTTATTTCCCGCGTGCTGGATGCAGGTTACAAAATCGCCAAGGAGCCGTTGTTCATTCTCCTCAATGACGGCACCATCCTGCGCCCCTCCGACGAAGAAGTCTCCGAAGGCTTTTTAAAGGTCAACAAAGCCTTCGGCCGTTACGGCAAGGGCTCTGATGATCAGCTGCTCACGGTGCGCAAGCTGATGCAGATCTTTAACATCGACGCCTCGCTGCCTATGCGCAATGCCAAGGAGATCTTGCAGGCCATTCCCGTCAACCTGGCTCTCAATCCCGTGTTTTATTCCTGCCCTCAAGGCCTTAAGCCCTGCGCAGATCAATGCGACATCGATCTTAAGGTCGTGCAGGTCAAAAGCGTGGTGAAAGGCACGGACTTCCTCTTTGCCGAGCATCACGAAGACCAATTGCGCGCCAAGATTGACGAGCAGCCGGCCGTCATGCAGCGCGACAAAGACCAGGCCAAGCGTCAGGCCCGCGAGCGCCGCTCCAAGTCCGTGCCTCAAAGAGATCAATCTCAAGCAGCAGCTGCAAGAGCATTGTCCTAGCACGCAAAGCTTTTGACTGATCCTAGCTGTTTTTTATCAATTTCTCTTTTCTTTTGCCATGAGGATGTTTGCCAAATGGCAACATC
>CAZYXT010000060.1:0-15454 GCA_964651505.1 uncultured Enterobacterales bacterium
GAAATCTTTTGCAGTCAAGCATCGGCTTTGATTCCCGGGGCCGCAGGACGCCGTGCTGCCAACAGGGCTCTCTTTAATCGGGGCAGGCTCTCTTCACAGCTGATTCTATTCTGCGCTTTGAGTTATAATGCATAGCTCATTAATCTTCTGCACCTTGTTGTTTAGGTTTAAAAAGTGTCTCAAATATTGCAAAGAACTCAAAGCGCGCAGCTTCCTACCAAACATGGGATCTTCAACATCAAGATCTTTCGTGATCTAAACCTCTTTGATCACGCCCTTATCTATTTGGGAGACATCAGCGACGGCAATCCCGTCTTGACGCGCATTCACTCGGAGTGTCTCACGGGCGATGCTTTGGGCTCCTTGCGCTGCGATTGCGGTTTTCAGCTTGATGCGGCTTTGGGCAAGATAGCCCAGACCGGGCGCGGCGCCTTGCTGTACATGCGCCAAGAGGGCAGAGGCATCGGCCTTTTCAACAAGATCAGAGCCTACCGCCTGCAAGATGAAGGCTTGGACACGGTTGATGCCAATTTAAGATTGGGCTTTCCCTCGGACGGACGCCACTATGACGTGTGCGCTGCCATCTTAGATGAAATGAAGGTCAAAGAAGTGATCCTGATGACCAACAATCCCTCCAAAATAGACGAGCTTAAAAACTGCGGCATCAGCGTGGCAGCCCGCGAGCCCCTCGAGTACGGGCGCAACCGCTACAATGAAGGGTATTTGAATACCAAAGAACAGCGCATGGGCCATCTGCTGCATCATCAGGACTGAACCATGGCATACGAACTAAACGGCCGCAGGATCGAAACCGACGATGAGGGCTATCTGCTTGACAAAGACGAGTGGAGCGAAGATCTTATGCAGGCGATCGCCAAAAGCGAAGGCATAAGCCTGACCTCCGATCATCTTTTGGTCATCAACACGGTGCGCCGTTATTACGAAGAGTATGCCTCAACCCCTGCCATCCGCGCCTTGATTGCCCTGCTTAAAAAAGACGGGCATGAGGATTTTAATTCCATCAAGCTTGCCGTGCTCTTTCCCAAAGGGGCGGCCAAAACCGCAGCCAAGCTTGCAGGCCTGCCCAAGCCTGTAAAGTGCATCTGAACAAGACCTATCCTCAAACGCTGCGCAAACGGCAAGCTTGAGGCAAAAACCGCACAAACTTTCGAAATTTAAAGAGAGCCCGGGATTAAGATCATCAAAAGATGGGATCAACAGGCTGCCGTCTCCTGCAGCCTGACTAATATGATTAACGACCTACCGTCTTGTTATACAGGGTTTTGCTTAGGGTTGAGATAGGATTTACCACCAAGGAGGCGGCCGTCCTGAAGCCTGTGTGTCCATGCTCGAGGTTAAAGTGCCCGTTGGCCACCAGCGATCCCACGAGCCCCGGCAGCGCCCGCGACAGCGAGTAGAAGAACAAGGCACAAAACAGCAAGATCAAAAAGTCTTGAATGAAGATGGTCCCTATTCTCTGATCGTTGGCCACAATCGTGTACAGGCTGCTAAAGACGCTCATGCCCGAGGTGCAGACGATGATCATGGTCATAAGCTCCAATCCCAGGGCAATGATGGTCTTCAAATAATTGAAGGCAAAATCCCTTGTCAGCGGCAAAGCGCCAAAGCCCACCACGATCACGCCCAAAGCGCACATGGCATAGGCGCAAAAGTACAAGATGGTGTAATTGACCACAATGAGAAACAACAGCACATCAATGAGCACCAAGATGATCGAGAGCATCATGTCCCCAAACAGCGAGCCCTTGTTGTTGACGATATTGGACAGCTCCGTGGACATGGCCACCGCCTTGTCAAGAAGCTCGGCAGGTCCGACCTGCTGCGTGCTGCTTGAGGAGCCTCCCGACACCGAGATCAAAGAATCGAGGATCGCAGCGCCGATGGCAGGACCGTTGTCCAACAGATACTTGAACAGCCCCACGATAATCAAAAAGCGCACGAAGATCCCAAAAAAGCCGTTGATGGTGCCGTCCATGAAGATAAGCTTGATGCCCTGCACCACGATGGCAATGCCGCACAAAAGCCAAAACAAGATGGAGGCCGCATCCTTGAGTTTTTCGGCAGCCTCAAGGCTCTTGGCCGTAAGCTCGCTTTTTAAGGCCGTCATCAGATCATAGTTGGCAAGGGCCGCCTCGCTCTTGGTGCTGCTTGTAAGATCGCTAAGCGAAAAGGCCAGGGCCTCGTTAAGCCCTGCACCCGCCGAGGCGATGACAACCAAGAAAAGAGCAAGTTTAAGGTATTTGCCCATGTTCTCCCCCTGCTCTTAAAAAGCTGTCCGAAAAATGCCCGAAAGATGTGGCGCTCCGCTCAAGCCTTAAGGCAGCCCCGGGGCCTTTGAGCGCAAGGCTGCGCCCTGTCAGGCACCGGGCAACGCCCGGGCCGAGGGCTTTTAAAAAGCCCCAAGGCACGCAAAAGCCAAGATTGCCGTTTAACTTTTGCTGCATCTTAACCTCCGAACTCTGCCGTAAAATCAATGTCAAAGTGCGTGAAAGTCGGGTTGGCGGCGCCTGAGTAAAAGCTCTCGCCTGCCTTGCTGTTGGCCACCCTTTCATTGGCCGTCTGCATCACCTGATGGCTGAAAAGCTCCAAGAGGCTTGAGATCTGGGTGTTAAGATCCATCAGGGACATGGAAGTTGAGGCATTGATCTTGGAGAGAGTATCCAAAGTCGAAGCCTGCCCTCCGCTTTGTTCGGCCTGCTTTATAAGATAGGTCAGCTCCTGAGCCTGTCTTTTGAGCTTGTACTGCATGGCCGCGGCATTTTGCACCGCCACCGCCGCCGAGCCTATGGCGGAGCTGTCAAGCTCGCGCAGCAAGGTGTTGAAGGTGCAGCGCTCGCTTTTAAAACAGCTCTCCCAGGCCTCGGCCTTTTTAAAGGAGGCCAGATAGCGATTGAGATCGCCAAACTCGGTCCACAGATCTCCTGCCGCGCTCACCAAGGTCAAGGTGTCTTCGTTGACCGTGTTGATCTTGCTCCACTGATTGAGGTTGGGCATCTCAAAGTTTTTCTTGTCAAGATCGTACTGGCTTTGCAGCTTGGACAATTGGGAGATCTGAGTCTGGTTATCCTCAGACCACTGCTGCAAACTTAAGATACGCATGGTGATGTTTTCGGCAAGGTTGGTCGGATCAAACACGGTAAACCCGCAAGCTTGGCCACTGACCAGAAATAACAGCGCCAACAGCACCCCCAATGATTTTTTAACGTCCATAATTGTCCTCATACGGTTTGCCAAACAAGATATCCTGCGTCAAGGTGACGTTGAAGACGTAGCCGGGATCTACCTCCAAGGTGGGCGATAAAGCCATGTTGCGCTCGATGATGCGCGCCAAGGTCATGCCCAGCGTGGTGCCCAAGGCCTCGGACAAAGCCGATCCTGCGGTGCGCCGTCCGTTGCTGTCGTAGACCGTGTCTTGAGACAGGGTGATGGAGGCCGTGATGCCGCCTAGCAAAATGGAATTGCCGATGATGCGCAGCATGTGATTGTTCACATCAGCATCAAAGCCTGCCAAGCCGTCAGCCGAGGTTCCCGGTTGCGAACCAAGATTCAGGCTGGTGCCGTTGGGCAAAATCAGGCGGTTAAAGCCCAGCATCAGCCGCTCCTGCCCAAACCCGGGGGAGGCGCCGTATTGTCCAAGCAAGATGGTGCCCCTTGGGATCAAAATATGATTGCCAAGATTGGTGTCATAGATATCCTCTGTGATCTGCGCTTTAACCTGCCCGGGCAAATCAGAGTTGATGCCCGTAAGCAAAATGGCAGGCAGCACGGTGCCCTGACGCAGCAAAAGATCCGAGGGCGAGGCTTCAACCGTATAGGGGCTGGTGTAGCCGTCGGTGCGCGCGAGACTTTGATAATAGGAAAGATCAGATGATCCGTAGCGGCCTGACTGATAGTCAGAGCTTGCAGTGCCCGAGGACTGCACCTTGGAGCGCAAAGCCTCAAGATCAGATTGGCCTTGGGCAATGGCCGCACCGTAATCAACCCTTGCAACATTGCTTTGAGCGGAGGATGCGCTGCCTGCCCCGACATTTGCCGAAGTAAGCTGCGCAAAGGCCCTTTTGTCAAAGTTGAGGTTTAACTGCGTTGAGGCGCTCATGGCCTTGAAAAAGTCGTTTTCCCTTTGGGCCTTGAGCTTTTTTTCAAACTCTCCAGGCAGAGGCTCAGGCTCGGCGTACACAGGATCGGGCATCCTCGAGGTTTCGTTAAACACCGTATAGGTCATGTAGGCTTCTTCAAAGGATAACTCGTCTTCCTTTTTATAGGCGGCATCCGAGAAGCTTGCGCTTAAGTCTTCTTTTAAAAGCTCCTCTTTAAACGAGGCCTTTTGCAGGGCCGTGATCTGATTGTAGGCCCGATCAAGCCTGTCGGAGCGCTGCTCGGCCTTCTTTGCCGTCTTGGCAAGCTCGCCCTGCGAGCGGGCCCCCGCGGCGGCAAAGGCCAAGATCAGGATCACAGTTGCAAACCCAAGCAAGATCAGCATGGGAGTTTTGCCCACGCGACCTTTTTTTAAGTGCTGGCTGTTGGTGCCCATTTAACCCTCCTTGGCAATGATGCTAAATTGCGAGGCAGGCAGATATGAATCAGAGGACTTTTGATAAAGCCTGTAGATGCTGCTTGACCCATCATCGATGAAAACCAAAATTTGAGAGCCCGTGTCGGTCAGCCCCACAATCAGGGTCTGACCTTGGCACTTGTCAGGCACAGAGCACAAGGCAGCCCCCTCCAAGGCAAGCTTGTCTTTGAGCGCATAGACCAAAAGATCTTCAAGCTTAAAGGATGGCCTCATGTCAAATAAGGAGGCAGGGCCCGAGGAGCGCGAGCTCTTTTGGCAAGCAATATCGCCGCCTTGTGCGCTTTCATCTGAGGCGTTGACGGGAGATGCCTTAATCTTAAGGCTCAGATCGTCTGCAACTTTATCTTTTGTCTCATAGATTTTGACCTGCCCCGAGGGATTGCCGCCGCTTTCAAAGGAGCCTGCCTTGCAGGCGCGACTTTGCTTTAAGGCATCCTCGATGTCCTTTAAGCCTTGATTGTCGTTTTGGCCAAAAGAGCTTTGGGATACCAGGTACAAATTATCGCGTGCCAGGGCATGGCGCTCTTTTATAAGGGCGCACAAATCCTCGGCCACGCTGTCGAGGGCTGTAATTTCGTATTGAAGTCTGTCCTCTTTGATGGTGCCCGGGGCCCCCTGCAAGGCACAAGATGACAAAAAGAGGGCCATGGCGAAGCAGGCAGGAGCCTTAAGCATGATTGCTAAACTTTTCATGATCTACCCCCGCCTTATGATGGTGACTTCTTTTATGCTCGAGCCTGAGCCTTCTATAAGCTTGGCCTTATCAAAGAGGCTGTCCACCACATAGCGATCCCCTTGAATGCGGTAGTTGACAAGGGCCGTCTTGTCCTTGGAAAAAAGACCGCCCTCCTCTCCTATCACCATCAGGGCAGGCAGCTTGCCGGATTTTAGTTTCCCCGGCATCTGCACATAGGTCTTGCGCCCGTCATTGAAGACGCGCACGGGCTTGATGTCGTCATCTCCAGTTATCTCGTAGTTAAAATCAAGCTCATCGACCGTCACCGCCGTGCCCTCGATGGTATTGCGCTTGCGCTGCTGCTCCTCTTTAGCCTTCAAAAAGTTAAGCTTCTCCAAGGCCTGCCCGGGGTAGGCAAAGCGCACCTGCGGCATGAATTCGTCCAACGAGGACTTCAGCGACAAATGGTAGGTGCGCCTGTCGGTGGTGATGATGAGCGATGTCTTAAGCCCGCTGTCCAAGGGCTTTACGATAAGATGCTGCACCTGCCCCGAGGGCGAGCCCGAGATGGCCGCATCAAGCTCCCAGCGCGTCGAGTCGCCTATTTGCACCGAGCTTACGCTCTCCCCGGGCTCCAAGGCTATGTCGGTAAGCTCCAAGACGGCGCACACGATGGCAGGGCGCCCCGTGCCGTAGGTGAAGACCACCTCGCCTCCTGCGCCGATCTGCCCTTTTAAGGCCCCGCCTTTGCGCGCGGAGGCCCCCTGCTGCGCGGCCTTAAGATCGGCTATGGCCTGCCTGTCCTCTGCCGTCAGGTAGTTTTGGTTGTCCAAAGTTTTAAATTCCTCCAAAGCGCTGTCGCAATAGGCCTGAGGGATCTGCCACAGCATGGCTGCAAACATTAAAGGTAAATATTTCATGACTTGCTCCTTAAGAGGCGGCTTCTTTGCTGCCAATCACTTCGCTTAACACAAAGTCCACCACGTAAATGGATAAGGGGTTGAGTAACAGGGCCTGCGCATCCTGCGGCACCTCATCGTCGATGCGATAGGAGATGAGCGCGCGCATTTTCTGCTCGCGCCTAAACGAGCCCTGCGTGATAAATTCGGTCCAATCTATCTGATAGGTGCTCGGACCTTGGGCAATTACATTGTTAAGCTCCACCTCGACCCTCTTTTTTTTCATGATTTCAAAGGGATTGAGGGAGCGATAGTACCTGTCAAGCTGCGTTTGCGCCTTCTCCCCGTCTTTGACGTAGGAGTAAGTCTGCAAGATGGCCTGTTTTTGCAATGCCTGATCCGAGCTTATCTGACGCATGTTCTTGACAAAGTCGCCTAATTGGGCGGCCACCACGGCCCCAGGCACCGAGGATGCGCGAGTGGCCTCCCCCTTGCTTAGGACCACCCCGTGGGAGTCGACGGTCACAAGATAAGGGATCACGCGCACCGACGAGGACAGACAGATGTACGCGCCCAAGGCGATGAAGCCGAAGGCTCCGCCCATCAGGGCGATGATGATGAAGACCAGGCGTTCTTTTAAAAAACGCGAAGCCAGGTTCAGCTGTAAAAGCGATTGGGGTTGTTTGTTCATCTTTATATCTCAAAGTTGATTCCCAAGGACGAGCCGCACCGCTGCAGCCTGTCGTTTACCTCGCCCACGCACTTGTTGCCGGCAAAGGACAGCAAAGTCCTCTCGCCGCGGCCCAAGATGAGCTTGAAGATCCTCGAGCGCGCTCCCTTTTTAAACAGGTACTCGCTTTTGGGGATCATGGTGGCAATGGTGTTGATCTGCGCCTCGTTGAGCCCCATCTTTTGGTAGACGGGACTTAACACGGCACCCTTGGCATCGTAATTGGGCAGGAAAATGCGCGTCTTGGCACACTCCAAGAAGGCCTCAAAATACCCGCTGTTGCTGATGTCCGTGAGCGACTGCGTGGCCAAGATCACCATCACGTTGTCCTTGCGCAAAGTCTTAAACCACTTCAAAAGCTCGCCTGCAAATTGCTCTTGGCGCAGCATCATCCACGCCTCGTCAAGCACGATGGCAGTGGGCCTGCCGTCAAAGCTTCTTGAAAGACAGTAAAAGACATGCTTTAGAATGGGCAGCATGACCCTAGGCTGCGATTCAAACAGGCTTGAGCACTCAAAGGTGGTCAAAGACTTTTCAAAGCCGATGTTGTCGGTGCCGTCAAGCAGGCTGTTGGGGTTGACCAGGATCGTATATGGGGCCAGCAGATCTTTTAGCTTTTGCGAGGAGAGCAAAAGATGCAGATCCGACAACGAGCGCATATCCTTGGGCTTTTGCTTTAAGATCTCCAAGGCATCGGTGATCTCAAGGCGCTCCTTGGGCTCAAGCTTGTGGCCGTTGATGGCAAACAAAAACTCAACAAAGCTTAAGCCGTAATCAAACTCTGCGCTGCTCTCAAGGCGCTGCAAGGGACACATGGCGCTTAAAGTGTTGTCAAAGCAGAAGTGATCGCCTCCCAAAGCCTTGGTGAGCGCATAAAACGAGTAACCCTTGTCAAAGGCAAAGATCCTCGCGCCCTTGTAGCGCAAAAAGTTTAAGATGATCTCCCCCAACAGCACCGACTTGCCGGTGCCCGGGGGGCCTATCACGATGGTGTTGCCCAAATCCTTGTCGTGCAGGTTCAAATAAAAGGCCCCGTTGCCCTCGGTTTGCACCTGCATGAGGGGACTTTTGTTCGTGCCGATGAGAGGATTTGGGCAGTTGCGCTCCCCGCTCCAGGGCTTGGACAAAGGCAGCAGGTCTGATAGAACCTGATGGGATATAAGAGGCCTGCGCAGGTTTTCAAAGCTGTGCCCGGGCAGCGATCCCAAATATGCCTCCACGGCATTGACGCTTTCGATGCGCGCCCCAAACCCCAGATCTTCCATGGCCTCCACCACCGCGCGGGCGTTTTTCTCCAAAACCTCGAAGTTCTCGTCCATCAGGATCACGTTGGCGCTGTAAGAGCCGAAGATCTCCTCTTTGGCATCGAGCCTCGATTTGGCCATGTCTATCTCCTCTATCTTGGAGAGCGCATTCAAATTGACCTTGGTGGCAGGCAGATTGAAGATTTGGGCCAAGATCCCCCGCGAGCGCTGCGACCAGAACCTGCGGTACTTATCGAGCATCAGCGAGCTTTTAAGCTCATCCAAGGTCAAAAAGCGCGTGTTGAACCGATAAGGCAGCGCCAAGGAGGAGAGTTTTTTCATTGCCAAAAATTGGCAGCTTGAGGGCAGCCCGTCCACGGCCACCACGCAGATGTGCCTGTCTCCTATCTTGGGGGTGAGATCTGCCTTAAAGTCTGCCGTGGACAGCAGCGCATCAAGGTAGACAGGATAATCGGGCACCGCCACGGCATGATTGTTTGAGGTGATGCACTCGTGGATAAACTGCAAAGCCTCATGAAAATGCCTGCCGGACTCATCATCGCGCAACTTCAAAAGCTCAGCCTTAAATGCCAATGAGAAAGTTTGCATAACGCTTTGGCATTGCACTTTGAAGTTGTCGATAAGCTCCATGGTCTGCTTTACCTCTTCGCTATCGCCTCGCCCCTCGTCCTTTTGCACCACCAAGGACTCCACCAGGCGCTTAGTGCGCGAATGGCCCAAATAGGTAAGACACAGGTAATAGCTCGTCTCAAAGCTGTTTTGCGCATTGACAAGATTTTTCTTGGTCTCATCAAGCGTTTTTATCAGCTGACACCCTGATTCTGAGTACGGCAGATAATCGTTGCATTTTCTGCGCACGACATCGGCGTGAACGGCCCAGCCGCCGCCCAATTTCAAAAAGGCCTTGGCCACAAGCGACTGAAGATGGGCCGTGCGCCCGCTCTCCTCAAAGTCAAGATCTTCAATGTCAAGGCGGTAACACTGCATCAGGGCGCCGTTTTTAAGCACGATGACGCTGTCGTCGGCTAAGCTCGCATAATCGAGCAGGTCGCAAAAGGCCCGAACCTTGGGGGCCTTTTTGCCCCCGGGCTTAAACTTTGCGATCGCAAGGATCATGGCCAGCAGGCAACATAGGGCGCACGCCAGGCACGCCGCCAAAATCATTTGCTCTTTCATGGGCTCTCCCTAGTAACGCACCGGGTTTTCGCAGCAAAAATGGGCCTGTGCCGCATAAAAGCTGCGATAGCGCAAGCTTCTCAAGTACACCTGACGCAGCATCAGATCTTTGTCTGCCATCATCTTCAAAAGATAAAAGACCGCGGCAAACAAAACGGCGCTGAATAGCGTGATGTACAGATCAACAGAGCACAAAACCAGGGCTGCGCAAATCACGCACAAAAGCATGGTAAGTTCGCGATCGCAGCCCATAAATTGCTGTCTGACCAAAATTGCCTGATATACGTCGTGTCTCATCAGGCCGTCCTTTGATTAAGAGCGCCCATGAACCTGCCCATCTCATAAGAGTGAGAATACAAAGAAGCAGGAGTCTGCAAAGCATCGATGACAGGCATGTCCACCAAAGCATCAAAGCCTTCCATGGAGTGTGTCAGACAGTAAGGCTCGCCTTGGCTCTTTTGGTCCAAGATGGGCTCTTGCTCTTTAAAAACAGAGGCTCGCGCGGCAAGATCGGGGCCTATAACCCCCGCGCCTCCTGCAATATCTGACGTTGTTTCCGGGCGCACCGTCCCCTCTTCGTACAAAGCGCGCTGCTCATTGGGAGAAAGGCCGATGGAAGCACCGTTGAAAAAGGAGGTCATAAGCGAATTGGCGCCCACCAGCATGGTCATCACCAAAATGATGTACACCATCGAGCGCATGAACCTGCCTATTTCCCCGCCCATGAAGATCAAGGTGGCCCCGCAGGTGATGATGCCGATCAGGGCCACCGAAAAGGCCACGGGTCCTGTCAAAGATTGCTGCAAAGATCTCAGCCAGCTTTCGTACGGCAAGGTGCCGCCCTGCGTGTCGGAGGCCAGCGCGGCCTTGCTGCACAAAGTTAAACACAAAGTTGCCCAAAATAAGGTGCATTTATTCATGAGTTCTCTCCTTCAGAGTTGAATACGGGCAGTCTTCGATGGATCTGCCCAATAAGTCAGTTTCAAACTCAACCCCGTTAAATCCGCGCACCTCGGCGATGGCGCCGATGCGGCGGACGGGATTGCGCGTTAACTGCACGACGATGTCCAAAGCCATCGCCAGTGTCGGTTCGATGAGACGCGGAGCGCTCTTGTGACGGGAGATCAAAAGACACAGGCGCTTGAGAGCCTGCTGCACCGACCCTGCGTGAATGGTGGTAAGTCCCCCGCTGTGGCCGGTGGACAGGGCATCGACCAGATCCAAGGCCTCTGCCCCGCGCACTTCGCCTACTATGATGCGGTCAGGACGCAGTCTTAATGCCGAACGCAGCAGCACCGACATGTCGGTGTGTTGCGAGGTATAAAGGTGCAGGCGGTTTTCCACCTTCACCACAAGCTCGGGTGTGTCTTCGATGGTTAAGATGCGATCAAAAGGGCACAGCACGGCAAGCTCGTTGAGCAAGGCGTTAATCAGCGTGGTCTTGCCGCAGCCTGTGCTGCCTGCCACGATGATGGAGCGCCGCTCTTTTAAAGCCTGACGCAAAAAAGCCGCTTCATTTGAGGTGAGCATGCCCTGCTCCACGAGGGAGGCCAACGGCAGGCTTAAGGCATTGTGCCTGCGGATGGAAAAGGACGGAGCCTTGACCAAAGGCGGCAGCAAGCCCTCAAAGCGCGAGCCGTTAAAGGGGATCTCCCCTGACAGCACGGGGCTGTCGCGGTCTATGTTTTTGCCCAACAGACTGGCTATGGTGCGCACAATGGCGGCGGCATCAGCAGGGTTCAAATACCCCGCTTTCTCCATGCCGCTGCCCTTGCACTCAAAAAAGAGCGCCCCGTCATCGTTGAGCATGATCTCATCGACCATGGGGTCGGATAAGGCTTTGACTATCTGCGGGCCAAATTCGCTTTCAAGTCTTTCCAAAGCTCTTTTTAAGTAGTCTGTGATCTCAGCAGTAACTTCGTACATGACGCAACCTCCTGTCAGGGCCCATCTTAAACAGCTTTAAAAGATGCAATTTTCAAATCCCGCAGATTGCGCGGGTTTTTGGAAAAACTTGCGTAAAATCAATAAGTTATTTTTAATAAGATTTTTGAAAACCCCTGATTTTTGTGATCTTGATCACAAAATTTCAAGCAAGGGAGAGCAAGGAGGCAAAAGAGGAGGGATCTTCTCGTCAAACCCTATTGCAAGGCCGTTTTTTAGGGCAAATTTACGGTTTACGGGGGATGGGCAGGCTCAGAGGCGGCGGGGCAAAAAGCAGGGCCAAAAAAGTTTTTGCACTGAGGGGATTGACAGGGGCAGCCCCGGCTTGGCAGAAGGAGCAGAAGGATTGGTCTTTTTAAGCCCTATTCTGCCCTTAAGCGCAACTTAGGAAGTGTTCTCATCTTGGGGGCAACTTTGAACATGCTAAAAAATTTAGGCTCAGATCTTGAAAAAAATGAGGCATGACTCCATATATGCAAAGAAATGCCGGATAGCATAAACCCTAGTAGATTTGTTTGTTAGGAGGGAGCGCCTGCAGGTGCTTTAAACCATGAGCGATACCAAGCATAATGACAATGATCCTCAAGATCTCAATCAGGCCGTTCTTAAACAGGATAATACCGGGCGCACCTCTGAAGATAAGGCAGAGCAGGATCCTGCGCCTGAACAAACTCAAAAGTCCCCCGAGACTTTAGCGGAGGATAACAAGCAAGAGCAGAGCTCGATTGAGGAGATGCCTGAGGTTGAGCCCTCTGTGATAGAACATGAGGGCTCCAAAAACCAATCGGTCACCGTAAGCCTCCCCGAGGAGCTGTACGTCATCCCCATATTCGGCCGCCCGATCATGCCCACGCAGATCACGCCTGTGCAATTGTCGGCCGATTGGGAAGATACCATCTCCAAAATCGCAAACACCAAGGATAAGCTCTTTGCCCTCTTTTCGGTGGGCCAGACGCCCTCTCCCAAACACGAACTGAGCATTGACGATTTTCCCAAGATTGGCTGCGTGGTAAGGCTGTTGCACGCCAAGGCAGGAACAGAAGAGATCCACTTTATAGGCGAGGGCATCTGCCGCGTGCAGATCACATCTTGGACAGATGTGCCCGAGTGCAGGGCCAAGGTAACCTATCCTGTGCCTCAGACGTTCCCGGCAGAAGACGAGCGCTCAGTTGAGATCAAAGCTTATGCCATGGCCTTAGTTTCCTCTATTCAAGAGCTGCTGCCTTTAAATCCTTTGTACTCTGAGGAGATGAAGCAGTATCTTTTGCGCTTTAATCAAAACGATCCCTCGATGCTGGCAGACTGCGCAGCCTCCATCACCACCACCGGGGCGCAGGAGCTTCAGGAGATCATGGAAACGGTGGAGCTTTTGCCCAGGCTCAAGCGCTCGCTGTCCTTAATCCAATACGAGCTTAAGGCCGCCAAGCTTCAAGATAAGATCAAGACCACCGTGGCCGAACGGCTGACCAAGCGGCAGCGCGAGTTTTTCTTAAAAGAGCAGTTAAAAGAGATCCAAAACGAGCTTGGGCTCAAGCTTGACGACAAGACGGCCGATGCCAAGGAATTTGAAAAGCGCGCCAAAAAGCTCAAGATGCCAGACAACATCAAGGAGCGCTATCAAGAAGAGCTCAAGAAACTTAAGATATTGGAAAGCGGATCGCCTGAGTACGCGGTCACCCGCAACTTCTTGGATGTTTTGACCACCATCCCCTGGGGCAAAAAGGCCAAGGAGACCATCGATCTTAAAAAGGCCCGCGAGATCTTGGACAAAGATCATGAGGGCTTAAAAGACGTCAAGGACAGGATCTTGGAGTTTTTGGCCTTGGGCGCCTTAAAGGGGCAGACCAAAGGCTCTATCATGATCTTTGTGGGGCCGCCCGGCGTGGGCAAAACCTCCATCGGCAAATCCATCGCACAAGCTTTGAACAGGCCTTTTTTCAGGCTGTCTTTGGGAGGCGTGGATGACGAGTCGGTCATCAAGGGCCATCGCAAGACCTATATCGGCGCGATGCCTGGCAAAATGGTGCAGGCTTTGCGCACCTCCAAGGTCATGAACCCCGTTATAATGCTTGATGAGGTTGACAAGCTGTCGCGCTCCTATCAAGGCGATCCTGCCTCGGCGTTGCTTGAAACCTTGGATCCTGAGCAAAACAACAGCTTTTTGGATCACTATTTGGATGAGAAGCTTGATCTGTCAGACTGCCTTTTCATCTGCACGGCCAATACCACCGAGTCCATCCCCGCGGCCCTGCTTGACCGCATGGATCCCATCAGGCTGTCAGGCTACATAGCCGAAGAGAAGTTTGCCATTGCCAAAAAGCATCTTCTGCCCAGGGCCTTGGAAGATGCCAACTTAAAGGCAAAGCAGGTTGAGATCTCAGATGAGGTTTTAAAGAAGATCATCGACGAGTATGCCCGCGAAAGCGGCGTGCGCTCCTTGGAGCGCAGCATTCAAAAGCTCATTCGCAAGGCTGCCGTCAAGGTGGTCGAAGACAAGGCAGACGTTGCCATCAAGCCTGACGAGCTTGACGATTATTTGGGCACCGCCCCTTTCCGGCGCGAAAAGTTCATCAAGGGCATCGGCGTGATGACGGGGCTTGCCTGGACGTCGGTTGGCGGCGCCACCCTGCCCATCGAGTCTGCGCTTGTTCACCGCGAGGCCAAGGGCCTGAACATCACGGGTTCTTTGGGCGATGTCATGAAAGAGTCGGCGCAGATTGCCTACAGCTTTGTCCAATCGAGCCTTTTGAAGTATGCAGACAAGAAGACCTCGGAGTTTTTCAAGAAGGCCTCCATTCACCTGCATGTGCCCGAAGGGGCCACTCCCAAGGACGGTCCGTCGGCAGGCGTGACCATGGCCACCTCTTTGCTGTCATTGGCCTTAAACGAGGCCCCTGCCGAGGGCTTTGCCATGACGGGCGAATTGTCGCTGACAGGACAGGTTTTGGCCATCGGCGGCATTCGCGAGAAGACCATTGCCGCGCGGCGCATGGGCATTTACAACATCATCGTGCCCAATGCCAATTGCGGCGATGTCAAGGAGCTGCCCGAGGAAGTAAGCGAGGGCGTCAACTTCTTTTACGCAGACTGCTACGACGATGTGGCCAAGATCTTGTTTGCAAGCATCAAAGAGCGCCTTGAGGGGACAGAGCAAAAGCCCAAAAGAGCACAGATCACAAGAGGCAAGACTGCCGATGCAAAGCAGGACGGGCAATCAACTGCCGCCACTGCGCAGGGGACCTGATCAAAGCGCAGGCGGCGCTCTTTGGAGTTTAAAACAAACGCCCCGGGGATTTAAATTGAGCCAAGTCTCCCCGAAGGTTTGAAAAAGTTTGAGGCACCTTGTTAAATAAAAAGGTGCCTTAAATTTTTGTTCAATTAAATTTGACAGGTTTGAGGCTCTTTTTTAGAATGAGACCATGATGTATGGTCGTAATTTTAAGAGGATCTGCACCTGCGGCCTCAAAGCATTAGTTCTAAGCGTGCTGTTTGTGCACGTTGCAGCCTCTGCCGCCGTTTGCAGCCTGAGTTTGCGCCCCAAAACAGGAGAGCTGGCCTTTGCGCCGGTGGGCAGGGCTCTGACCTTTGCCGATGAGGTGTGCATCAACGACAGCATCGTCATTCCCTATGAACAAACCATCAATGCCGTCACCTTAATGCCAGGGCAATATGCCCGCACCAACCAAGGCGAGGGCTTCATGCGCTTTGCTTTGAAGAGCCTGGACGGGCGGGGCACGATTTCAAGCTGCAAGGTGTGCGACGGCTTAAAATACCTCATGGTAAGCCATGAAGGCAGTTTGTGCGTGCTCTCCTCTTTGAATGTTTTAACCTGCGCCCCTCAAAACCGCGCCGACTTTTTGCTGCAACGCTACCGGGACGTAAAAGAAAACGTCTGCACCACTTCGCTCATTTACGCAGGACGCGACAAAGACAACATCAGGTTTAATATCAAAACCTGCAAGAATGAAGAGCAGCCTTCAGGCTCGCTAAGCTACGACTTAAGCTTGGGCACCACCATCCGCTTTTTAGACGAGCGCTTTCGCGTGGTGGAGGCGACCAATCAGGGCCTTTATTATCAAAGGCTTTAAAAGCCTGCTAAGTTAAGTCTTTCATGTCTATGATCTTAGTAACTTATTGATTTTACTGAAGTTTTTCCAAAATCCCTGTTTT